>DAORNH010000092.1:1170-14096 GCA_035440865.1 Hyphomicrobiaceae bacterium | reverse complement strand
CGTCCGTGCCGCCCGCCTCGAGTTCGCGCAGCGCCGTTGCCGAGAACACCGCATAGTCGACCAGCGGCAGGATCTCGGGAAGCGCCTCGCGGGCTCCGACATCGCCGTCGAGGATGGTCGGGACGCCGGCGTCGCGTGCGCGCGTGAAGACCGCTCTCAGCGCCTCGAGCCAGCGCACGTCGCCGAGCACCGCGTCGGCCTCGGTGACGCGCTCGAGCGGCAACCAGCTCGTGCTCGTCGGAGTGGTGATGTCGCGCTGGCCGACGATGAGGCGCTCGCCGTGGTCGTCGACGATGATCGCCGAGGTGGACGAGCGGGCGTCCTCGAAGGCGTGCACGTAGCGGATGTCGACCTTCTCGGCGCGGAGCCCTGCGCGGATCGTCTGACCGGCGGCGTCGTCGCCGACACGGCTCCACAGCTCCGACTTGCCGCCGAGGCGGGCAATCGCGACCGCCGCGTTCGCGGCCATGCCGCCGCCGACCTCGACGTGCTCGAGCGCGCGCACCTTGGTCGGGGCTTTAGGAAACTCGCTGATGCGATAGATCCGGTCGAGCGCCGCGTGGCCGACACAGATGATGCGCTTCGCGGGCATGGGCCTTGTCTCACGAGCCGTGCGTGGCAATCCGGTTCGCCGTGTCTACACGGATTTTTCCCGAAATGCCAATAACCTGAGCACTCTGGTGGTGCTTGGGCGCAACGTGTGTGGCAGCTGTTCCCCAGGCCTGGATGTGGCAGGGCCTGAGGAAGCATGCTCAGTTCGCGGTTGCCCGAGACTGTCGATGGTCTGTGACGAGCGCAAGCAGCACCGTCGCAATCATGAATGCAGCGGCCACCAGAAACACTGTCCGCGGCATCTTCATGTCCATGATCCAGCCGTAGAGCAGCGGGCCGATGATGCCGCCGATATTGAAGCCGGTCGAGACGATGCCGAAGGCCCGACCTGCGGCTCCAGGCGGCGCCGCCTTGCGCACGAGCATATCGCGCGAGGGCGCGATGATGCCCCACAGGAATCCGGCGAGCGTCAGCGTCGGAACGAGCACGATGATGTGCATCGGCAGCAGGCCGATGAGAAGCACGATGACGGCGTTGGCGGTGAAGCAGGCGGCAGCGACCTGGCCATGCCGCGTCGTCCTGTCGGCGAGATAGCCGCCCGCGAGTACGCCGAGCGCTCCGGCGCCGAGAAAGCCAGTCAGTGCCACATTGGCAGCCGAGAATGAGACGTCATAGGCAAGGTTCAGCGCTGATACGGCAAAGTTCGAGATGCCGCTGGTCGATAGGCTCAGCAGCGTGAAGAACACCATGAGCGCGATGATCGCAGGCGACAGCACGCTCGCGAGCGAGCCGGCCGCCTTGCCTGTCGCAGTGGCTGCCGGCTTTGCGACCACGTCCGGCACGAGCAGCAGGATCGCGGCGGCGAGCGGGCCGAGCAGACCCATGAGCACCAATGCCGCCTTGATCCCGAACCACGACACGGCGAAGAGCACCATACCTGGCGCCATAGCGCTGCCGAGGAAACCCGAGAAGGTGTGGATCGAGAATGCTCGGCCCATGCGCTTGTCGTCGATGCCCGCGGCGAGGATGGCGTAGTCGCAGGGGTGGTAGACACTGTTGGCGAGGCCGGCGATGGCGGCGCAGGCGAGCAGCGCCGGATAGCTCAATGCGAGGCCGAGAACGATGAAGGCAAGCCCACCGAGGCAGAGGCCGAGGGTGAGGATGCGCCGCGGTCCGAGCCGGTCGACGAGGAAGCCGACCGGCGCCTGTGTCAGTCCCGAGACGATGCTGAAGATCGTGATCGCGACACCGAGATCGAGGAAGCCGACGCCGAGTTCCTTGTTGAGGAGCGGGATGAGCAGTGCCAGCACCAGGATGTGCACATGGCTCACCCAGTGCGCGAGGCAGACGGAGCTCAGCGTTGCGAGCTCCCGACGGTCGCGGACTTCGGCGGGGCGAGAGACGTCCGTGACCATCGCGTGGCGGCCTCAGCTCGGAGGGAATCGAGCGTCTGTCATCGGATGCGACGCCGCGGCTGTAAAGGTGCGCTGGCGCATAGGCGACGTGCAGTCACGCCGACGGCGCTGCGTCGGCTGAAGCGCCGGTCAGCTCCGGTAGGAGGGATCATTCCGGTCGAGGAGGCGCAACAAGCCGGGCCACTCGAGAATGCCATAGGATCGTGTGGCGCCGGGAGCGTACATGGCCGTCGACTTGGCGATGACGTCGTCCGAGGGCATTTCGAGGGGTGTATTGCAGGCCATGGCGGCGAGCTGCGCTTTGGCGGCGCGCTCGAGGCCGTACATGCGATTGAAGGCCTCGGGGACAGTTGGTCCAACGGTCAGGAGGCCGTGGTTGCGCAGGATCATCACGTCGAGGCTGCCCAGGCTCTTGGCGAGCTTTTCGCGCTCGGCGGGATCGCGCTCGGGGCCGTTGAAGTCGTGGTAGGCGACACGGCCATAGAAGCGGTGCGAGGTCTGAGTCAGTGGTGTCAGACCGCAGGCGAGCGAGGAAAGCGCCATGCCGGCAATGGTGTGCGTGTGCAGCACGGCGCCGACGTCCGGCCGTGCCTTGTAGATCGCGCTGTGAATGACGAATCCGGCGGCGTGCAAGCCGTAGCCGCGCGATGGGTCGGGGTGGCGGTGGATCTTGCCGGTGACATCCACCTCGAGGAACGAGGAGGCGGTCATCTCGCCGAACAGGAGGCCGTGCTGATTGAGGAGGAAACGGTCCGGCCGCTCGGGATGGCGCACGGAGATGTGGGTGTAGATCATGTCCGACATGTCGAAATGATCGACGAGCCGATAGCAGGCGGCGAGGTCGACGCGGGCCGCCCACTCGGCCTTGGTGACGCTCCGATCGAGCGGCGGGAATGCGAGTGCGCTCGGCGGCGCGATATCCTGCGGCATGGCGGTCCTCGGCCCACTGTAGTCGCCGCAGGCTAACTCTGCGGCGGCGTGCCGTCACTCGAGAAGAAAGTTGCGCGGCGCCTTGCGGATGGCGGACGGTGGCGGCGCGCTCTCGTCCTTGAGCTCAACGCCGGTGAACTTGCGGGCGAGCGCCTCGCGGACGAGGTAGGCGAGCGTTCGGGCGGCGGACGCGGGCGCGAGGCCGCCCTTGCGGATATTGGAGATGCAGTTGCGCTCGGCATCCGTGCGGCCGGGCTTCGGGTCGAAGGTGAGGTAGACGCCGAGGCTGTCGGGCGAGGAGAGGCCCGGACGCTCGCCGATCAGTACGACGGCGGCCCGGGCACCGATCAGCGCACCGATCTCGTCGCCGATGGCGACGCGCCCCTGCTCGACGATCGCGACCGGCGCGAGCGTCCAGCCTTCGCGTGTCGCATGCGGCAGGACCGCGGAGATCAGCGGTGCGGCATTGCGGGCGACCGCGAGCGCGGAGAGGCCGTCGGCGATGACGATGGCGAGGTCAGCGGAGGGCCTCCGCCGCCTGGGTGTGTCTGGGCGCGCAGCCGCACGTCGTTCAAGGAGCGTACGCGACGCCGGATCGAGCGTGCGTCCGAGATCGGGCCGCTGCAGATAGAGAGTGCGGTCAGGCGCAGCACTCCTGAGCGCAAGGGTCGTGAGTCCGAGCGCCTCGACTGCGGCAGCGAGTGGCGCGACGGCGAGTGCCTCATGCACTGCATCACGGGCGCGGGCGTGGGCGAGCTGGAACTCGAGGTGCGCGCGTGTCGGTAGGCTGACGCCGGCCCGGCCGAGGGCGATGCGTGCGGTCGTCAGGCGGCGGAGCGCCGTCCAGGGATCGGCTATGACGGATGGTCCCGGCGCGGCGCCTGCCACGGGCGTCGACTGCCGCGATTTCGGAGCGCGCGCCACGGCTCAGGCCTCGACCTTGCTGAGTGGCGCCGCGAGCAGGCTCGGCAGACGGTCGGCGAGCCGCGGCCGTTCGCCTGCCTCGAAGATTCCGTTCGCCTGCAGCCAGGCCTCGAACTCCGGCGCGGGCCTCAGGCCGAGCACTTCACGAAGATACAGCGCATCATGGAACGACGTCGTCTGATAGTTGAGCATGACGTCGTCCGAGCCGGGAATGCCCATGATATAGGAGCAGCCGGCGACACCGAGGAGGGTCAACAGCGTGTCCATGTCGTTCTGGTCGGCCTCGGCGTGGTTGGTGTAGCAGATGTCGACGCCCATCGGCACGCCCATGAGCTTGCCACAGAAGTGGTCCTCGAGGCCGGCGCGGATGATCTGCTTGCCGTCGTAGAGGTACTCAGGACCGATGAAGCCGACGACGGTGTTGACGAGCAGCGGCGAGAACTGCCGGGCGACGGCGTAGGCGCGCGCCTCCGCGGTCTGCTGGTCGAGGCCGTGATGCGCGTTGGCCGAGAGCGCGCTCCCCTGCCCCGTCTCGAAATACATGACATTCTCGCCGATCGTGCCACGCTTCAATGCAAGGGCTGCCTCGCGCGCCTCGGCGAGCAGCGCGAGGCTTACGCCGAACGACCGGTTCGCGGCTTCGGTGCCGGCGATGGATTGGAAGACGAGATCGACCGGCGCGCCGCGGCGCAAGCATTCGAGCGTTGTCGTCGCATGCGCGAGCACACACGCCTGCGTCGGGATCGCGAACTCGCTGATCACACGATCTAGCATCTCGAGCAGCGTCATCACCGCGGCCACATTGTCGGTCGCCGGATTGATACCGATCACGGCATCGCCGTTGCCGTAGGCGAGTCCGTCAAAGATGGAGGCGGCGATGCCGGCCGGATCGTCCGTCGGGTGATTGGGCTGGAGCCGCGTGGCGATGCGGCCGGAGAGGCCGATGGTGTTGCGGAATAGGGTCACCACGCGGCACTTGCGGGCGGCGAGGATCAGATCCTGGTTGCGCATGATCTTGGAGACGGCGGCGGCCATCTCGGGCGTGATGCCGGGTGCGAGTGCTGCAAGTGCGGCCTCGCTCGCCTCGCGCGAGAGCAGCCAGTCGCGGAAGCCGCCGACGGTCAGGTGTGCAACCGGCGCGAAGGCTTCGGCATTGTGGCTGTCGGCGATGAGGCGCGAGACTTCGCATGTCTCCGGTGGAACGAGCGGCTCGGCGAGGAAACGGAGCGGCAGGTCGGCGAGCGCCATCTGCGCGGCGACGCGCTGCTCGTCGCTCTCGGCGGCGACGCCGGCGAGCTCGTCACCCGATCGGCGGGGTGTCGCTTTGGCCATCAGCTCCGCGAGGTCCCGAAAGACGAAGCGCGTTGCGCCGATCGTATGGCGGATGGGGGCCATGGCTCCTCCCGGCAGAGCGTCGACAGTTAGCAGCCTCAGGGCATCGTGAACGTGCCATCCGGAATGGGGCCATCCCAGCTGAAACCCGTGAGCCGCATGACCGTGAGCACACTCTTGCTATCGTCGAGTGTGGTGATCGTATGAGGCACAGGGATACCGTCCACCGGCCGATGGTCGGAGTAGCGCAGATGCAGCGCTTTGAACGACTTCGATCCTGCATCGTACTCGGCCGTATCGCGGGCAACGAGCAGACTCGTCCTGGTCGCGTAATAGTCGATCACGCGCATGCTACCCGTCGAGACCTTGATCACCTTGAGCGCCGGCTCGCTGCCAAGTGTCTCCTCTCCGCCGAGCTCGACCGACCGGTAAAGCGTCGCCCAGTCCGCGGGCTCGAAGAAGCGGGTATCGAGGCGCATCAGCTCGGTCAGCTCGGGCGTAACCGTCTTGCCGCCCTGGAAGCCCGCACGCTTGCCGTCGAAGACGATGCGATGCTTCGTCGCCGCGCCGCCGGCAGGTCCGGCCGGGACATCGAACTCGATCGCGCGGGCATCGGGCGCACGCCACCAGATGCGGCCGCGCGCGAATACTTTGCCGTCGCGCGTCTCGGAGGCGAAGGCTGCCGAGAGCGCGCGCTTCGCGGCAGCCTTCTCGCCGCCGTGCGCTGCAAAGACCTTGAGGCGGAGCGCCTCGGCTTCGCTCACCTTTGGCTTCTCTGGTGTCGGCGCAACTGCCGGAGCCGGAGTAGGAGCCGGGTCCGGCTTCGCGACCGCAGCAGTCGAGCGCGTCGCCGATGCTGGTGCTGGTGGGGCACTCGGCCGCATCAGCCAATGGTAACCGCCGGCGCCAGCCGCGGCCGCGATCACCGCTGCCGCCACCACTGGAACTATGCCGAGCCCCTTGCTGCTATCCGCCATTCTCGCCTCCCGGCCCGCCTCGGCGCGAGAGTACATGAGGCGCAGCGAAGAGCAATCGCCCGAACGGTGGAGTGCCGAGCGATGACGAGGCGGAGTGTGCTGCCGGAGCCGTCAGCCGAGGAGCAGCTGGCCGTCCTGGGCGAGGCTCGCAGCCGTGGCGCCGTGGACATCCTCGAGGAGGGCGACGGTCACCATCGCGCCGCCGAGCTTCACCGTGACGAGCGAGCCCGCGGACGTATCTGTGACGCGGACGAAATCGTCGATCGGCTTCGAGCCGACGCTCACGAGCTTGGTGAAGTCGAGGACGTCTCCGACCTCGAAGTCCGTGATGCGATCGAAGCCCTTGGAGGCGCTGACATCGAGTTTCTCCCAGAAGAAGTGGTCGGCACCCTCGCCGCCCGAGAGCACGTCAGCGCCGCCGAGGCCGCGGATGAGATCATTGCCGGCGCCGCCGTCGATGGTATCGACCGCGCTCGACCCCTTGAAGGTGTCGTCGTGAACCGATCCGACGAAGCTCTCGACGCTCGAGAACTTGTCGTTGCCCATGCCGGACGCGACCTTCTTCGAGATGTCGATGTTGACGCCGCCGAGGGCAGCCGAGAAATCGAGCGTGTCGAAGCCGCTGCCGCCGGAATAGCTGTCGTCGCCCTCGCCGGCCACCATGAGGTCGTTGCCGCTGTGGCCGCTGACGATGTCGTTGCCGGCGCCGTCGCGGAGCGTGTCCTCCCCCGAGTTGCCGTGCAGGAGGTCGTCGCCGTCACCGCCGTCGACGAGGTCGTTGCCTTTGCCGCCGTAGAGCTTGTCGTTTCCGGCATCTCCGAAGAGTTCGTCGTCGCCGTGATTACCGTAGACCATATCGTTGCCGTCGCCGCCACGGACGACGTCATTATCGGCGGCGGTCGGGGCGCGAGGCAGGGACGGCGTGCCGCCCGGGCGGTTGCCGCCGTAGAGCGCATCGTCTGCGGCACCGCCGAGCACGGTATCGCTGCCCTTGCCGCCGATGAGCGTGTCGCGGCCGAGCACGACGTCGATGGTGGCTGCGGCCGATGCGGTAGATCCGCTCGCCTCGCTCGCCGTCGCCGTGACGGAGATCGAGAAGGCGCGATCGACAGTGGCGCTGAGCGTCAGGCCCGCAAGGTCGTCCGCGCCGACAGTCCAGCTGCCGTCCGCGTTGGCGGCTCCGGCGGACAGCACGGAGCCCGCCGGAAGGTTCGAGAGCGTGACGGAGAGCAGCTCCGAGCCGTCGAGATCGCCGAGGGCTGCCGTGATGTCGAGCTGGGTCTTGATGGCGACTGCTGCTCCGCCGTCCACGACGTCGTTGCCGTCGCCGCCGTGCAGGAAGTCGCTGCCGGCACCACCTGCGAGGTGATCGTCGCTGCCGAGGCCGAGCTTGATCTCGCCTGCGGGCACGATCACAGGCGTGACCACGGCCAGTGACGGGACGTCTGCGGTTGCGGCGACAGAGAGGGAGACAGTCTGCGTCGCGCTGAGGCCGAGCGGGTCGGCGACGACAACGGAGAAGCTGTCGTTGCCCGACCAGTTGGCATCTGGCGTGTAAGTGAAGAGGCCGGTCGCCGGGTCGAGGGCAATCGCGCCATGGGCGGGCCCGGAGGCGATCACATAGCTCAGCGCGTCGCCGTCGGGGTCCGAGGCGCCGACGCCACCCGAGATCACTGTATCCTCGCTGCCGGCGAGCATCTGCTCAGGCAGCACGGAGGGCGCGCGGTTGAGGATGTCGGCAAGCGGTACCGGGTTGCCGTCGAGGTAGACGTTGATCGTCTCGATGGTGGAGACGGTAACGCCGAGTGCGCCGACCGTGAATGTTGCGCCGGTCGCGGCCGAGGCGAGCGTGGTCATGCTGCCGCCGGCGGCGGCGAGGTTGCCGTCCATCCACGTGACGAGGCCGCGGAGATCGGTGCGCAGCGCCGGTGTCAGGTCGGCGCTCGTCAGCCTGAGCTCGATCGCATCGACGCCCTGTCCGCCGTTGATCGTGTCGACGCCTTCACCCGCGCGAACCACGATCGTGTCGTTGCCCGATCCGCCGTCGATGGCGTCGTTGCCGAAGCCGCCGTCGAGGCGATCGTCGCCCGTGCCGCCGTTGACCTTGTCGTCACCGGCTTCGCCGAAGACGACGTCGTTGGCGCCGTCGCCGTTGAGGTTGTCGTTGCCGTCGCCGCCGTAGACAAGGTCGTTGTTGCCGCCACCGTAGACGCCGTCGTTCCCGGCGCCGCCGTAAATCGTGTCGTTGCCGGCGTCGCCCGTCAGCGTATCGTTGCCGTCCTCGCCATGGAGAACGTCGTCGCCGATCTCGCCGTTGGCCCAGTCGTCGCCGGGGCCGAGCATGATCGTGTCGTTGCCGGCGCCCGAGCGCACGACATCCTTACCGGCATCCATATTAAACGTGTCGGCATCGGCCGTCCCCGTGACGGTGTCGTTGCCAGTCGTTCCCGTGTAGCTCGCCATGACAGAGCAGCCCCTCGGCAGAGTTCCGATCAGGCCACGCTAGACGAGAAATCAAAAGATTATGTTCGAAGCGGCAAGGGTATTCGCTGCGAAATTCGTTCGAATTTTATCAATCGTCGGAGCCCGGCGCGGTCTCAGCCGCGCCGCACTGCAATCCCCTTCTTTGCGGCGGCCGCGTTGAGGAAGCCGGTGATGGTCGCGAAAAACTCGGGCTCCTCGAGCAGGAATGCATCGTGGCCCTTGTCGCTCTGCACCTCGACGAAAGAGACGTTGGCGGCGACCGCGTTCAGTGCCTGCACGATCTCCTTCGATTCGTGCGTCGGATAGAGCCAGTCGGACGTGAACGAGACGACGCAGAAGCGCGTCTCGGTGCCGCGGAAGGCGTTGGCGAGGACGTCGCCATGCTCGGCCGCCAGATCGAAGTAGTCGAGCGCCCTCGTGATGTAGAGGTAGCTGTTGGCGTCGAACCGGTCGACGAAGGTGGAGCCCTGGTGGCGCAGGTAGCTTTCGACCTGGAAATCGGGCGCGAACGAGAATGTCTTCGCGGCCCGGTCCTGCAGGTTGCGGCCGAATTTGCGCTGCAACGCGGCTTCCGAGAGATAGGTGATGTGGGCGGCCATGCGGGCAACCGCGAGACCGTTCCGCGGCACGCGGCTCTTCTCGAGATAGGCGCCGCCGGCCCATTCGGGATCGGCCATCACGGCCTGACGCCCGACCTCGTGAAAAGCGATGTTCTGCGCGGAATGCCAGGCGGCGGTCGCGATCGGCACGGCGGTATAGACGCGCTCCTTGTGACGCGCCGCCCACTCGAGTACCTGCATGCCGCCCATCGAGCCGCCGATCACGGCGAACAGCTGGCCGATGCCGAGCCGGTCGATGAGGCGCACTTGCGCGTCCACCATGTCGCCGATGGTGATCACCGGAAAATCGAGGCCCCAGGGCTTCCCGGTCTTCGGGTTGATCGAGGCGGGGCCGGTCGAGCCCATGCAGCCGCCGATCACGTTCGAACAGATGACGAAGTACTTGTTGGTATCGACGGGCTTGCCCGGCCCGATCATGGTCGTCCACCAGCCTGGCTTTCCCGTCACCGGATGAGGGCTCGCCACATACTGGTCGCCGGTCAGCGCATGACAGACTAGGATCGCGTTCGACTTGTTGGCGTTCAGCGTGCCGTAGGTCATGTAGGCGACCTGGAAGGGCGCGAGCAGCTGCTTGCAATCGAGCAGCAGCGCCTCGTCCGCGCCGAAGGTCATCACCGGGCTCGACGGCGTGTCGACCTCCGGCGAGCGGGCGAGCGGGCGGGCGGCGGCAGTCTCGAGCACGACATCGCTGTCGGCCGCAGCGCGTACGTCTCGATCCGTGCGGTCGACCTGATGTGTGCGATCCGACGCCATAGCTGCCTCCATCGGAGCCGGCGATCCCGTCGAGGGTCTCAATCGCACGGCCTCTTTAGCGAGTTGTTTAACGTGGCTGCAAGCCGGCCGGCCAAATGACCACGATGGCGGCACGTAATAATAAGTGAGCCCCCCCGTCAAGTTTCACCCGCACGCTTGAACAACCGGCGCAAAGGCGTTACCCCGCGGCATGCTCGACAGATCACCGACGCCCCCGATCCTCGCCTCGATCGCTCACCTTGCGTCCGGCTATCACGCCTGGATTTCTGACATCTGGGGCGTGCTGCACAACGGCATCGCCCGTTTCCCGCGGGCGAGCGAGGCCTGCGTCACCTTCCGCCGGTCCGGCGGACGCATCGTCCTCGTCACCAATGCCCCGAAGCCTGCCTGGTTCGTCGAGCGCATGCTGGACCGCCTCGAGGTGCCGCGCGAGGCCTATGACGCGATCATCACGTCGGGCGACGTCACCCGCGACCTCATCGCGCCAATTGCTGCCAGGGGCATCTACCATCTCGGCCCCGATTACGATCGACCCATCTTCGAGGGGCTGCCTGTGCGCTTTGCGGCGGTGGAAGACGCCGAGGTGGTGGTTTGTTCGGGCCTCTTCGACGACGATCGTGAGACGCCGGCCGACTATGCGGGCATGCTGGATCGCCTGAAGGCCCGCAACCTCCTGATGATTTGCGTGAACCCTGATCTGGTGGTCGAGCGCGGCGAAAGGATCGTCTACTGCGCGGGGGCCCTTGCCGAGGCATACGAGAAGATCGGCGGGCGTGTCGCCTATGCCGGCAAGCCGCATCGGGCGATCTACGAGACGGCCATGAGATCTCTCGCAGATCTGGCGGGCGCGCAGATGCCGCCCGATCGAATTCTCGCCATCGGCGACGGCATCCGCACCGACATGCGCGGCGCGGCGACGATGGGTCTCGACAGCCTGTTCATCGCGAGCCAGCTGCATGTGCCGGCAGGCCGGACGATGGACGAGGCGCTGCTCGGTGACCTCTTCAAGGCCGAGGCGACGAAGCCTGTCGCTGCAATGAGCGGGCTCGCTTGGTGAGTTCGGTTACCTGCGCCGCGTGGTTGCCCTGGCAAAGTCGATCGCCGCTGCCAGCGTGCGCTCGATCTCGGGCATGAGGGCGCGACGCTGACCTTGGCAATGCTCGGAGGCACCGTCGCGGAGCCGCTCCGCCATCTCTGCGAGACGGGCAAGCTCCCAGGCGCCGACGGCACGCGAGCAGCCCTTCAAGGCATGGGCGGCCTCGAACCAGCCGCGATCTGATGCCGTCGCGCGCATCTCTTTCAGGTAGTGGGGGGCCTGATTTGCAAAAAGTTGCAGAACCTCGCAGATCAGCGGCTCGTCGCCGCGCGTGAAGCGCCGGAGGTGCTCGAGATCGATCGTCGGCATGTCCCGGAGGGCCGCAGCAGCACTCGTCATGATGCCTCTCCACGAGCTTGTCGTCGTCACATACAGTGGTCTTGGAGCGGCATTATGCTCGTCTGGTGTTAATCTTTCTCTAAGTTGATCCGGCAACTACCTTCGCAGGACTTGCTTTTGCCGTACTCGGACCGCACCCTTCTCTGGCGGCGGGATGATCGGTGGGAGAAGAACGACAGCTCTACTGGGTGGATGGGGGATGCTTATTCACACTATTCCAGTGCCGGCAGCTCGGCTAAGGGCATGCTATGCTCTAAGGCTGGGCGATGTGGGGCGGTCTGTCTCGACCGCGAGATCGACCCCTCGAGTGCTGGGCGGCTCTGAATGACGAGTAGGCATGATTCACGCGGCAACCTCGCCATCGACGATATGGCGACCGCACTCGCGTCGAGCGCGCCCGAGCCTGTGAGCCAGACATCGGGCCCGCCACCTGTTCCGGCTCCACCGAATATTCTGTCGACCGTGTCAGACGACACGCTGATGCCGACCGATGCGCCGACCTCCGAGGCCGAGGCACCAGTGGCATCGCCGCCTGCTTTGCCTCGCAAGGCGGCGGGGCCACGGACACGGGTTGCCGCCAACGACGATGCGCCGTCCATCGGCGGCCTCATCCACGCGCTGCAGTCGCGACCGTCGCGCAAGCCGTTGACGTATGCCGCCGCTGCCAGCGGGGTCTGGGCCCTTCTGACCGTTGTTCTCGGCGGTGCCATGCTCGGCGGCGAGCTTGCCAAGGCGGCGAGCTGGCTCGAGGTGCTCGCGCGGCCGACGGCGCTCATCCTGGCGGCGACGCTGCTCATTCCCATCGCCCTCTTCTGGCTGCTCGCAAACCTCGTCATGCGCACCCAGGAGCTGAAAAGCATGTCCTCGGCGATGACTGAGGTCGCGGTGCGGCTCGCCGAGCCCGATCGCATGGCCGAGCAGCAGATTGCCTCGCTCGGGCAGTCGATCCGGCGCCAGGTTTCCTACATGAACAATGCCGTCTCGCACGCGCTCGGCCGGGCGAACGAGCTCGAGGCGCTGGTTCACAACGAGGTCGCCGCCCTCGAGCGCGCCTATACCGACAACGAGGCGCGCATCCAGCGCCTCATCAAGGAGCTATCGACCGAGCGGCATGCGCTGCTCTCGACCGGCGACAATGTCAGCGAGACGCTGCGCAATCTCGGCACCGAGATCCCCTCGATGATCGACCGGCTCGGCGAGCAGCAGATCCGGCTCGCCCGCTTCATCGAGGGTGCCGGGCAAAACCTCGTCGCACTCGAGTCGACGCTTGCGAGCGCGACCGACCGCATCGAAGGCTCGCTCGGCGCCCGTGTCACGACCTTGACTGACGCACTCGAGAAGCACCAGGGCTGGATCGACACCGAGATCGGCCAGAAGACCGCGACGCTGCAGACCATGCTCGATGACCACTCGGGCAAGGTCCAGACAGCGCTTGCCGATCGCACCGGCCAGCTGCAATCGGTCTTCTCCGAGTTCACTGAGGCGCTCAACCACGCGCTCGGCA
>DAORNH010000092.1:273-1002 GCA_035440865.1 Hyphomicrobiaceae bacterium | reverse complement strand
CGACGACGCTTTCCAGGCGCGGCTCGCCAACTTCGACGATGCCATTCTGAAATCGACGCTCGCGATCGACAGCGCCGTCAGCGAGAAGGCGCGCGCACTCACGACCGCGCTCGAGACACACGCCAAGACCATCAGCGAGACACTCGGCCGTCAGGCGAACGACTTCGACGAATCGATCGTGCATGGCATCCAGGCCGTGCGGCGGACGAGCGAGAGCGTCACCCGCCAGTCGCTCAAGGCGATCGAAGGCCTCGTCGGCCAGGCCGACGTCATCAAAAACGTGTCCGAGAACCTGCTCGCCCAGATCAGCTCGGTCGCCAACCGCTTCGACAAGCAGGGCCAGACGATCCTGCATGCTGCAGGCGCCCTCGAGGCCGCCAACTACAAGATCGATTCGACCCTGCAGACCCGCCAGAGCGAGCTCAGTCGCACGCTCGAACGCTTGTCGACAACGGCCGACACCGTCGGTGACAAGCTCGCGCTCACCACCGAAACGCGCTCGCGCGCGGCGATCGCCGAGCTCGAGCGCTTCCGTACCGAGGCCGATCAGTCCGCGGACGGCACCATCGATCTCGTCAGGCAGAAATTCGACCGCCTGACCACCGACTTCGACCAGCGCATCGGCTCGCTCTCTGATCGCTTCTCCACGACCACTAGCGACATGCGTGATCGGGCGTCGCGCACGCTCGGCGAGATCGAGGCGGAGCAGAACCGGCTGCGCATCGAGCT
>DAORNH010000092.1:0-253 GCA_035440865.1 Hyphomicrobiaceae bacterium | reverse complement strand
CGCCTGCCGGAGGCGACGCGCGCGAGCACGGAGGGAATGCGACGCACGCTGCAGGACCAGATCCGCGCGCTCGACGAGTTGTCGACCCTTTCGCGCAGCGAGGCCGTGCATCGCGATATCGTCGCGCCGATGACGGCACCTGCGGCGGCTGTCGAGGCATCGCCGGCGCCACTGGCACCTTCGCGTGCGGCTCCAGCGGTCCGGACTGCGGCTGCCGTGGGGCGGCTGGATGGGATCGCCGCCCGCCCGCCGA
>DAORNH010000091.1:10082-14103 GCA_035440865.1 Hyphomicrobiaceae bacterium | reverse complement strand
CCATTGGGCCTGTCTGGCCGAATCCCGTCATGCGGCCGAACACGAGCTTCGGATTGACCTTGGCGAGATCGTCGGGCCCGAGCCCGAGACGCTCCATCACGCCCGGGCGGAACCCCTCGATCAGGGCGTCGGCCTTCGCGACGAGCGCCTTCACGACCTCGCGCCCGCCTTCCGTGCGGACATCGACGGCAATCGATTGGCGGCCGCGATGGAGGACATCGTATTTCGGCTCGCGGCCCGGGAGCCCCAGATCCGCGCCCTCGCGCCGGTCGACCCGGATCACCTCAGCGCCCATGTCGGCGAGCACCATACCGCAGAACGGCGCCGGGCCAATCCCGGCCATCTCGATGATCTTGAAGCCCTTCAGCGGTCCCATGGCCATCCTCGTTCCCAGCGTGTCTCGAAATGAGCCTAGCCGAGGATCAATCGCTAACCAACCCGCTGAAGGCAATTGCAACCATGCGGAGCGTAGGGTGCAGGGCAAGCGAGCACCAAGGCCCGCAGACAGGATGTTCATGCCGAGCGAGCACCGCGACACCGTCGTGCCGGAGCCCGATCAGCCCCGTGCTGGTCGCGCAAGCGCGTTTGCGCGCGCCGGCCAGACTGTCGAGCAGTTGGGTCTCACGCCGCATGGCCTCGTCGCGATTGCGGGCTACGCAATGCTTGCGGCCTCGGTGACGCGGCTCGCCGGGCCGATCGGCATCGCGCACGTGGCGATTATCCTCTCGGGCAGCCTTCTGGCTCTGGCCCTGGCACTTGCGGCCCGGGCTCGAACCGTAGAGGTCGAGCGACCGGCCGCCCCATTGCCGGATAGCGAGACAGTTCGTGATGCCGAGTGGTCGCTGCGCGAAAGTGAGGCCCGCCTCCGAGCGTTGCTCGATCATCATCCCGATGCCATCCTGCGACGCGATCCCTCCGGCAATCTCACATATGCCAACCGCACCGCCGAGCGCCTGCTCGGCGAGGCGGGACAGTTGCCCGAGACCGTGCGCGACGGTGGCGATTGCTGCCGACCCATCGGACCGCCGGATGAGCCGCGCTGGCTGGTCTGGTCCCGCAAGGAGCTGCCCGATGTCGACGGCCTCCCCGGAGGCATCGAGATCATCGGCCGCGACATCACCGAGACACGCGCGGCCGAAATTGCTCTCGCGCGGCGGCGGGACGAGGCACAGAGCGCGAGCGAGGCGAAATCACGCTTCCTCGCCTCGATGAGTCACGAGATCCGCACGCCCATGAACGGTATCCTCGGCATGGCGACGCTGCTGCGCGACACCTCGCTCAGCGCGGACCAGGCGACCTATGTCGACGCCGTCGACCGCTCCGCCAAGGCGCTCCTGAAGCTCGTCAACGGCATCCTCGATCTCTCCAAGGTTGAAGCGGGCCGTATGGAGCTCCTTGCCGAGCCCGTCTCGCTCTCGGACTGCGTCGGCGGTGTGATCGAGCTGCTGGCCCCGAATGCCGCCGAGAAGGGCCTCGAGCTTGCCTGGACCATGTCCGCGGACCTGCCGGCGACCATCCCGACCGACGAGATGCGGGTCCGCCAGATCCTGCTCAATCTCATTGGCAACGCGATAAAGTTCACCGACGCGGGCGGCGTCGCGGTGCGCATCGAGCGGCGCGGCGAGGGGATCGCTGTCCGCATCGCCGACACGGGACCGGGGATCGCCCCCGCCGTGCTCGCGTCGCTGTTTGCGGAGTTCGTGCAGGCAGATACCGCCATCCAGCGTCGCATCGACGGCTCGGGCCTCGGCCTCGCAATTTCGAGGAGCCTCGCACGGGCGCTCGGCGGCGAGATCGAGGTCGTCAGCAAGCTCGGCGAAGGCTCCGAGTTCACGATGCTGCTCCCGGTGCCGGGCATGCCGGCGGCGTCCGCCTTGCCAGTGAAGGCGCTGGCCTCCGAGATCATCGTCGTCGAGCTCTCCGGGACGATCGAGCAGGCCATGACCACGGCGACGATCGCGCGGGCGGGCGGGCGCGTCATCGACGTGCGTGTCGCCGACCACGTGACGATGTCGCCGATCAAGGCCGTGGTGCTCGATACGGGCCGTGGCGAGGAGAAGGCGGCGGCGATCCTGAAGCGCGTCCGGGAAGTCTCGCTCGGATTGCGACCCCGCGGCATCATCGTGATCGATGCCAGCGAACGGGATCGCCTGCCGCATCTGCGCACGCTCGGCTTCGATGCCTACCTCGTCCGGCCGGTGCGCCCGCAGTCGCTCGTCACGCAGATCGTGGTCGATGCCGCGCCCCTGCCGATCGGACCCGTGCCGGACCCGAGTGGGCCGGTACGTCCGGACTGCAGGCTTCCGGATTGCCGTGTGCTACTCGTCGAGGACAACGACATCAACGCGCTGCTGACGTGCCGGTTGCTCGAGCGGCTCGGCGTCGTTGTCATTCGCGAGCGGGAAGGGCTCGGCGCCGTAACGGCGGCCGAGCAGCATTTCGACCTCGTGCTGCTCGACATTCACATGCCAGGGATCGACGGCCACGAGACGCGCGCGCGGCTGGCAAGCCTTTACCGATCGAGCGGGCGCATCGCGCCGCCGATCATCGCCGTGACCGCCGGCGCATTCCCCGAGGACCGAAAGCACTGCCTCGATAGCGGCTTCGACGACTACCTCGCCAAGCCGTTTTCGGCCGACGAGGTCGCGGCCATGCTCGCCAAGTGGGGCAACGGTATGCGCTCGCGCCGCGCGGGCGGCATCGTCTGCTGACGACTGCCCTCACTCTTTCGAGCGCTCGACGTAGGTGCCGTCGGCCGTCGAGACGACGATGCGCGTCCCCGAAGAGATGTGCGGCGGCACCATGACGCGCACACCGTTCGAGAGGATGGCCGGCTTGTAGGACGAGGCCGCCGTTTGCCCCTTCACGACCGGATCGGCCTCGATAATTTCGAGCGTCACGCGCGGCGGCAATTCGCAGGAGACTGGCACGCCGTTATAGATCTGCAGCGTGCAGACCATGTTCTCCTGCAGGTAGACGGACTGGTCGCCGATGATGTCCTTGTTCACCTGCACCTGCTCGAAGTTCTCAGGATGCATGAAGGTGAAGCCGTTGTCGTCCTCGAACAGGTAGTTGTATTGCGCCTCCTCGAGATAGACGCGCTCGACCTGCTCGGTCGTGCGGTAGCGCTCGACCACCTTGATGCCGTCCGAGATGCGGCGCATCTCGAGGTGGGTGACGGGCGTGCCCTTGCCGGGGTGGATGTTCTCGGCCTTCATGACGGCGCAGAGCTTGCCGTCGATCTCGAGGACATTGCCCTTGCGGATGGAGCTTGCGATCACCTTGGCCAAGCGGACACTCCTGTCGTGATGCGCCCCGGTCAGGAACGCCATGTGCCGGCACTTGCGCCGCCCTAAGGGCGCCGTCCGGCCGAAATCTCGCCGGTCTTCTAGCCTCGTTTGCCGCTGGGGCCAAGCCGGAACTTGCCGGGACTTGGCCCCGAGTTCGCCTCACGATCGCAACAAGACCGTTGTTGAATTGATTTGGGGCGCGTAAGGTCCGCCCGCAATACGGGCAACAACCGCCCAACGCTTCGGCACTCAAGGGAGGAAACCATGAGCCGGACGACCCGCAGAACTTTTCTGAAGAAATCGGCGGCCGCCGCGGGCGGCATGGCCGGCATTCTGGCCACCGGCCGCGCGCCGGCCTTCGCCCAGACGGCGGAGGTTCACTGGCTGCGCTGGAACGACTTCATCCCGGCCTGCGACCAGCTGCTGCGTACGAAGCTGCTGCCAGAAGCCGAGAAGGCGCTCGGCATCAAGGTGAAGTACGAGACCGTCAACGGCAACGATCTCCAGCCGCGCATCACCTCCTCGATCCAGTCGGGCGCCGGTCCCGACCTGATCATGCTCTTCAACAACAACCCGCACCTCTACGCAAAGAGCCTCGTCGATCTCTCCGACGTCGCCGACGAGGTGGGCAAGGCGCAGAGCGGCTACTACAAGGTGTCGAGCGCGAACTGCGGCACTGGCGGCAAGTTCTTCTCGATGCCGGCGGCCATCATCGGCGCCATGAACATCTA
>DAORNH010000091.1:0-9987 GCA_035440865.1 Hyphomicrobiaceae bacterium | reverse complement strand
TCGGCCAGTCGTTCGGCGACCCGCCGACGTTCGCCTACCCGCTGCTGTGGTCGTACGGCGGCGCCGAGATCGACGACAAGGGCAAGGTCGTCATCAACTCTAAGGAGACGGTCGACGCCGTGAAGTGGATGGCATCGGCCTGGAAGGAGTCGTTCGACGAGGGCGGCCTCGCCTGGGACGACGCCTCCAACAACCGCGCCTTCCTCGCCGGCACGATCTCGGCGACGCTCAACGGCGCCTCGATCTACATCGAGACGCTTCGCAAGCCCGACCAGTACAAGACGGCCGAGGCGAAGCCTTTGAAGGACGATGTGTTCCACGGGCCGCTGCCCGCCGGCCCGAAAGGCCAGTTCGGCATGCACACCTTCACGTCGCACGTCATGCCGAGCTACTCCAAGAACCAGAAGGCCGCCAAGGAGCTGCTGCGCTTCTTCCATAAGAAGGAGAACTACGACCAGTGGTTCAGCACTGGCATGGGCTTCTACACGCCGGCGACCACGGGTTGGGAGTCTCATCCAATCTGGACGAAGGACCCGATTATGGCACCGTTCGCCGTGGCCGGTAAGCTCGGCGCCACCCCCGGCCACCCGGGCGAGCCGAATGCGAAGGCCGCAGAGGTGCTGACCAAGTATCTGGTCGGCAACATGTTCGCTGCCGCCATCAAGGGGCAGGCGGCCGAGGAGGCTGTCAAGGCCTGCGAGGCTCAGCTGAAGACCATCTACGGCGCCTGATCGTAACCACGGAGCCCTCGGCCGGTGGACGTCACCGGCCGAGGGTTTCATTGTGCGTGGGTGAATGCCGCGCGTGGCGCCAGGCGTGCGTCGCGCTCCGCTTGAACCTGTCGACTCGAAGTCTTACGGGAAAGCTGTCCTCATGGCCGTGCCCGCAGCCCCATCCGGCGATGTCATCGTCGCGAAGCCCAAATGGCGACCGCTGGAGAGCGAGGGCAATCTTGCGCTGCTCCTGCTGTTGCCGACGCTGGTGCTGCTCGGCCTCTTCATCGCCTATCCGTTCCTGCGCGGCATCATGCTCGCGGTGACCGACACCAAGGTGGGCGAGCCCGGCAAATGGGTCGGCTTCGAGAATTTCGGGCGATTGCTCGCCGATCCGATCTTCCATGCCGTCGTCAAGAACACGTTCCTCTACACATTCGTGACGACCATCTTCAAGCTGGCACTCGGCCTCTGGCTCGCGATCCTTCTCAACCGGAACTTCAAGTTCAAGGCCTTCACGCGCGCCTTCATCCTGCTCCCGTTCATCGTGCCAACCGTGCTTGCCTGCTTCGCGTGGAAGTGGATGTTCGATCCGACGTTCTCGGTTGTGAACTGGTTTCTCTGGAAGGCCGGCGTCATCACGAACTCGATCAACTGGCTCGGTGATGGCGACCTCGCCATGCTCTCGATCATCATCGTCAACGTCTGGCGCGGCGTGCCCTTTTTCGCGATCTCGCTCATGGCCGGCCTGCAGACGATCTCGCCGGACCTGCAGGAAGCCGCGGCGATCGACGGCGCCAAGCCGTGGCAGCGCTTCATCTATATCACCTGGCCGCTGCTGCTCCCCGTTACGATGGTCGTCGTGCTGTTCTCGGTCATCCAGACCTTTGCCGATTTCCAGATCGTCTACGTGCTGACCGGCGGCGGTCCGGCGAATGCGACGCACCTCTTTGCGACCTACGCCTATCAGCTCGGCATCGGCACCGGCCTCCTGTCGCAGGGTGCGGCCGTCTCGCTCGCGATGTTCCCGCTGCTCTTCCTGATCGTCATCTTCCAGCTCATGTACATCCGCCGCGTGGAGACCCGCTGATGATCGAAGGAGCCGCATGGCGCCGGTGGGTGTTCTTCCGAATCCCCCTGCTCGTATTCCTCCTGTTCCTGCTCTTTCCGTTCTATTGGATGGTTATCACCACTGTCCGGCCGGACAATGAGCTCTACATTCCGTGGATGCGGCCGCAGTACAAGCCGCTGTGGACCTGGAACCCGACGCTCGCGCATCTCAAGTATCTGCACGGCGAAACGACGTTCTGGCTCTGGATGTGGAACACGACCTTCATCGCGGTCGTTGCGACCGCAGTTTCGCTCGTCTGTGGCGTTCTGGCGGGCTATGCGCTCTCGCGGCTCAAGTTCTCGATGGCGGGCCTCCTCGGCACCGGCATTTTCGTGACCTACCTCGTGCCACAGACGCTGCTCTTCATCCCTCTCGCCGAAATCATCCGCGCCTACAACATCGGTGATACGCCCTGGTCGCTGATCCTCACTTACCCGACCTTCCTCATCCCGTTCGTCACGTGGCTGATGATGGGCTACTTCAAGGCGATCCCGAAGGAACTCGAGGAGTGTGCGCGCATCGACGGCGCCTCGCGCTGGCAGGCGATGCTCTACATCATCATCCCCGTGGCGATCCCGGGCATCCTCTCCGCCATGATCTTCGCCTTCACCCTGAGCTGGAACGAGTTCATCTACGCGCTCGTGTTCCTCTCCTCGCCCGAGCAGAAAACCGTGCCTGTCGGCGTCATCTCCGAGCTCGTGCGCGGCGACGTCTTCTTCTGGGGGCCGCTGATGGCCGGCGCCTTGCTCGGAAGCATCCCAGTCGCGATCGCGTACAGCTTCTTCGTCGAGCACTATGTGTCGGGGCTGACGGGTTCGGTCAAAGGGTGAGTGCTTGGTACCTAGTACTTAGTCCTTAGGGGCAGGCAGATGGCGGGCGTGGTCAACTTCAGGGATTTGCAAATCTGGCAAAAGTCCATGGACCAGTGCGTAGCGACGTATAGCGTTTCGAAACTGCTGCCCAAGGACGAACTCTGTGGTCTCGCATCTCAGATGCGGCGCTCGTCAGTGTCTGTTCCGTCGAACATAGCCGAGGGTTTTGCGCGACAAGGCGCGACCTTCGCACAACATCTCAAGATCGCTCAGGGCTCGCTGAAGGAACTCGAAACCCAACTGCTCATCTGCCAGCGGCTCGATCTCTTGTCCGAGGGTAAGTTCGTGCCTCTGCATCAACTCTGCGACGAGATCGGCCGAATGGTTCGATCGTTCTCCCGCACCATCGCCACATAGTCAGCTAAGTACTAAGTACCAGGTACTAAGGACTTCACATGTCAAACGTCTCCATCCGCAAGATCCACAAACGCTACGACGATGGGTTCCATGCCGTGAAGGGCATCGACCTCGAGATCAGGGACAAGGAATTCGTGGTGCTTGTCGGCCCCTCGGGGTGCGGTAAGACGACGACCTTGCGCATGGTCGCCGGTCTCGAGAGCGTGACGGAGGGGCAGGTCCTGATCGGCCCGCAGGTCGTCAATGATCTGCCGCCCATGGACCGCGACATCGCCATGGTGTTCCAGAATTACGCGCTCTACCCGCACATGTCGGTCTACGACAACATGGCCTTTGGCCTGAAGATGCGGAAATTCGACAAGGCCGAGATCAGGAAGCGCGTCGCCAACGCTGCCGAGATCCTCGGCATCAAGGATCACCTCGAGCGCAAGCCCCGCCAGCTTTCAGGCGGCCAGCGCCAGCGCGTCGCTCTCGGTCGCGCCATCGTGCGCAACCCACAGGTCTTCCTGTTCGACGAGCCCTTGTCGAATCTCGACGCGAAACTCCGCGTGCAGATGCGCATCGAGATCAAGAAGCTGCACCAGCGCCTCGCCACGACTTCGATGTACGTCACGCACGACCAGGTCGAGGCGATGACGCTCGGTGACCGCGTCGTGGTCATGAACCACGGCGTCATCCAGCAGGTCGGCGAACCGCTCGAACTCTACAACAATCCGGCGAACAAGTATGTCGCGGGCTTCATCGGCTCGCCGCCGATGAACTTCATCGAGGTGACGGTCGCGAACGAGGGTGGAGCCCTCTATGCAACGTCGCCGACGGTTCGCATCCGCGTGCCCGACGACATCGCCGCGCGCATGGGGCCGCACGTCGGCAAGCGCGCCTTCCTCGGCATCCGGCCCGAGGATCTGCGCATGGCGAATGGCGCGGAGCCCGACGGCACGACGCTCGACGCCGTGGTCGAGGTCGCCGAGCAGCTCGGCTCCGAGATCATCCTGGACCTCAAGGCCGGCGGCGGCGCCATGGTCGCGAGCGTCGAGCCGACCGTACGCGTGAAACCGCAGGAAAAGATCCGCCTGGCCCTCAATCCCGTCGGTCTCCGCTTCTTCGACGGCACAACAGAAGCGCGGATCTGACAGCAGTCGCGATCACAGGCGTGGCGGCGGGCAATTTCCGCCTTGATCACGACCGCTTGTCGTGCGCGTCAACGGACGCGATTGCAGCTGCATGATCAAATATTTCATTTTCAGTTGAGAAATGGTCGGAGCGAGAGGATTCGAACCTCCGACCCCTTGCTCCCGAAGCAAGTGCGCTACCAGGCTGCGCCACGCTCCGCCAAGTCGATTGCGGCCTCGTCCCATCGATTTCTGGCCGGGCCAGCGCGTCCTGGATGAACCAGCACGTCAATGAGTGAAGCCGCCGTAGTCACCGCAGATCGCGGTGTCGGGACGCCGGCTTATAACCGAGGTTCGCGGCGGAGAGCAAGTGCTTCCTCGCCGCCTTCCCTACGTCGCCGGTGCAGCCGGGCGAAGTGTCCGTGGCGCAGGGCGAGAACCGCGCAAGGAGCGGCTTTCTCGTTCGCGTCGGTACCGCTAAGGTCGATGGCGTGTTCCTGAACGCGCCAACCGAGCGAGAGCCGGCCATGAACGACGCACCCTCGCCATTGCGCACCGTCACCAGCGCCTGCCCGCACGATTGTCCATCGACATGCGCACTCGAAGTCGAGATGCTGGCGCCGGACCGCATCGGGCGGGTGCGGGGCGCCAAGGGCAACAGCTACACTGCGGGTGTAATCTGCGGGAAGGTCGCGCGCTATGCCGAGCGCATCCACCATCCAGATCGCCTGCTTTATCCTCTGAAGCGCAAGGGCCCGAAGGGCGGCAGCGCCTTCGAGAGGATCGGCTGGGACGATGCCCTCGACATCGTCGGCGAGCAGTTCCTTGCAGCCGAGCGCCTGCACGGCAGCGAGGCCGTCTGGCCCTATTGGTTCGCAGGCACCATGGGCCTCGTCATGCGCGACGGCATCGAGCGGCTCCGCAACGTCAAGCGCTACTCGCGCCAGCTCGCCACCATCTGCACGACGCCGGCCTGGTCCGGTTTCGTCGCCGGCACGGGCAAGCTCGCGGGACCCGACCCGCGCGAGATGGCAAAGTCCGATCTCGTCGTGATCTGGGGAACGAACCCGGTCAACACGCAGGTCAATGTGATGACGCATGCGGTGCGTGCGAGGAAGGAGCGGGGCGCGAAGATCGTCGCGATCGACATCTATCAGAACGGCACGATGGAGCAGGCGGACGTCGCGCTCTGCCTCAGGCCCGGCACCGACGGCGCGCTAGCCTGCGCCGTGATGCACATCCTGTTCCGTGATGGGCACGCCAACTGGCCTTACCTCGAGAAGTACACCGATTGTCCGCGCGAGCTCGAGGCGCACTTGAAATCCAGGACGCCCGAGTGGGCGAGCGCCATCACCGGACTCTCAGTCAGCGAGATCGAGACGTTCGCACGGCTGGTCGGCACCACGCCGCGGACGTATTTGCGACTAGGCTACGGCTTCTCGCGTCAGCGCAACGGCGCCCACAACATGCATGCCGCGAGCTGCATCGCCTCGGTGACGGGCGCCTGGCTCCACGAGGGCGGGGGCGCCTTCCACAACAACGGCGCGATCTTCCACTGGAACAAGACGCTGATCGAGGGGACGGATGTCGCCGACCCTGCGATCCGCATGCTCGACATGAGCCGCATCGGCCCGGTGCTCACCGGCGACCGAAGCGACCTCGGCGAGGGGCCACCTGTCACGGCGATGCTGATCCAGAACATGAATCCGGCCCAGGTCGCGCCCGAGCAGCTGAAGGTGCGCGCCGGCCTCATGCGCGACGATCTCTTCGTCGTCGTCCAGGAGCAGTTCATGACGGCGACGGCGCGCCTCGCCGACATCGTACTGCCGGCGACGATGTTTCTCGAGCACGACGACGTCTACCAGGGCGGCGGCCACCAGCACATTCTGCTCGGGCCGAAAGTCATGGAGCCGCCGGGCGAATGCCGCTCGAACCACGAGGCCCTGGTCGGCATCGCCAGGCGCGTCGGCGCACACCATCCGGGCTTCGAAATGAGCCCGCGCGAACTCATCGACTGGACGCTGCGCCAATCGGGCTGGGGCACGCTCGCCGAGCTCGAGAAAGTGAAATGGATCGACTGCCAGCCGGAGTTCGCGACGGCGCATTATACGTCCGGCTTCGCCTATCCGGACGGCCGCTTCAAGTTCAAGCCGGACTGGCCGGCCGTGCCCGCGGCCCGCAAGTGGGACTGGGGTATCGCGCAGGGCATGCCGCGTTTCCCCGATCATTGGGATGTGATCGAGAAGGCCGACGCGCGCCATCCCTTCCGGCTCGCGACATCGCCGTCGCGCGGCTATCTCAACTCTTCGTTCAACGAGATGCCATCGGTCAGGAAGCGCGAGGGCAAGCCGCGCGCCAAGATGCACCCGGAAGATATGCGGGCGCTCGGCATCGCCGACGGAGAGCGCATCGAGATGGGGAACGAGCGCGGCACGATCGGCCTTACGGCCGAGGTGTTCGCGGGGCTGCAACGCGGCGTCGTCGTCGTCGAGGGCATTCATCCCAACGAGGACTTCGAAGGTGGCCGCGGCATCAACACGCTGACGAGTGCCGATCGCATCGCACCCTTCGGCGGCGCGGCCTTCCACGACAATCACGTCTGGATTCGCCGGGCAGCGTAGGGCCATTCGCTCAATGCGACTGCCCAAGCCCGAGGCGACCTGCTATCAGCGGCGGCGCGGATCGGCCCGCACCATCTTTTGATTAATGACGGCGACCTCAAATCCCATGACAGCAAGCATCGTGCCCAGAACGCCGCGCCCCGAGTGGGCCGCCGCGCGCCGCATCGTCATCAAGATCGGCTCGGCGCTGCTCGTCGATCGCGGCAACGGCAGGCTCCGCGCTGACTGGCTCAATTCGATCGCGGACGACATCGCCGCACTCGCCGCCGAGGGCCGCGAGGTGATCGTCGTGTCCTCGGGCGCGATCGCGCTCGGGCGCCACCTGATCAAGCTGCCGAAGGGGCCGCTCGCGCTCGAGCAGAGTCAGGCGGCGGCGGCCGTCGGGCAGATCAGCCTCGCGCGCGCCTACCAGGAAACGTTCGCGGCGCGCGGCCTGACGACCGCGCAGGTGCTGCTGACCCTCGGCGATACGGAGGAGCGGCGGCGCTACCTCAATGCACGGCGCACGATCGACACGCTGCTCGCCCACAAGGCGATCCCCGTCGTGAACGAGAACGATACGGTCGCGACCTCGGAGATCCGCTACGGCGACAATGATCGGCTTTCGGCGCGCGTGGCCAGCATGATGAGCACCGACTGCCTCGTGCTGCTCTCGGATATCGACGGTCTTTACACGGCGCCGCCGGGGAAGGGTGTCGATGCGCGCCGCCTCGATGTCGTGCGCGCGATCACGGCCGAGATCGAGGCGATGGCGGGGGACGCGGGCTCTGAGCTCTCGCGCGGCGGCATGGTGACGAAGATCGAGGCCGGCAAGATCGCGCTCGCGGCCGGCAGCCACATGATCATCACTTCGGGCAAGGTGATGCACCCACTGCGGGCGATCGCCGACGGCGCGCCGTGCACCTGGTTCCTCGCACCGTCCGATCCCGTGGCGGCGAGGAAGCGCTGGATCGCCGGCCAGCTCGAGCCGAAGGGTACGGTCGAGATCGACCAGGGCGCCGAGCGCGCGCTCGCGCAGGGAAAGAGCCTGCTGCCCGCAGGCGTGAAGCGCGTCGACGGCGCTTTCGATCGTGGTGATGCCGTCATCATCCGCGCGCCCGACGGCCGCGAGGTCGGCCGTGGCTTGATCGCGTATCCGATCGACGAGGCGCGCCGCATCGTCGGTCGGAAAAGCAGCGAGATCGCCGACATTCTCGGGCACGAGGGTCGCGCCGAACTCATCCATCGCGACGACATGGCCCTGAGCCGCGGCTAGTGTGGCGTCTAAGGCGCGATAAGCGCGTCGACCGAGGAGCGAGGGCTGGGACCAGTTCTTATTCGCGGGGCGGTGCCAGGCCGCTTGTACTGGTCGCGCTGAGTCTGCCGCCCCCACAGCCGCAGCCTCTCGGGCTTGCAGTCGAATTTGCCGTCGATCGACGAGATCGCCGGCCACTCGGAGGCGTGGTCGTCACGGTGGTCGGCCACCATCCGCACCGCGCGATTGCGCACTTCCTGCGCGAACTTCGAAGACCTTGATCCGCGTGTCATGGCTCCAGTCTCTCAAGCGTTGGAGCCTCCGGCAATTCCGGGGCGGTTCACTGACGGAAATGGGGTTCGACGCTGGCGGAACATGACGATTCGGCGGCCGTGATCGTGCCCGAACGCCTTATCATCCAGCGTTTCGGTATAAGCTGTCCGGCCACCTGCGCTTTCGCGGAGCCGTCATGTCCGATCAGCCGTCGACCGATGCCTACCCCGGCAGCCTGCCGATGGATCACCGCGGGATGCGCGTCCTCTCGCGTGGGCGCGCCGAGGCCGTGGTTGCGGCCTTCGACCTCACACGGCTCAATCCGGCCTTCTACGCCGATCCCTATCCCGTCTATCACGCGCTCCGCGAGCTCCGGCCGGTGCACCGCATGGCGTCGGGGAGCGTGCTCCTCACGCGCCACGCCGATCTCGAGGCGATCTACAAGGATACGACGCTCTACTCCTCTGACAAGCGGATCGAGTTCCGCCCGAAGTTCGGCGACGGCCCGCTCTTTGAGCACCATACCACCTCGCTCGTCTTCAACGATCCGCCGCTGCACACGCGTGTGCGCCGGATCATCGCGGGCGCGCTCTCGCCGCGGGCGGTCACCGAGATGGAAGGGCCGGTCACGGCGCTGGTCGACGGGCTTCTCGATCAGATGGCCGGGCGCGGCGAGGTCGATCTCATCGAGGACTTCGCGGCGGCGATCCCCGTCGAGGTGATCGGCAATCTCCTCGATGTGCCGCGGGAGGAACGCGGACCGCTCCGCGACTGGTCGCTCGCCATCCTCGGCGCGCTAGAGCCGGTGTTGACCTCGGAGCAGCTCGCGCGCGGCAATCGCGCCGTGACCGAGTTCCTCGCCTATCTCCGCATCCTCGTCGCCACGCGACGGGCAAAGCCCGGCGACCCCGAGAAGGACGTGCTGACGCGCCTCATCGGCGGCGAGGGCGACGGCGCGCAACTCACCGAAATGGAGCTGATGCAGAACTGCATCTTCATTCTCAACGCCGGCCACGAGACGACGACCAACCTCATCGGCAACGGCCTCGTGCTGCTCACGCAGTGGCCGGAGGAGCGCCGGCGCCTCATCGGCGATCCATCGCTCATCAAGAGTGCGGTCGAGGAGATGCTGCGCTTCGAGAGCTCGAACCAGCTCGGCAACCGCATGACCACGGCGCCGGTCACGATCGGCGGCGAGGCGCTCGCCGCGGGCACGTCGATCACGCTCGGCATCGGCGCGGCGAACCGCGATCCGGCAGTGTTTTCAGCCCCCGACCGCTTCGACATCACGCGCCGGGCGAACCGGCATCTCGCCTTCGCCTCAGGGCCGCACCAGTGCGTCGGCCTCGCGGTCGCGCGGCTTGAAGGGCGGATCGCCATAGAGCGGTTCCTCGGCCGCTTCCCACGCTACGCGCTCGCCGGTCGGCCACGGCGCGGCGGACGGGCGCGGTTTCGCGGCTTTCTCTCGGTGCCTGCACGCCTCGAGTTCGCGCGGCATTAGCGCCGTTACTCCGCCGGTGCTGCAGTGATCTCCTTGCCGCGTACCATCGGTGCCGCCTCCTCCGCCAGGACGTGACGGCGCCCGATCAGGCTGTACACGATCGGTACCACGAACAGCGTGAGCAACGTGCCGATACTCATTCCGCCAACGATCACCCAGCCGATCTGGCGGCGGCTCTCCGCGCCCGCGCCGG
>DAORNH010000090.1:1706-14322 GCA_035440865.1 Hyphomicrobiaceae bacterium | reverse complement strand
GGCCGACGAGCTGAAGAACGCGGGCAAGGGCAACCTCTTCGTCATCTTCGGCGAGCCGGACATCGACATACTCGATCAGGGCGACGAGACCATTGTCGTCAAGGTCAACGGCATCGACGTGTTCGATCCGAACACCGGCCAGATCCGTTCGAACGACGTCAAGGGCATCGCCGCCTGGTTCATCGACACGGACTACAACGAGGAGAGCTTCTTCGTCCGTCACGCCTACTTCCTCGGCGCCAACGATCCCTACAAGTCGCTCAAGACCGCGCTCCGCGCCGAGATCAATCCCGATGCCTGGGAGACGCTCTACCGCGACACCTCGCGGCCGTTCCCGCGCCCGTCGACTGGCCGCATCGCCATCAAGGTCATCAATCACTTCGGCGACGAGGTGATGAAGGTGTTTCAGGTATAAATCATGATCTTGATATTCTTCTTCGGCCTTGTGGCTGTGCTGGTATGTGGCGGAGCTATACTTGGCTTCGTGCTTGCCATCTACGCATTCCGGCCACAGCACCTTGGCCAGGTTCTCACGCTTCTGCGGGGTTCCGCATACGAGAAGCATGTGCCCAATCAAGCGGCGGTCGGCTTGGTCATTGCTGCACTTCTCCCGGCAATTGCTGGACTGTCGTACGCAGTAAGCGGCACGAAATGGTTTGTCGATTTCTTCGGAGTAGCAGGCACGTACTTCTGGGCATGGGTCGCGGGCGCATTCGCACTTGGGTTTCTGCTTGGCCTCATACTCCGAGGCGAGGCAAGGAGCTGAGGGAGGCACACGTATGGAATTTCGCATCGCCGATACCTTCACGTTCGCCCTCGGCAGGCTCACGCGCGACGAGCAGAAGGCGGTCAAAACGTCGGCGTTCGATCTGCAGACCAATCCGACCAATCCAGGGCTTCAGCTTCATCGGATCGATACCTCGAAGGACCCGAACTTCTGGTCCGTGCGCGTCAACCGCGACATCCGTATCATCGTCCATAAGACAGCGCAGAGCTTTCTGCTCGCCTACGTCGATCACCACGACGATGCCTACAAGTGGGCCGAGCGCCGACGCATCGAGGCGCACCCCAAGACCGGCGCCATTCAGATCGTCGAGGTCCGCGAGCGGGTCGAGGAATTGCCCATCTATGTCCGGCCCCAGCAGGAGCCGCTCGACCTGCCGCGTCCGGGTGAACTGCCTTTGCCCAAAGGCAAGGGCCGGGCGCCCGTGGCGCCGATCACGCCCTTCGTCTCGCTGACGCGCGACGATCTTCTCGGGGTGGGGGTGCCGGAAGACTGGATCGGCGACATCATCAGCGCGACCGAGGATGGATTCCTGGAGCTGGCAACACACCTGCCCGGAGAGGCATCCGAAGCTCTACTGGAGTACGTCGCCACAGGCTCGCTGAAGAAGCCGGCGCCGATCGTAGTGGCCGACCCGTTCGCGCACCCCGATGCCCTACGGCGGTTTCGCGTCGTCGAGAACGTCGAGGAACTGGAACAGGCGCTCTCCTATCCCTGGGACCGATGGATCGTCTTTCTCCACCCCTCGCAACGCGATCTGGTCGAGAGGTCGTTCGCCGGCCCCGCGCGGGTCGCGGGGTCGGCCGGCACTGGCAAGACAGTCGTCGCCATCCATCGCGCACGGCGACTGGCGCGCGATTCTTGCTCTCGGGTGCTATTGACGACATTCTCCGAGCCGTTGGCATTCGCGCTCGAGCGCAAACTCCAGATTCTGGCCGGAGAGACATCCGAAGTGGTGCCGCGGATCACAGTAGCCTCATTCGACGGCATAGCGCGCGAGCTGTTTCAGCTCGTGTTTGGTGGCAAGCCGGCGATCGCGAGCGAGGAGCTGATCCGTGGCCAACTCGTCAAGGCCGCTCAGGCACAGGCCGGATCAACGCTCTCGGAGCGCTTCCTCGCCTCGGAGTGGGCCTACGTCGTCGATGCCTGGCAGATCAAGAGTGCCGAGGCCTATGCCGAGGTGCCCCGCCTCGGCCGCAAGAACCGCATGGGCGCCAAACAGCGCGAACGGCTCTGGCCGATTTTCCAGAGTGTTCTGAATGATCTCGCCGCACGCGGGTTCGAAACCACGGCCAGCATGTTCCAGAAGCTCACCGACCACTATGGCGCGAGATCGGACAAGCCGTTCACGCACGTGGTCGTCGACGAAGCGCAGGACCTTGGCGTCCCCGAGTTGCGTTTCCTGAAGTCCATCGTGCCGTCCGGCCCGGACGCTTTGTTCTTCGCCGGTGATCTCGGTCAGCGCATCTTCCAGCAACCCTTCTCCTGGAAAGGCCTCGGCATAGACGTGCAAGGCCGCTCCCTGACGCTCAAAGTCAACTACCGGACATCACACCAAATTCGTGAGGCCGCTGATCGGTTGTTCTCAGGTCCTGTCGCGGATGTCGACGGGCATCAGGAGGATCGCCGCGGGACGGTCTCCGTCTTCAATGGTCCGGTTCCTACGATATCTCTACACGACAGCGAGGAGGGTGAAATCTCCGCCGTGGCGAGCTTCATCGAAGCCGCCATGCGCGACGGCACCAAGCCCGAGGAGATCGGGCTGTTCGTCAGAACCCGCGAAGTATTGTCGCGAGCGCGCGCCGCCGCCGAGCGGCTTGGACTGGCGGTCGCTGAGCTCACGCCGCGTAAAGAAGGTCCCGTCAGCGCCATTCGCATCGGCATCATGCATTTGGCCAAGGGCCTGGAGTTCAAGGCCGTGGCCGTCATGGCCTGCGACGAGGCTATTTTGCCGCTTCAGGATCGCATCGCGGCCGTCGCGGACGAGATCGAGCTTGACGACGTCTACGCCACCGAGCGCCAGCTGTTCTACGTTGCCTGCACCAGGGCACGCGACCGACTGCTCATCTCCGGCCTCAATCCGGGCTCGGAATTCATCGGAGATTTGCGCAACAGCTGATTTCGATAACCGGCATTATTTCCCATAAGTAACATTATCACATTATAGAAAATATCCCGCTCCCCATCGAATACTCAAGATCGGCAGAGCTCAACTGATAACAAGACTTGCAAGTAATTTCACTAATATGGTAATTTCAATTTCGTATTATATGAACGACTATTAGCCACGACGACAATTAGAACGCTCGCTAACGTAATGCGTCACAAAAATAAGAAAGTAACAAGCCTGCTTGTAGAATGGCAATCTGCCTATGCCCGAGATGGGCTCTGCTTGCATGATTTGATCGAGCACATCGTAGACACAAAATCCGGATGCTTCGGCAGAACCTTCAGTAGGCAGTACCGCGTCGACCACTTGAAGCGGTCAGTCCTAAGCGCTACCGATCCTCTGACAGTACTCGTCGCTCCGGAATTGAGCAAGGCACTAAAGAAAAAGCTCGATGAAGCAAAACGGGTGTAAGCGCCGGAGCAAAAATCCCTCAGTGAAGCAGCCGAGTCGGTCGGTTGCGCCGGAGTAAAATTCCGGCACTGACGAGCCCTGTGCCGCGTCCGGCAGAGGGCGGGGGATGAAGAGGGTGGAGCTCTACGCACAGGTTCGCTACGCGGTTCAGATCGAAGGTTTGAGCCATCGGGAGGCGGCTCGTCGATACGGGATCGATCCGAAGACGGTCGCCAAGATGATGAGGTTCTCGGTACCGCCGGGATACCGGCGCACGAAGCCGGCGGTGAAGCCCAAGCTCGATCCCTTCATCGGGTTCATCGACAAGATCCTGGCCGACGATAAGGACCGGCCGACGAAGCAGCAGCACACGTCCAAGCGCATCTTCGAACGGCTCCGGGACGAGCATGGCTATAGCGGCGGCCTTACGATCGTGAAGGATTACGTGGCGGGCTCGCGGCAGCGGTCACGGGAGATGTTTGTGCCGCTCGCTCATCCGCCCGGTCATGCCCAGGCCGACTTCGGGGAGGCGCTGGCGGTCATTGGGGGAACCAAGCGCAAGGTCCACTTCTTCGCGTTCGATCTGCCGCACTCGGACGCCTGCTTCGTGATCGCCTATCCAGCAGAGACGACGGAGGCCTTTTGCGACGGCCATGTGAAGGCCTTCGAGTTCTTCGGGGGCGTGCCTCGATCAATCCTCTACGACAACACCAGGATCGCCGTTGCCCGCATCCTGGGCGATGGCACGCGCCAGCGCACGAGGACATTCTCGGAGCTGCAATCGCACTACTTGTTCCAGGACCGGTTCGGGCGGCCGGGCAAGGGCAACGACAAGGGGAAGGTCGAAGGGCTCGTCGGCTTCGCGCGCCGCAACTTCATGGTGCCGGTACCGGCGTTCGACTGCTTCGAGACGTTCAACGCCGATCTGGCAGGGCGCTGCCGCAAGCGACTCTCTGAACGGCTGCGGGGGCATTCCGAGACGATCGGCGAACGATTGGCACGCGATCTCGATGCCCTGCGCAAGCCGTTGCCCCCACCGTACGACGCCTGCGAGAAGGTTCCGACGACGGTCTCCTCGCTGTCGCTCGTGCGCTATCGGGGCAATGACTACTCGGTCCCGACCGAGTTCGGCCACGCGCAAGTGCTCGTGCGTGGCTACGTGCACGAGGTGGTCATCGCCTGCGGTACGGAGGTGATCGCGCGTCATCCACGCTCCTATGAGCGCGAGGACTTCATCTTCGATCCGCTGCACTACCTCGCGTTGATCGAGAAGAAGATCAATGCGCTCGACCAGGCCGCACCGCTCGCCAACTGGCAGCTGCCAGAGGAGTTCGCGACCCTGCGCCGTTTGCTGGAGGCGCGGATGGGCAAACCGGGCAAGCGCGAGTTCGTGCAGGTGCTGCGGCTGATGGAGACGTTCCGCATCGACGATGTGGCCGCCGCCGTGCGCGATGGCATCGATCGCGGGGCCGTCGGGTTCGATGCCATCAAGCATCTCCTGCTCTGCCGGATCGAGCGGCGGCCCCCACGCCTCGATCTGTCGATCTATCCGTATCTGCCGAGGGCGACGGTCAGGACCACGTCGGCGCGCGATTACATGGGGCTTCTCCGCGCCGGATGCGAGCCCGGCTGCGAGTGGGCATCCGAGGGCGTAAGCGAGAGTGGAGGGGCGCCATGAGCGATACGCCCCAGGTCTTGCTCGCCCATCATCTCAAAGCCCTCAAGCTGCCGACGTTCCTGCGCGAGTACGACCGACAGGCGCGCCTGTGCGCGGCCGAAGGCGTCGACTATCCACGCTATCTGCTGCGGCTGGCCGAACAGGAACTGATCGACAGGGACAGGCGCATGGTCGACCGCCGCATCAAGGCTGCGAAGTTCCCGGCCGTGAAGACGCTGGACAGCTTCGACTTCGAGGCGTTGCCGTCGCTCAACAAGGCGCTCGTCATGGAGCTCGCCCGATCCGAATATGTCGAGCGGCGGGACAATATCATCGCGCTCGGCAACTCCGGCACCGGCAAGAGCCATGTCGCGATCGGGCTCGGCCTTGCCGCTTGCCAGCGCGGGCTGTCAGTCGGCTTCACGGCCGCTGCGGCCCTCGTGCACGAGATGCTCGAAGCCCGCGACGAGAAGCGGCTCCTGAGGATCCAGCGTCAGCTCGCCGCCTACAAGCTGCTGATCATCGACGAGCTCGGCTACGTGCCACTATCGCAGACCGGCGCCGAGCTGCTGTTCGAGGTGTTCTCGCAGCGCTACGAGCGCGCCTCGACCATCGTCACGAGCAATCTGCCGTTCGAGGAATGGACGAGCGTGTTCGGCTCCGAACGGCTCACGGGCGCCCTTCTCGACCGCCTGACCCACCATGTCCACATCCTGGAGATGAACGGCGAGAGCTATCGCCTCGCCCACTCCAAGCGCCGCCGGTCCAAGGCCAAGTCGGACGAGCCATCGCAAAAGTGACGCGCAAACGCATGAAGGCCCCCGCGCGCGGGGGCCTTCATGCGTTCAACCGTGAGGGAAAATTACTCCGGCCGCCGCAGGAAAATCGCTCCGGCGTTGACAGTTCCCACAGCGCGGATCAGTGCCAGCGGAACGCCAAGCAGTTCGACCTATCTCCGCGGTGACGGTGTCTGGGCCACGCCTGGCGGTGGGGGCGCATCATGCGGTGGCTATTCCCACATGCAGGTATATTTTGTCGATAGTACTGGCTGTGCGTGCAGTGGAGACGCGGACAGCATGTATCAATGCAATAATGGATCCAGCACTTTTCTGGCAACAATAGACAAAGACAATGACTGTATTCAGTACTGCGGCACGTCCTCGAGCAGTGGTGACGGCGGCGCTCCGTAAACAACTCTTCTATTTGTGATAGGTTTGGCCAAGAGACTCCCGACGAGAGTGGATTGCCAGGGACCTCCCAGATCGGTCGGGCACTGGAGTGATCCGGTCTGGGTAACCCTCGCCCTCTTTGCGGGCTTCTTCTCCCTGCGTTTCCTGCCCATCAGCGATGCATGGTTTGTCGTGGCGCTCTGCGGGTCGGTTGTCGTTGTCACCGTGGCACTCGAACTGTCCAGAGCGCCGTGGCGCGCCGTTCCCCGTGTCAAGAGTTCCGTGGCAGAAGCCCTGCGCATGACGCTTATTCCATGGCTAGGGGTCTGTCTTGGCATCGGGGCCATGCTGTTTACCTGGTGGCTCATCACCTATTTCCGCCGTCCCAGCTTTGCGGACCTGCACGAAGTCGCCGTACCAGTGGCGTGCGGCGCCGTTTTCATCTGCCTTTTTGTCATGTGGTATACGACATGGCGCGCGGGGCCTGCGTCTGCCAAATCCTGCCAGCTTGGATATCTGCTGACCGGTAGATGGAACGAGATCGACACGCAGCTCTTATCGCAGGAGGCCCTTGCATGGCTTGTCCGCGTTTTCTTTCTGCCACTGAATTTTTCTGAATCGGCACGGGTCATGAGCGGTTTTCGCATCCAACCCGAACATTATTTCGACCGACCCGTCATGGCGTTGCACGCCGATCTGCTGATGTTCATCTACGGTATGATCGTCACGGCTATCATACCAGGATACCTGTTTGCCAGCCGCCTGTTTTCAAATGAAGTGCGACTGGTCGACAGGACGTTGTCTGCATGGGTGGTTACATTGTGGTCCTATGCGCCATTTCTGGTCAATGGAGCGTTCTTTTACTACCGGGCTGAAAACTGGCAGAGCCAGTTTTCGGCAAACGGGCTGGTTCTCTGCGTTGTCGGCTTCTGCATACTTCTGTTTGAGCTTGTCCATTACTGGGGCGAGGCACAGATGGGGATTCGCGCCTCCAACCTCAGTCATCGCGGCATCATAACCACCGGTCCGTTTCGATATACCCGTCATCCGATCTATTTGTCAAAGTGCATCGGGTGGTTTTTCATCTGGATGCCGGTAACCGCGGGAGAGAACTGGGTTGAGTGTGTGCGGCTGACCGTCCTGTTTGTCATGGCCTGCTCGGTTTACTTCGCCCGTTCATGGGTGGAAGAACGTCTACTGGCATCGGACAAGGACTATGTGACCTATGCCCTGTGGGTGGACCGGCATGGTCTGCTGGCGCGGCTGGGCCGCCACATACCCGCGTTGACTTTTGAGTGGCGTTACCGGCGCTGGCTAAAGGATGGTGCAATAATCAGCGATGGACTGTCACCTGCTACGCGCTGATAATCCGATGTGTGCGAATTTCCGGATTCGCCACCGCCGTGCTCGTATCCATGGCGAGGATCTGAGCCGCCTGCCGACCCTTTGGCCGTTCAATCACCTTCACTCTCACACGGGAGCCCTCTCGCACGTTCTCGAAACCCGAGGCCCGCACGCACACGACGTGGAGCAGGATGTCCGCTCCCGCCTTATCCGGCACGATGAAGCCATAGCCTTTCGAGGCGTCGAACCACTTGATACGTCCAGTGACGACCGGGAGCGCCGCCAGGACCCGCGCGACCTCGTTCGTCGGCTCGATGCCGCACGTGAGCGCGGCTCCGATTGCCGTTGATCCTGCAATCAGCGTCCGTCTTGTCATCGCTTCTGACATCTGTCCCCTCCTCCTGGCTCTTGAGATTGCACTTCGGCCATTTGCGCCTGCCTTATTTCGCCTTCGGTGCGGTCGTGGCGCGCAATGATTCCGGCTTAGTCTCTCCAAGCCACTGCCTCGTGATGGTCGGGCAGAAATTCTTCCGCGCCGATGCCATCACACTCGCGTACTCCTCCTCGCTCATCAGCGCCCGGAAGTCGCTCTTGAGAAGCTGTTCATGAGCCGCGGCAGAGACCCTGCCCCGTAGCCAGCTCCGTATCCGCCGGAGATTCAGCGGCGTCGACTCGAAGGCGTGGATGGCGTCCTCAATGCGCATCTCGGCCTTCGACATGGGGTCGAAGTCCTCGTCGTCGGCGTCTTCGCTCAATTCGACATCGATCACCAGCCGCTCGAAGAGATCGGTGAGGTCGTCCGACGGCCCTCTCACCCAATCGGCGATCCGGGCGTCCCAGATTTCCATATCCATCGACCCGCTCCGCACCTGACGCCTGCGGCCCTACCCCGCATCCCGGATGACGGCTTCGCCGAGCCCGCGGTTGCCGGTGCGCCCAGGCCTCGTCGCCCCGCGTGCCATCTTACCATGCCGTTGAGCGCCGGCAGCTCTTCCGGTTGAGCCCGTGTTCCCGATCGCGCCCGGCTTCTGTGCAGGGCCCGGAAGCGATGCCGCAGGCGATCATCCCTCCCCTGTCCGTGAGAATTCGCGGCGCTGAAGCTCATGGTCGCCGTCGGGGGCGGCCTGTTCGCAGGAGCCGCCCGAGGCGGTTTTTTCATGATGCCAGAGCGTGCGCCGGCGCGCGGTCGCTTCAAGGGCAAGCCCTCGGCCTTCGGCTCCGCCGGGCCGCCTCGCGCGTTCCGCGCTCCGGTTCCGCGCCCGCTCAACCGCCGTCGCCTTTCGCCCGGCATCGAAACCGCCATCGGGGCGGCTTCATCAGCGAAAGGACCCGTCTTCCATGACTGCGCCATCCCTCAAGCCGCGCCGCGACCTCCACGCCGAGATCACGGGCAGGATCATCGCCGCCATCGAGAAGGACCCCGGCCATCCGCAGATGCCCTGGCGCCGCTCCGGTGCCCCGCTCTGGCTCCCCGAGAACGCGCACACCTCCAGGCTCTACAACGGCATCAACGTCGTCGCGCTCTGGGCCGCCGCCGAGATGCGCGGCCTCACCGTCCCCGTCTGGGCCACCTACCGCCAGTGGGCCGAGAAGGGATGCCAGGTCCGCAAGGGCGCCAAGGCCGAGCTGGTCATTTTCTATAAGGAGTACGACGCCGAGCCCGATCCCGACGATGCCGAGGACGACGGCAAGCGCCGTGTCGCCCGGGCCTCCTATGTCTTCAACGCCGCCGACGTCGACGGCTTCACCGCTCCCGCCGCACCCGAGCGCCTCGGACCCATCGCCCGTCTGGAATCCGCTGACCGCTTCATCAGCGCCACCGGCGCCCGCATCGAGCATGGCGGCGAGCGCGCTTTCTACCGGCCGTCGGCTGACCTCATCACCATGCCGGACGAGGCGCTCTTCTGCGGCACCGAGACCATGACCCGCGACGAGAGCTGGTACGCCGTGGTCCTCCACGAGCTGACCCACTGGACGGCTCCGAAGCACCGGTGCGACCGCGATCTCTCCAGGCGCTTCGACAAATGCGAGGTCGCGGCCGAGGAACTGGTCGCGGAAATCGGCTCCGCCCTGCTCTGCGCCGAGCTTGGCGTCACGCAGGACACCCGTCCCGACCACGCCCAGTACATCGCCCACTGGCTCGAACTCCTGAAGCGCGATCCGAAGGCGATCTTCACGGCCGCCGCCAAGGCCTCCCAGGCCGTGGCCTTCCTCAAGTCACTCCAGCCGAAGGAGTGACCGCCATGGTTCGCACCGCTCGCAAATCGTCGTCGAAGCCGGCGCGTCGTACGCGCGCCAAGGCGGCACCCAAGACCGCCACGCACAAGCTCGTCTGGCGTCACGCTTCCTGCCGCGTCCGTCACACGCGCGATTACATCTCCAAGGGCTGGTCGCACATCGAGCTGACGGTGATCTCGCCCAGGGGCGCGCCCCTGCCGATCACCTCGACCGGCTACCTCAGCCACTTCCTCGACGAGGCCGATCTCGCCGCCGCCGGCGGGCCCTTCCTCGCCTGGCTCGATCGCGAGGCGGCGTCGAAAGCCTGGCATCGTGCCGAGTTCGCGTGGCGTCAGGGCGACTTGTTCGCCACGTAGTCTCGCAACGCTCACTCGTGCAATGAGGTCATGCCGTTCCAGAGTTAGCGCCTCGCTCACCGGCGTACGTATCGCCCGCCATGGCCGCTACAGCTTGAGCAACGTCGATAACCGCCGCAGGAACCGCAACCCTGGCGGCCTGAACCGGAGCATGTGCCGCAGGTTACGGCTCCGCTGGAACGCCACTGCGAGCCACTGCCGCCACAGCTCATGCAAGAGATTTTTCCCATATTTCCGCAGACATTGCAGTCGATAGAACCGCGCCCGTGGCAGGTCGTGCATCGCTCCCATTTGTCGGATGCCTGTTTCTTCGGCGGTGCTTTTGCGGCAACCGCACTCGACTTGCCACCGGATGCTGGCTGACCGTCCGTTTTCTTTCCAGAAAAAGCCGCGGCTACGATGATCAATAGTGCAATGCCGAGCACAGCTCGGATGACTGGCAGTAGCACCTGCTCCCAGATGACGGGGACCGTCAAGAGCAACGGGAGCAACGCCACGACTGCCAGCAGGGTCAGAACTGCGAAGGCAACCTTGCGCCCCACGCTCGCGTGATGGGGTGTTTCCGGCGCGAGTCGCACCCCGCAGGAGATCTGACCCACGATGGACGCAACTGCCAGAGGGCTCATCAGCCAGGTCAGCACCAGCAGATAAAACGGCATCTGCCAAGCTTCCGGCAATATCCAGGGCTGAGACGGGTCTGGCTGAAGCCTCAACAGGTAGCTGGGGTTGAAGGAACAAAAGAAGAGCAACAGGTGGTGAACGACATGAGCAAAGGCAAGAAGGAGTGAAATCGTCCAGACGATCTCGACCACACGGCCGACGCTTTTATCAGGTCGGCCCTCGATGGTGCTTTCCACCATGTTTGTTCTGATCTTCAGGATCGCAATAATGGCCAGCGCGAGGCCGACAACCGCGCCAATCATGAATGCGGCGAAGTCCAACTGGTACATGGGGGCGATCGGTTTTGGCGTTGACCGAGAAATGGCTGAACGTGTTCAGGTCCTGGGCGCGCGCGGATGCGCCAATCAAGGCGTTGGCACGTCGCCAAGTTTTGTTTTCAGGTCCGGGCCCGCGTACATCTCGATCTTCACAAGGGCGGTGTCGATCAGGAGGTTGTCCCGCTCCCACCGGACCCCCGTGACCCGCAGTCGCGACGCGAATGCCGCCTGTCGCCAGATCGAATGGTTCTTGTGAGGGGCGGTCGCCTGCACCTGGGCCAGAATTGCCTGCGCCTTGTCTGGCGGAACCGCCCAGAACGACGGCACACGGAATGGCAGTTTCAGACCGACTAGCGTCTCCGATTGCAGGCCATTACCAAGTATGTATCCACCCTTATCGAAATTGTATGATTCAAGATCTGCCCCCCGAACATCGAGAAGCTCGAATGGAATAGGTGGGATGAGCCGCTTCAGCCGCTCCCCTTCCTTCTCGATGAAGGCGCGTCGCATCGCTTCGCGCTGGAATTCGTCGCCACCGCGCCAGGACCAGCGATCAATGCGGCCGTCCGCGTATCGCTTGGCCTCGGCATCAGGTAGTATTCCCACGAATCTTGAGGTCCAGTTCCTGTCAGTCAGGAGGTTTGGGTTGGCCGTAAGAATCAACAGCAGATTTAGCCGGTATTGATCCGGCTGGATTTCGCGGCTTCCCCAAAGGCCATGTTGGCCTACCAGCACTGCGCCGTCGTGCATTCGCAGTTGGCCACGGATGTCGGTGATCTCCGGGCGCACAACATCGGGCTTTGCCTGAGCGTGCGCGGTCCGAATGCCCGAGAGGCTGACGGCCAGTATCGTCGCCACAAGCACCGCAGTGCCGGAACGCATCGCCATGTCTGAATACCTCCCGATTTAACCGGGTAGGACAGATCGGCAGGATGGCCGGGTGACAGGCGGCGGTCGCTCCAACGGGAGCTTCACAAGCAGGCCGGTCCGCCCCGAACAGTCTTGCCTATTCTGTTCAAGGCATTGATGATGTTAGGGAAAACATTGACATCCGGCGGTGTGATCTTCTAGCTTCCTGCCTATGGATGCGGTCCAAAAGGCCTGTCCGCTTGAGGGGATGACCGGAGGAAACAGAATAGGCAATTCCGTTGTCGTGACGGCTCACAGGAACTCATCCCGGAGCCTGCGGATGCCTGCTCTTCCCGTGACGGCCACGCTCTACACACACGACGGCTGTCGCAAGTACCTGAACGCGGTCGAGCGCGCGCGCTTCCTCGATGTGGCCGCCGGGGAACCGGCATCTATCCATGCGCTCTGCCAGACGTTGGCGCACACCGGATGCCGACTGTCCGAGGCTCTTGCCCTGACCCCGCGCGCGATTGAGGCCGATTCCGGCTTCGTTGCCATCCGGTCGCTCAAGAAGCGATCCCGCAACTTCATCATTCGCGAGGTGCCCGTGCCGCCCGCGATGATCGAGCAAATCGACCGGACGTTTCATCTGGCCGACCACGATCCCGCCGCGCGGTTGTGGGCGATGTCGCGGATCACGGCCTGGAGCGTGGTCAAGGAT
>DAORNH010000090.1:1286-1661 GCA_035440865.1 Hyphomicrobiaceae bacterium | reverse complement strand
GCCAAAGGGCTTCGCCATGCGTTCGGCCTTCACGCCATCCGGTGCGGCGTACCGCTCAACCTCGTGCAGAGATGGCTCGGCCACGCCAGCATCACTACGACGGTGATCTACCTGCAGGCGCTCGGCCCGGAGGAGCGCGAGTTCGCCGCGCGCATGTGGACCAATTGATGTAGCCGGGGAAGCCAGCCTAACACCACTCTGAGTTCCTGGCGTCAGTACGACCTGTTGGCCGATCCGCCCGCCGTAGCGCGGATTTTACTCCTGCAAGCACCTGTATCGCTTGTCGAATTCCATGCACACGCGCGGCTTCGCGATTGGCAACGTCGGTATCGCCGTTTTCGCGTGTCGCATCGCGTACAGATGATCGAGAGGCTC
>DAORNH010000090.1:0-1273 GCA_035440865.1 Hyphomicrobiaceae bacterium | reverse complement strand
CGATCATTCGCGCGAATCCATTGATCCGCTAGCAGACGATAGCAGCGTTGGGCTCGATCGCGGGCGTGTGCACTTGGCTCCTCATCGTCACCCAAAAATTCGCATCGTTTCGCGCGGCTCACTGCACACGAATTGCACATGTGCACTCGCAAGATCATGATATCGCCTGATTAAATCTCCAATCCATCATCGGCGCGACGCAGAACTTATGCATTTGATTTTGCATGGATACTTTGGTGGCGACCAAGGGTGTGACACAATCGTGCGCACTCGTGTGCATAGAGACGCGCGCAAGCTCCCTCGGCACTTTTTGGGCACAATGCGCGCGCTTTGTTCACGGCACCGGCCACACGCATCCGAAAGTCGTGAACGTTCATAGAACCCGCGCGATCCTTTGGAAGGCATTCGTGGCGTCGGTCCAGACGCTACCCCTCGGCACGTGGCGGGTCCAGATTTCCCGCAGCCGACATGCGCTGCCCCGCACCGTCCGCCTCAAGGCCGACGCCGATCCCTAGGACCGCGAGCAGGAGGACTGCATCGATGGAGGCAAGACGCCGACCGGCAAGCACCCCGAATACCGCGAGTCCTTGGGCAGCCTGATCGACCTCCGATTTTTGCTGACCTGCGCGGGGCCCGCCGGCCCATCGGCCGAAGCAAGGAAGCGACGCGGCCGCTTATCGATCACACTGCGAATACCGCAATGACGACCGCCGCCGCTTCGCACGAAACCACCGCCCAGAAGGACACCCGCGTCGCGCCGAGCCTGTCACGAGGAGTGTCTCACTTGGAATCGATTTATTCAGTCACATCATAGGATTGGCGCTCCCTACGGGAGTCGAACCCGTCTTTTCAGATTGAAAATCTGACGTCCTAACCGATAGACGAAGGGAGCGGACGCGCCGTGGATGTCCAGCCGATGGGCGGCCGGGGCGTCCTTCTAGCAGGTCGCGAGGCGGCCCGCAAACTGTTGCCCTCGCAGTTCTCGCCGGATGCGGTGACCGGCTGCGGCCGTGCAGCCGATCAGCACCGGCCCACAGCCCGAGGCGCCGGACTTCGCCTTGCATCGAGGGGCGTCATCACCTAAGAACGTGCAGCGCCGCGGCGCGCGGTCCGGGGCATAGCTCAGCCTGGTAGAGCACCTGCTTTGGGAGCAGGGGGCCGCAGGTTCGAATCCTGCTGCCCCGACCAACAAATTTAGGGTCCGTTCCGGACACATCCGTTACGGTTTATTCCCGAGACATGGGTAATACATTGCGGACCTCGAAGGGGTTTG
>DAORNH010000089.1:7803-14436 GCA_035440865.1 Hyphomicrobiaceae bacterium | reverse complement strand
CAACGTCCACAAGCCGTAGTTGTTCATCAAGGCCCAGGCGCCGACGCCGAATGCGACCAGAAGGCCAAGCGAGGCGACAAACCGCGTCGCCTTGTAGCCGCCGATGTACTGGCCAAGGAAATCCTCGAGCGCACGTCCGCCGTCGAGCGGAAACGACGGCAGCATATTGAAGAGGAAGAGATACCAGTTGGCGATCGACAACATCGAAAGAACGTGCAGCAGAAGCGGATTGCGGACAGTGGACGCGGCGGCCAGCTTGAAGAGCTGATCGAAGATGAACCAGAGCGCGAGGTTGGAGGCCGGACCCGCCAGCGAGATGGCGATCCGGGACCAGGCATTGCGCGGCAGGCTGGATGCCCAATAGCAGAGGCCGCCGAGGCCATTGAGCTCCACGGCTGCGACGCGCGTCCCGAAATAGCGACCAGAGAAGGCGTGCGCGAACTCGTGGATGAGGATCGAGAGCGCGAGACCGATCACCACCACGACACCCGCCGACAACATCTGCGTATTGCCGGCCTGCAGGTAGCCCGAGCCCCAGAGCACGATGAGGATGATAAACGTCACGTCGACGAGCACCGGGATGCGCGCGATCTTCATCAGCTCGAACTTGCCGCCCATTCCCGTCCCCGTGCTTTCGGACCCGATGCGATCGACCGCCGGCTCAGCGATCGCGCCCGAGTAGAGCGACTTCGAGCATCCACATGAAGCCGGGTCAATGCCTGATGAACTGCCTGATCACGGAAAATGCCTTCTCGGCCATGTCGGGAACAACGGAATGGCCGCAGTTCGCAAAGCGCTCGAAGCGCACGAGGTGGCTCGGCAGAGCGGCGGCGATGTCTGCCTGGCATTCGATCGGCAGCATCGGGTCGTCGTCTCCGCCGAGCACCAGTGTCGGACAGATGATCCTCGAGAGGTCTGGAAAAAAATTGAACGACTGGGCTTCGCCGCCGGGCCGCGTGAACCACCGCAGGACGTCCACGTTGCGGATGCCTCGCGCCATGGCATCCGGATCCGCGGGCGTCCGTGTGTAGTGGGGGAGGGCGAGCCTCATCCAGGCGTCCGTGACGGCAGGGTCGGCGTGGCCTTCGCGGAACCGGCGCCGGGCGAGCGCCCCGACCTCGGGCCCGCCGAGCCGCTCGAACATCGCGATGCGGCGGTCGATGTGCGAGTAACCGGCGGCCTCTGTGCTGACCAGGATCAGCTTGCCGGGATGACTCGGATGCCGCGTTGCATAGGACAGCGCGACCATGCCGCCAAACGAGGCCCCATAGACGATCGGCTTCTCGATGCCGAGCACATCACAGAAACCTTTGACGTCATCACCCCATTGAGCAAGGGTCCAGTCTGCCGGATCCCTTCCATCGCTGCGGCCATTACCGCGATGGTCGAGATAGACAATGCGGGCGACGTCGGTGAGAGCCGAGAAGGCAGGCTTGTAGAGCGTATGATCGAAGCCGGGCCCTCCGTGCAGCAGGATGATCGTCGGCCTCTCCCGCATGTTGGGCCCGTCTGGCACCAACTCGAGCCCGTCCACGTCGAAGTAGAGCCTGACTCCGTTCACATGGACATGCATCGATTACGGCCTCTTGCAGGCATTGTCGCCCATCTTGTGACACAAGTGTAGCGACAGTCCCAGCCCGCCGTCCATCCGAGTGCGGCAGTCCTGACACCGTATGGCTTGCACGCGCATCGTTTGCGCCGGCGCGGAAAATTTGAGATCAACTCCGGAACGCGCGCTAAGATCAAGCCAGAGAACACCCATGAGCACCATCCTGCAGAGCCTGCCCAAGGGGCAGAAGGTCGGCATCGCCTTCTCCGGCGGCCTCGATACCAGCGCGGCACTGCTGTGGATGAAACTCAAGGGTGCGCGCCCATTCGCCTACACGGCGAACCTCGGCCAGCCCGACGAGACCGACTACGAGGCGATCCCGCGGAAAGCCATGGACTACGGCGCCGAGAAGGCCCGGCTCGTCGATTGCCGTGCACAGCTCGTGCATGAGGGCATCGCCGCGATCCAGGCCGGAGCCTTCCACATCTCGACGGGCGGCATCACCTATTTCAATACGACGCCGCTCGGCCGTGCCGTCACCGGCACCATGCTCGTCACCGCGATGCGCGAGGACGACGTCAACATCTGGGGCGACGGCTCGACCTTCAAGGGGAACGACATCGAGCGCTTCTACCGCTACGGCCTCATCACCAATCCGAGCCTCAGGATCTACAAGCCCTGGCTCGACCAGGCCTTCATCGACGAGCTCGGCGGGCGCAAGGAGATGTCCGAGTTCATGACGAAGCACGGCTTCGGCTACAAGATGAGCGCGGAGAAGGCCTACTCGACCGACAGCAACCTGCTTGGCGCCACCCACGAGGCGAAGGACCTCGAGGAGCTCTCGAGCTCGATCCGCATCGTAAATCCGATCATGGGCGTCGCCTTCTGGCGCGAGGACTGCGACGTGAAGCCCGAGACTGTGAAAGTGCGCTTTCACGAAGGCTTGCCGGTCGCGCTCAACGGCCAGGAATTTTCCGATCCCGTCGTGCTGATGACCGAGGCCAATGCCATCGGCGGCCGCCATGGCCTCGGCATGTGCGACCAGATCGAGAACCGCATCATCGAGGCGAAGAGCCGCGGCATCTATGAGGCGCCCGGCATGGCGCTCCTGCACATCGCCTACGAGCGGCTCGTCACCGGCATCCACAACGAGGACACGATCGAGCAGTACCGCATCTCCGGCATGAAGCTCGGCCGCCTCCTCTACCAGGGCCGCTGGTTCGACAGCCAGGCGCTGATGCTACGCGAGACGGCGCAACGCTGGGTCGCGCGCGCGGTGACGGGCGAGGTGACGCTCGAGCTCCGCCGCGGCAACGACTACTCGATCCTCAACACCGAGAGCCCGAACCTCACGTACCAGCCCGAGCGCCTCTCGATGGAGCGCGTCGAGGACGCGGCCTTCTCGCCGGCCGACCGCATCGGCCAGCTCACCATGCGCAACCTCGACATCTCGGATACGCGCGCCAAGCTCTCGATCTACCGCCGGTCCGGTCTGCTCAACGCGAGTGAAGGCCCCGCCGTCCTTCAGATCGAGGGCGAGAAGGACGGCAAGAAGGGCTGATTAGCGCTCCCGGCCGCAACAAAGCACTTCGACGAGACGCCCCGATGCTCGCGATCGACTTCGCCGACCCTGCCACCAATGCCGACCCGTTTGCGATCTTTGCCCGGCTCCGCGCGGAGGACCCGGCGCACTGGTCGGAGGCGATGAAGGCGTGGGTCGTCACGCGCTATGACGACGTAAAGGCGATCTCGCTCAACAACGCCGAGGTATCGGCCAACCGGCTCGCTCCGTTCTTCGCCGCGGCCCCCGAGGCCCGCCGCTCGACCTACGCCAACCTGATGACCTACCTCGGCGGCTGGATGGTGTTCCGCGATCCACCAGACCACACGCGCCTCCGCCGCCTCTTCACGAAGGCCTTCACCTCACGCTCGCTCGACTCTCTAAAGCCGCGCATCAGCGACCTCGTCGACATGCTCTTCGACGACATGGCGGCCAAGGCGCGTGCGGGCGACACAGCCGACTGGATCGCCGACTTCGCATACGCGCTCCCCGCGACCGTGATCATGGACCTCCTCGGCGTGCCACGCGGCGACCTTAAGCGCGTCAAGCTCTGGTCGGACGATATCGCCCTTTTCATCGGCACGGCGCGCGCGACGCCCGACAAATACGATCGGGCCGAGCGGGGCGCCCGCGCCATGGCTGACTACTTCCGCGGCATCGTCGCCGATCGCACGGCCGGGCCGCGTGACGACATCATCAGCCAGATGGTGATCGCCCGCGACGAGAAGGAGGCTTTGACCTCGGATGAGGTGATCGCCACATCGATCCTCCTACTCTTCGCCGGGCACGAGACGACGACGAACCTGCTCGGCAACGGCCTCTACCACGCCATGCGATTTCGCGGGCAGTGGGAGCGCCTCGTTGCCGATACGGGGCTGATCGAGCCGGCGATCGAGGAGTGGCTGCGCTACGACGGGCCGAGCAGTGCCCTCGCCCGCGTCGTCGTCGACGACATCGAGTTCGGCGGGCGCTTGCTGAAGAAGGGCCAGCGCGTCTTCGCCTTCACCAACGCCGCCAACCGCGACGGCGCCCAGTTCCCCGACCCTGACCGCTTCGACATCGCCCGTACGCCCAACGCTCACCTGACGTTCGGACACGGCATCCATTTCTGCCTCGGCGCGCCGCTCGCCCGCCTCGAGGCGCAGATCGCGGTGAGGCGCCTCGCCGAGCGCTTCCCGCGCGTCAGGCTTGCCGGCTCGGGCGCGCCCGAGTGGAGTGACTCGCTCATCCTGCGGGGGATCAAGTCGCTGCCGGTCGTCCTCGGCTGAAAAGGCGTGGCATCACGGCGCCGCGGACGTATCGCGGTCGCGCCGCAGCGCGCTGAAAATCCGGCCGTCCACGATCAGCAGCGAGCTCGCAATGACCAGCGCGCCGACGATCTCGCGAGGCCTGATCGCCTCGTCCAGCACGAGGTGGCCGAGCAGGATCGACGTCAGCGGGATGAGCAGCGTGACGAGCATAACATTCGTCGCGCCCGCGCGCACGAGGATCTGAAAGAAGACGACATAGGCGAGTGCCGTCGAGAGCGCCGCGAGCCCGAGGAGCGACCAGAGCGTCGCGACACTTGGGACGGCAAGACGCCACGGCGCGTCGACCAGGCTCGCGAGCGCAGCCATAACCGCGGTCGAGCAGATGAGCTGGCACGTCGCGGAGGTGAGCGGCGGCACGCCGGCAAGATGCCGCCGCCCCCAGAGCCCGGCAAACCCGTACGAGAGCGCCCCGGCGAGGCAGAGCGCCACGCCGAGCGTCGCGCCATCGCCGAGCGACATGGGCGTCGTCCCGCGCAGGATCGCGACGCCGGCGAGGCCGACAATCACGCCCGCTACTTTCCGCGCGATGAGCTTCTCGTCCCCGAACGCCGCCATAACGATGACCGCGAAGAGCGGCGTCGTCGCATTGAGCACCGAGGCAAGCCCGCTCGCGATCTCCTTCTGCCCCGTCACGATCAGCGAGAACGGGATCACGTTGTTGAGTACCGCCATCACGAGAAATGCGAGCCAGGCGGACCGCGCACGAGGTAGGGCGCCGATGAGCAGCCAGTGCAGGGGGATGAGCAGAAGGGCTGCGATCGCGACACGAGCGAGCACGATCGAGAGCGGCGGCAGCTCGCGCACCGCGACGCCGGCGAAGAAGAACGAGCCGCCCCAGAGCACGGAGAGGATCGCGAGCAGGCCCCAGTCGCTCGCCGCAATCGTCGTCGATGCCTTGGCCGACATGCTCGCCCCCGCTTAGAAGTGCCGGGACGTTAGCGACTGCTCCTCGCGGATGCGACCCGTTTCGTGTCGGCCACCGCTGCGGTCCATCGAGGGTCCGCTGGGCCTCCTCCATGAACCGACCGCACCGCGGCGCACTTTGTCCAGGCGACACGACTGCGCCGCGCTGTTACTCGCGCCAGACACGGCAACCCTTCTCGGCGGCGGGCGCGACCCATGGGACTAGAGGATCTCTGGCTTTTCATCCTCGCGGGGCTGCTGCTCAACATCACGCCTGGGCCGGACATTGCGCTGATCCTCTCGCGCAGCACGCAACATGGGACGCGTGTCGGTATGGGCGCTGCCCTGGGCGTCGGCGCCGGCGCGTTCGCCCACATCGCCGCCGCGGCGATCGGGCTTTCGGCCGTGCTCGTGACCTCGGCGACGGCCTTCACCATCGTGAAGTGGGTCGGCGCCCTCTATCTCGTCTATCTCGGCGTCCAGATGGTGCGCGCGACCTTCAAAGGGACGGCGGGCAGTGCCGGTCTGGAGCGAGAGGAACCGGTAACGTTTTGGCAGGCATTCTTGCAGGGCGCGCTCACCAATGCGCTCAATCCGAAGGTTGCGATTTTCTTCCTGGCGTTCCTTCCCCAGTTCGTCGATCCGGCCACGCCGTCCAAGGTGCTGGCCTTCGTCACGCTCGGGTTGCTGTTCAACGCGGTCGGAACGGCTTGGAACCTCGCGGTCGCGTGGTTTGCCGGGCAGCTCGCGGAATCGCGTGCCTACGTCCGCATCAAGGTCTGGCTCGAGCGGGCGATCGGCGGCCTGTTCATCGTCGTCGGCGTCCGCCTTGCGCTCTCGGAGCGGCCCTGAGGCCGGCTCACTCGATCTGCGCCTCAGCCGAGCAGGTCGCGCAGCGCCGGCAGCAGCGGCAGGTCGGCGGGCGGCATCGGGTAGTCGGACAGGCGCATGGCCCGCACCCACTTGAGTTGCTGGCCTTCGCGCGCACTGATCTCGCCGTCCCAGTTGCGGCAGATGAAGAGCGGCATCAGGAGGTGGAAATCGGGATAGGCATGGCTCGCAAACGTGAGCGGCGCGAGGCAGGGCTCGCAAACTTCGATGCCAAGCTCCTCGGTGATCTCGCGCACGAGTGCCTCTTCCGGCGTCTCGCCCGGATCGACCTTGCCGCCCGGGAACTCCCAGAGGCCCGCCATCGCCTTTCCCGGTGGGCGCTGCGCGATCAGCACGCGATTATCGACATCGATGAGGGCGACGGCCGCGACGAGTACGAGTCGCCGCGGCGTGATGCATACGGCGGACGGCATTCGGTG
>DAORNH010000089.1:0-7704 GCA_035440865.1 Hyphomicrobiaceae bacterium | reverse complement strand
GCCGAAGTTGCCGATGTTGCCAAAACGGCGCTCCGAGCCCTCCATGAACGACCAGGTGGCGACTGCCGCACACAACGAGCCGTCGAAAGCGCGGACGTCGCATTGGTCGCGCTTGGCATGCTTGCGGCAGTTGTCGAGGGCCACGCGTTCGGCCTCGGAACGGGTGGCATAACCGCGCGACCAGCCATAGGCGTCCGCCGACAGGGCGAGCGCGCCCCATCCGAGACGTGCCCCGCTGACCGATGTCGGGGGCGGCGCCGGACGCAGCGGCGGCGTCCTTGCATTCGACGCCGGCGGTACGCCCGCGACACTGAACATGACCAGCGCGCCGGGGATGATGACGCCGACGATGGTCAGCGATTCGCCCTCGACCGTCACGCGGCCGAGCTTCTGGATGACGCTCATGCCAAGCAGGGACTGCTTGCCGGAGTTCTCCGGCAGCACGGTCGCCGCGACCCGGCCGACGTAGATGCGCCCGATGCGCACATCGTGGAGCTCGATGCTGGCGACCATCAGGCGGCCGGCCGCAGTCGCCGTTGCCGTATCGTAGCGCAGCCGGCGGACATCGATGCCGAGCCGCTCGGCATCGGCGGCGGACAGCACGACTGTCGTCGCGCCTGTATCGACCAGCATGGTGACGGCACGACTGGCAATCGTCAGCGGCACGTAGAAGTGCCCGTTCTTCGAGCGCACCTGATAGGTGACCGTCGCGCCGGAGCTGGGCCCGCTGGGACCCGGGCCGGATGCCGCGGGTGGCGGCCCGTTCAAACCGGCGTGGGGCTGCTGCGCAACCGCTGCCGAGCCGAGGACGAGCGCCAACGTCGCGGCAGACCCCGCAAGACGTCGGCCCAGCGCTGCCGAGCGACACTTCCGCATGATCAGCACTGTCCGATCGACCATGTTCGGCCCTGAAGCGCAGACTGGACTATTCATCTACCACGCCTCGTCCTCGCAGAGCCACAGGCACTCCGCGCAAATGTTTCGCCTTTGGACGCGTGTCACCGACGCGCCGCGTCGTCCAGCTCCCAGTGCCACGTCCGCGGCCAGGCCAGTGTCGCCAGAATGAAGATGGCCAATGCAAGGCTGGAATAGATGAATGTTGCCTTGAAGGCCGCGACACCGGCCTCGATCCGCTCCCTCTCGCCGACGGCGTCGGTGCCACTCATCGTATCAAAAAGGGTGGCCAGCACGAATGCACCCGCAACCACGCCTATTGTCCGCATGACGATGCCGAGGCTTCCAGCCACGCCGCGCTGCTCCAGTGGCAGAGTCCCTGTAACGATGGTCGCAGCCGCTACCTGAAATACGCCAAGGCCCATGCCATGCAGCCCGAATGCCGCCATGATCAATGCCATCGGGCTTGTCGCCTCGAGGGCACCAATCGCGCCCTGCATGACGGCAACCGAGCAAAGGCCGGCGAACGCCAATCGGCCCGCGTTCAAGGAGGTCGTCAGCCGTGGAACGAGCCAAGCTCCCGCGAGCATGCCAAAAAATGGCAACGAGAGGACGAGGCCGGCATCGCGGTTCGACAGTCCAACCATGCGCACGAGGTAATAGGGGGCGATCAGGAGCACGGCAAAGGCGACGAGGTTGATCGCGATGGTCGACAGGTTCAATACAGTGAACTCCGTCTGCCGAAAATGAGCCGGGTCGAGCACGGGCGCGGCAGATCTTTGGCCTTGCACCCACCAGGCAACAATTGCCACAGCGGCCAGGAGTGCGACGAGCGGCGTCGCCGTACCCGCAGCGAACCCGAGCGTCGATCCGGCACCAGCCATGGCCAACACGACAAGCATGCCGTTCAGCCAATCCATGCCACCACGTGGCGGAGCTTGCGATAACGGCGACATCGCCGAAGAAAGCAGCAAGGCTGCCAACGGCAATGGCGCCCTCGCCCAAAACACAGCCGGCCAGCCCCATAAGTCGACCAGCATTCCGCCGACGAGCGGCCCGGCGGCCGAGCCAATCGCGATTACCATCGCATGGAATGAGAGCATTTCTGCCCGGCGCCCCTCTCCGCCGAGGGCCGTCGCGATTGCCGGCCCACAGGCAAACGTCAGGGCCGCTCCGACCCCCTGAAGGACGCGGGCGCTGACCAGCATCGGCAGCGTCGTCGCAAGCGAGCAGGCCACCAGACCCACCGCGTTGATCGCCCGCATCGGAACACGATCATGAATCCGGCGACGTCGCCGAGGCGGCCGAATACCAGCATCAGGCTGGCATAAGTCATTACGTAGCCGATGACGACCCAGCGCACATCGGCAACACCGCTTGCGAACGCTCGCGAGATATCGGGCAGCGCAATGTTGAGTGACGTATCGAGGGGCGCCGCCAACGTTCCTATCGCCAATACGGAAAGGCCGAGCAGCAGGCCCTGGCGCGGCCGCTGTCCCGATGTGTCGCTCGCCATGGCCTCTAGCGTCGGGCGTTGTCGAGCAGCGCCTGCTCGAGCGCTGCGGGGGACGCGCCCGCGAAGTAGACGGCGCCTCCCTGGAGCCGCACCTCCGAGACATTCGGGTCGCGGGTCGGGCGAATGAGCGTCACCTGTTCGGGCAGTACGTAAAAGCCGATGCCGGACGGCCGGAATTTCGATCGTGACGCATTGAGCGGTTCGACATGCTCGATCCGAATCATTCCACCCGTTCCCCCTGTCCCCGTCCAGTGCGCGAAAGCGCTTTGCTCGGAGCGACAACTAGGCCAAAACCACAGCTCAGGCCACCAGCTATCTTGCAAGGCTCCATGTCGAACCTGATGACGCTTGCCCAAGACCCCGCCGCCTGGGCGGCCCTCGCCACGCTGATCGCGATGGAGGTGGTGCTCGGCATCGACAATCTGATCTTCATCGCCATCCTGACGAACAAGCTTCCCGAGCAGTATCGCGCCAAGGCGCGGCGCATCGGCATCAGCCTCGCGCTCATCATGCGGCTCGTCCTGCTCGGGACGATCGCATGGATCGTCCAGCTGACGGCGCCGCTATTCACACTGTTCGGGCACGGTATCTCGTGGCGCGACATCATCCTGATTGCGGGCGGGCTGTTCCTCGTCTGGAAAGCGACGAAGGAGATCCACCACCGTGTCGACCCGCACCCCAACCAGGATGTGTTCGATACCGGTCAGGCGAGCCTGACGTTTGCCTCCGCGATCACGCAGATCCTGCTGCTCGACCTCGTGTTCTCGATCGACAGCATCATCACGGCCGTCGGCATGACCGAGCATGTGCCGATCATGGTAATCGCCGTGCTCGTCGCCGTCGCCGTCATGATGCTTGCGGCAACCCCTCTCGCGAACTTCGTGAATGCCAACCCGACCATTGTCATGCTGGCGCTCGGCTTCCTGCTGATGATCGGCGCCGTGCTGATCGCGGAAGGCTTCGGCGCCAAGATCCCGAAGGGCTACATCTACGCCGCCATGCTGTTCTCGGCCTTCGTCGAGGGCCTCAATATGCTGTCGCGACGCCGGCGGGCCAATCCGAGGACCAAGTCGTGATGCGATGTCGCCGCTACCGGACCCCCTCGGGGTCCGGGACGGCAGTCGCATTCGAGCCGCGATACATGGAGTACATCGGCTCGTCGCCGAGCAACACCTCGTCGTACTGGCCGTAGCCGTTGAACTTGCCCGCAATGGCGCGTCCGTAGGCGCCAAGATTGCCGAGCTCGAGGTAGTCACCCTCGCGCACGTTATCGGGGAGCATGAAGGGCCCCTTCATGCGGTCGACCGAATCACATGTCGGCCCCCAGAGCTCAAACGGCATCAGGTCGGCCGCATCGCGCGGGCCGCCGGTCACCAGTCGCACCGGGAAGGCAAAGCCTAGGTGCGCCGCGTCGAACAGCGCGCCGTAGCCGCCATCGTTGATGAAGAGCTCGTTGCCGCGGCGCGCATCGATGCGCACGATCAGACTCTCGGCCTCGGCGACCAGCGCGCGGCCCGGCTCGCACATGAGCTTGCAGGTCTCCTTCACGGGGAGCCGCTCGAATCCCAGCTTGATCGCATCGACGAAGTGCTGAAGCGGCGTCGGCGCCTCCTCGGAGTAGCGCGACGGAAATCCGCCGCCGACGTCGATCTTGTCGACGACGACGCCGGCCCGCTTGATGAGCTTGCCGATCTCGGCGAGCGCCAGCGTGTAGGCGTCCGGCGTCACGGTCTGCGAGCCGACGTGAAAGGTGAGGCCGAGCTCGGCCGCGGCCTGTCGCGTGCGCAGCAGCAGCGGCGCCGCCTTGCTCATGGCGATGCCGAACTTGCGCTCGAGCGGCAGTCGGCTGTTCTTCGCTGGCACGGCCAGACGCACCGAGAGGGCGAGATCGCGGGCCCCATTCGTCTCCTCGACGATCTTGTCGAGCTCCTCCTCGCTGTCGAGTGAGAAGCTGCGCACGCCGAGCGAGTAGGCACGCCGGATGGCATTGCGCGACTTAACCGGGTGCATGAAATGCAGGATCGCGCCCGGAATGGTCGCCGCGTCCTCGAGCTCAGGCAGCGAAGCGACGTCGAAATGCCGGATGCCAGCCCCGTAGAGTGATCCGATGATCAGTGGATGGCTGTTCGCCTTGTAGGCATAGGCGACATCGCCTGGAAAGTTCTGGAGGAACCAGCGCGCGGCACGCCCTGCCGCCTCCGGCCGCATGCCGAACACGGGGCGCTCGGGCCGGTGGCTGCCGAGATACGTCACTGCGTTCGAGAAGCGCTCCATGTCGTTCCCTCCAGGCGGCCCCCGCCGCAGCGGCGTGCGGCAACAAAGCAATGTGAAATAAGCATCCTGTCCCGCTGCGTAAAGAGACCAGACGCGCGAATCAATCACCGACGCGGCCGACACGCCGCAAGGCAAGCGCAAGTTGGCACCGCTCGCCGATGTCGCATGTGGACAGGTCGGATAACACCAATGACCCGCGCCACGGCGACAGGTCACATCGATTATGTTCCGCCGATCACGTCACACACAGCGATGGCAGACCATGACCGAAGTCCAGCGCCGCGCGCGCGCCGCCGCCCCAGCACCCACCGAGACCGCCGCTGACGGCCTGCCGTTCCGCGTTGCCCCGCACAACATCGAGGCCGAGCAGGCGCTCCTCGGTGCGATCTTCATCAACAACGAGTCGCACGATCGCGTGTCCTCGTTCCTCACCGCCGAGCACTTCTTCGATCCCCTGCACGCCCGCATCTTCGAGACCGCCGCCAAGCTGATCGCGGCCGGCAAGCAGGCGACGCCGATCACGCTGCGCACCTTTTTCGAGAACGAGGAGCCGATCGAGCCGGGCCTCACGGTGCCGCTCTACCTCGGCAAGCTCGCGGCGAGTGCGACGACGATCATCAACGCCCGCGACTACGGCCAGACGATCTATGATCTGGCGATCCGACGCCAGCTCATCACCATCGGCGAGGAGATGGTGAACCAGGCGTTCGACACCCCTGTCGACCATCCGCCCAAGGTGCAGATCGAGGAGGCCGAGTCGCGCCTCTTTTCCCTTGCCGAGACCGGCAAGTTCGGCCAGGGCTTCCTCGGCTTCCGCGAGGCGCTGACCGGCGCTATCGAGATGGCGAACAACGCCTTCAAGCGGGCGGGCGGCCTCTCCGGCATCTCGACCGGCCTCGCCGACCTCGACAACAAGATGGGCGGGCTCCAGTCGTCGGACCTCATCGTCCTCGCTGGCCGTCCTTCCATGGGCAAGACGGCGCTCGCGACCAACATCGCCTTCAACATCGCCAAGGCCTTCAAGACAGAAAAGCAGACCGACGGCACGGAGAAGGTCGTCGACGGCGCGGTGGTCGGCTTCTTCTCGCTCGAAATGTCGGCCGAGCAGCTCGCCACCCGCATTCTTTCCGAGCAATCCGAGATCTCGTCGGAGAAGATCCGCCGCGGCATGATCGACGAGGCCGACTTCGGCCGCCTCGTGCGCGCCTCTCAGGAGATGTCGAGCGTGCCGCTCTACATCGACCAGACCGGCGGCATCACTATAGCGCAGCTCGCCGCCCGCGCCCGCAAGCTCAAACGCCAGCGCGGGCTCGGCCTCCTCATCATCGACTACCTTCAGCTGCTCTCGGGCTCGGGCAAGCGCTCCTCCGACAGCCGCGTGCAGGAAGTGTCGGAGATCACGACCGGCTTGAAGGCGCTCGCCAAGGAACTCAACGTGCCGATCATCGCTCTCTCGCAGCTCTCGCGACAGGTCGAGACGCGCGAGGACAAGCGCCCGCAGCTTTCCGACCTTCGCGAATCGGGCTCGATCGAGCAGGACGCCGACGTCGTGATGTTCGTGTTCCGCGAGGAGTACTACGTCGAGCGCACCAAGCCGGCCGAAGGCACTCCCGAGTTCCTCACCTGGCAGGCAAACATGGACCGCGTGCACGGCAAGGCCGAGGTCATCATCGGCAAGCAGCGTCACGGCCCCATCGGCACCGTCACGCTCGCCTTCGAGGGCAACTTCACGCGCTTCTCGAACCTCGCCTACGACGCACACTCCCAGAGCCTGCCGCCGCAGTACTGATGCGCCGGCAGGCGGCCGTCAGATCCCTTCGAATAGCACCGTCGAGAGGTAGCGCTCGGCAAACGAGGGAATGATCGTGACAATGCGCTTCCCCGCCATCTCCGGGCGGCCCGCGACGCGCAGCGCGACTGCGACCGCCGCACCCGACGAGATGCCGACAGGAATGCCGTCCAGGGCGGCGAGTAGCCGCGCCGTGTCGATCGCGTCCTTGCCCGAGACGGTCAGGACTTCGTCGATCACCGAGCGGTCGAGGATCTCGGGGACGAAGCCCGCGCCGATTCCCTGGATCGGGTGCGGGCTGTGCGTGCCACCCGAGAGCACCGGCGACAGCTCCGGCTCGACGGCGATGATCTTGAGGCCCGCCCGGCGTGGCTTCAGGACCTGCCCGAGGCCGGTGATGGTGCCGCCGGTACCGACACCCGAGATGATGGCGTCGACCTCGCCGCCCGTGTCGCGCCAGATCTCCTCCGCAGTCGTGCGCTTGTGGATGTCGGGATTGGCCGGGTTCGAGAACTGGCTCGGGATGACGGAGCCCGGGATTTCCGCCAGAAGTTCCTCCGCCCGCGCGATGGAGCCCTTGATGCCCTTCTCACGCGGCGTGAGCTCGAGCCGGGCGCCGAGGTAAGCGAGCATCTTGCGCCGCTCGATCGACATCGAATCGGGCATCGTCAGGATGAGCTTGTAGCCCCGCGAGGCGGCGACGAAAGCAAGGCCGATGCCCGTATTGCCCGATGTTGGCTCGATCAGCGTGGCGCCGGGCTTGATGCGGCCCGCCGCCTCGAGCTCGAGTATCATGTTCACGCCGATGCGGTCCTTCACGCTCGCGATCGGATTGAAGAACTCGAGCTTCAGGCAAAGATCCGCCTTGAGGCCCTTCTCGGCCGTGAGCCCGGGCACGCGCACGAGCGGCGTATTGCCGATCGTCTCGACGATACTGTTGTAGATCCGGCCGCGGCCCGGCGCGTCGAGCTTCACGGCCGGCTGGCGATTGTGATCAGTCATGGTCGCACCCTCCCGAATTGTCAGCATCTCGCCGGAAGCATAGCAAAGGCGCGACGCGGCGTCGTGGAACCATGTGGCGTGATCGGACCGTACCAGGAACGATTTGTGCCCTCATCGACGTCCGCGAAGGAACGCTTGCTCGTGGCGGCTAGTGTCCCGATCGCGAAGTTCATCACCACGTGCCGAGAGCTCGGACGAACTTCGCGATCGATAAGGACACTCGCAATGT
>DAORNH010000088.1:8340-14455 GCA_035440865.1 Hyphomicrobiaceae bacterium | reverse complement strand
GGTCGGAATGCCGACCGTGTTACGGACGAGGTCCGAGAACGGCGTCTGGTACATGCGTCCGTAGACGGGTGCGTCGTCTGGTACCACCTGTCCCGATGAGCAATCGATGAGATCGGCACCGGCATCCTTGAAAATGCGGGCGAAGATAACGGAATCCTCCGGAGTGTTTCCGCCGCTTGCCCAATCGTGACAGGAGAGGCGCACCGCGAGCGGCCGGTCGGCGGGGATGACGGAACGGATCGCCTTGAACACCTCGAGCGGATAGCGCGCGCGGCCGGCGTGATCCCCGCCATAGGCGTCGGTGCGCCGATTGGTGAGCGGCGACAGGAAGCTCGAGAGCAGGTAGCCGTGGGCGCAGTGCAGTTCATAGACGTCGAAGCCCGCCTCGACGGCAAGACGCGCTGCCTCCACGAATTCCGCCGTAACGCGCGCCATGTCGTCCGCAGTCATGGCACGCGGCACCTGGTTTACGCCTTGGTAGGGCAGTGCCGATGCCGAGATCAGCGGCCAGTTGCCTGCCTCGAGCGGCTGGTCGATGCCGTCCCAGCCGACCCGCGTCGACCCCTTGCGGCCTGCATGACCGAGCTGGATGCCGATCTTCGCCGGCGTGCTCGAATGGACGAAACGCACGATCCGCGCGAGTGCCTCGGCGTGCGCCCGGCTCCAGAGCCCGAGGCAGCCGGGCGTGATGCGGGCATCCGGGGCGACGCATGTCATTTCCGCGAACACGAGCCCCGCTCCGCCCATGGCGCGTGCGCCAAGGTGTACAAGATGGAGGTCGCTTGCGATCCCGTTTCCGGCCGAATACATCGCCATCGGCGAGACGACGATCCGGTTGGCGAGCGTCGTGCCGCGCAACTTGAACGGCGCGAGCATCGGCGGCAGGGGGCGGCTTGTGCTCGCTGTCGAGGCGGGCGCGCCGGCGCGCGCGCCGAACCAGCGCTCGTAGCCCTCGAGCCAGGCCTTGTCGCGCAGGCGCAGGTTCTCGTGGCTGCGCTGCGAGCGGGTCAGCAGCGAGTACATGAACTGCTCCGGCTCGAGCGTGTCGGCATAGCGCTCGCCCACGACCTCGAACCACTCCATGGCATTGCGCGCCGCGTTCTGGATGCGCGCCACGTCAACCCGGCGCACGGCCTCGTACGCCGCAAGGCACGCCGGGATCTGCCCGGCGTCGTGGCCGTGGCGCTCGAACTGGTTGGCGAGCTCGATGGCGTCGTCGATGGCAAGCTTGGTGCCGGAGCCGATCGCGAAATGGGCGGTGTGGGCGGCGTCCCCCATCAGCACGACATGCGATCTGCCATTGAAGTGCGACCAGGTCCCGCAGATCAGGCGGCCGAAGTTGAGCCACGCCGAGCCCCGCAGATGCCGCGCATTGGTCATGAGGCGCGCGCCGTCGAGAACCTCGGCGAACAGCTTTTCGCAGAACGCGATCGACTGGCTCTGGTCTAGCGTGTCGAGGCCGTGCTTCGTGAACACATCTTCGGTCGTCTCGACGATGAAGGTCGAGGTCTTGCCGTCGAACTTGTAGATGTGGGCCTGGAACCAGCCGTGCTCGGTCCGGCGGAAGTCGAAGGTGAAGGCGTCATAGAGCTTGTCGGTGCCGAGCCAGATGTAGCGGTTGGGGCGGACCACCACGTCGGGCCGGAACACACCACGGTAGCGGTTGCGGATCTTCGAATTGACCCCGTCGGAGGCGATGATCAGGTCGGCATCCGGAAACTCGAGATCGCTCTCGACATCCCTTTCGAAGACGAGCTCGACGCCGAGCGCCTCGCAGCGCGCCTGCAGGATGTTCAGCAGTTGCTTGCGGCCGATGCCGACGAAGCCGTGGCCCGTCGTACGCATGCGGCGGCCCTTGTGCCAGACCTCGATGTCGTCCCAGTGATTGAACGCGTCCTCGATGCTCGCGGCAGTCTCCGGATCCCAGACTCGCATCGCGTCCATGGTCGCGTCCGAGAACACAACGCCCCAGCCGAACGTGTCGTAGGGCTTGTTGCGTTCGACGACGGTGACCGAGTGCGCCGGATGCAGGCGCTTCATCAGAAGCGCGAAGTAGAGGCCGGCCGGCCCGCCCCCGATTGACACGATCCGCATGACACGCTCCCCAGGCTGGAGGCAGGCGCTGCTCAGGACGGCAACTTTATAGTTGAAACCTAGATTGTTCAAATCTAAACTTTCCTGATCGATGTCGGGCTGGCCCACGAACGTGCCGGCCCGCGGAAGTGCCGGGCTGGCCGGGCCGGCCGAGGTGCCGAGCCCGCGGAGGTGACGAAGATGGCGCGCGTATCGACAGACATCGAGGCGCCGCTCAGCAAGGTGCGATCCGGCGCCAAGCTCGAGCTGCGCCTCTGGCTGCGCATGCTCGCGTGTGTCAACCTCGTCTCCGCCGAGTTGAGGCGACGCCTGAGATCCCGGTTCGACGTGACGTTGCCGCAGTTCGACGTGCTGGCTCAGCTCGAGCGCGAGCCGGACGGCCTGAAGCTCGTCGAATTGTCGCGCCGGCTCATGGTCACGAAAGGCAATCTGACCGGCCTCGTCGACACACTCGTCGAGGCGGGCCTCGTCGCCAGGGAAGCTGTACCCGGCGACCGGCGTGCACAGAACATCAGACTGACCCGTGGCGGCACAGACCAGTTCTCGAGGATGGCCGCGGCTCACGAGGCTTGGCTGGCTGAGCTTCTCGGCGAGCTCGACAGGAAGACACTCGTTTCACTGATCGATGAACTCGATCAGGTCAAGCGCTCGTTCCATCTGCACGCTCGCCGCTGAGTGAGAGGCCCGTGCGGTCGGACCATAGGCGCTGAGGCAAGGTCGCAGCGAACAGGAGGCCAGGAATGTTCGGATGGTTCTCGCGACGCAAACGCCCCGGCGAGGCCGCTCAGGTTGCCTCGCATCCGATAAGCACCGGCCGCGCCGGCCTCGGGCCTAGCGGACACACCGATACGTTCACGCGCGACAATCTCCCGCCCGACGACCAATGGCCGGACCTCCTCCTCGAGCGGCCGGAGTTCCGCTATCCGGAGTATCTGAATGCAGCCGTCGAGCTCACCGATCGCATGGTCGAGAAGGGCTTCGGCGACCACATCGCGCTCATCGGCAACGGCCGCCAGCGCACCTACAAGGAGCTGACCGACTGGTCAAATCGCCTCGCCAACGCGCTCGTCGACAACTACGGCGTCGTCCCCGGCAATCGCGTGCTGATCAGATCGGGCAACAACCCGGCCTTCGTCGCCGCCTGGCTCGCCGTGACCAAGGCCGGTGGTGTCGCCGTCAACACTATGCCGATGCTCCGGGCAGGCGAGATCGCCAAGATCGTCGACAAGGCCGAGGTCTGCCTCGCGCTCAGCGACAGCCGGATCGCCGACGAGGTCGTCGCCTGCGCCAAGGACAGCCGTTTCCTGAAGAAGGTCGTATGTTTCGACGGCACTTCGAACCACGACGCCGAGCTCGATCGGCTCGCGCTCAGCAAGCCGGTAAGGTTCGAGGCCGTGAGGACCGGCCGCGATGACGTCGCCCTGCTCGGCTTCACGTCCGGCACCACCGGCGTGCCGAAAGCGACAATGCACTTCCATCGCGATCTCCTGATCATCGCCGACGGCTATGCGCGCGAAGTGCTCGGCGTGAAACCCGGAGACATTTTCGTCGGCTCGCCTCCGCTCGCCTTCACGTTCGGCCTCGGAGGGCTCGCCGTGTTCCCGCTGCGCTACGGCGCAACGTCGGCGCTGCTCGAGAACGCGTCTCCGGCAAACCTCATCGAGATCATCCAGACGTACAAGGCGACGATCTGCTTCACGGCGCCCACCGCCTATCGCGTCATGCTCGCCGCGATGGACAAGGGCGCCGACCTTTCGTCGCTGCGCGTTGCGGTCTCAGCCGGCGAGACGCTGCCTGCGCCCGTGTTCGAGGATTGGATCAGGAAGACGGGGAAGCCGATGCTCGACGGAATCGGCTCGACCGAGATGCTGCACATTTTCATTTCCAACCGTCTCGGCGACGCGAAAGCCGGCTCCACCGGACGGCCGGTGACGGGCTACGAGGCCCGCATCGTCGACGACGACATGAACGACCTGGCCCCGGGCGTGCCTGGACGCCTAGCCGTGCGTGGTCCGACCGGCTGCCGCTACCTGAACGACGAGCGTCAGAAGGGCTATGCGCGCAATGGCTGGAACCTGACCGGCGACACCTTCGTCCGTGACGCCGACGGCCGGTTCTCGTTCGCGGCGCGGACCGACGACATGATCATCTCGGCCGGCTATAACATCGCGGGTCCCGAGGTGGAGGCTGCACTGCTCCAGCATCCGGATGTCGCCGAGTGCGCCGTCATCGGTGTGCCGGATGTCGAGCGCGGCCAGATCGTCGAAGCGCACATCGTCTTGAAACCCGGTCTCAGCGGTGACGATGCCTGCGCCAAGAGATTGCAGGATCACGTGAAGGCCGTGATCGCGCCCTACAAGTATCCGAGATCGGTCCGGTTCCGCGAAGGCCTGCCGAAAACCGAGACCGGCAAGGTGCAGCGCTTCAGGCTCAAGCAGGCCGTGTAGCAGGGCGAACCTGCTCGATGCAGCGCACGGCGCGGATCGCCTCGGCCGCCAGCCCGGTCAGGGCACGCGCCCTGCTCCGCATGCCTTCGGCCAGTTGGTCGTCGAACGCTCCTGGGTCGACCAATCGAACGATATTGTCGTCGATTGGAGCATGTTGCTCATGCGCCGCAGTATCGAGGCCGGCGGGCAACCCCAGGATGTGCCGCCGCCCCAAACCCCGCCGTCAGCAATCCCCGCTGCTACCCATGAATCATCCTCTCGAGGAGTGTGAATGGTCGGCACTTGCCGAAACATCCGGGCTGTATTGGCGCCATTGTGTTCATCGCGCATCAAGCCTAATTCCGGGACCGCGCTGCGAGATCGGTGCGCGCGCGGAAAAATCACCACAGGCGCGGCCTCATCCGATGGACATCGGCACGCGGCTCTGTCACACTCACGTCATCGTCAACTGCGATACGGAGCACCGGATGTCCCTGCCGGCACACCTTGCAGAGTTGAGCGAGAAGCACCGCCTGCTCGAACGGCGCATCGAGGAGGAGATGGCCCGACCGTCCTCCGACCTCTCCAAAGTGCAACGCCTGAAGATGGAAAAACTGAAGCTGAAGGACGAGATCGCTCGTCTCGACAAGCACACCCGGCACTAGTCGAGCCGGGATTGTCGACAGGCCGGACAACGGCCGAGCCAGTAATAGCACGTAATGATGCCCCGCCGGCCGTAACCGACCGCGGGGCTTGCTATTTCAAGGTGCGAGTTCAGTGCCGTCTGCGCAGCGCTTGGATCATTGACCGCTTGCGGCACCTTTCACGAGCCCTTCGAGGGCCTTGGCCATCGCAGTCAGCGGGTCATCGACGCCCTTGAGGCCGTATCGGCCCTTGTAGACGTCCGGCGAGGTATAGCCGATCCACGTTTTCCCGGCGGCGTCCTGCCAGGCGACGACGCGCATCGGCAACTCGATTCCCATCCGAGGGTCGGCCGCGATGATCGGCGTGCCGAGCTTCGGGTTGCCGAACATGAGCATTTCCGTTGGCCGCAGCTCCATGCCGGCGGACTTGGCGCCTGCAGCGTGGTCGATCCGCGCCACGACCTTGATGCCACGGCCCTCGACCGCCTTGGCAAGCGCGTCCATGGCGGCCTTGACCGGCACCTTGCTCTCGACGACCGTCATCGGCGCCTCGGCCCTGAGGCTTGTGGCGGCCGTCGACAGGCCAAGGGCGGCAATTGTCAGCGCGGCCAAGAGCTTCATGTGCGGTCTCCTTGCGAAACGTGTGGGCCTGCGACCGTAACGGCAGTTCGCCCGCGCCGCCCGCCCATTCGTTTCCTGGCACTTGCTTTTGATCCTCCGTGATCCTCCGTGATCGGGTGGCGCCACGGCGCCGCGCAATTCGTGCGCACGGCCAAATTGCTGCTTGAAGGCACGGAGCATTGAGACTAATCGGCTATCGAGGACGTGAGCGGGCGGCGATCGGCGCTGCTCCATCCATTGTGGAACTTCCTCGAGAGGACCTGGATTAACGCCATGGGCTACAGGGTCGCTGTCGTCGGCGCCACGGGCAATGTGGGCCGTGAGATGCTG
>DAORNH010000088.1:7037-8330 GCA_035440865.1 Hyphomicrobiaceae bacterium | reverse complement strand
AACGTCCTCGCGGAGCGGCGCTTTCCCGCCAACGAGGTCATCGCCATCGCCTCCCGCCGGTCGGTCGGGATCGAGGTCAGCTACGGCGAGAAGACGCTCAAATGCCAGGACCTCGCGACCTACGATTTCTCGAAGGTCGACATCTGCCTCATGAGCGCCGGCTCGGGCCCCTCGAAGGAATACAGCCCGCAGATCGGCGCCAAGGGCTGCATCGTCATCGATAACTCGTCGGCCTGGCGCTATGATCAGGACGTGCCCCTCGTTGTCCCAGAGGTCAACGCCGCGGTGCTCGAGCCCTACATGAAGCGCAATACGCGCAAGAACATCATCGCCAACCCGAACTGCTCGACGGCGCAGATGGTCGTCGCCCTGAAGCCGCTGCACGATGCCGCCACCATCAAGCGGATCGTCGTGTCGACCTACCAGTCCGTTTCCGGCGCCGGCAAGGAGGCCATGGACGAGCTCTGGGCGCAAACCAAGAGCAAGTATGTGCCAGGCGAGGAGGTCGAGCCCAAGAAGTTCCCGAAGCAGATCGCCTTCAACTGCATTCCTCACATCGACGTCTTCATGGAGGACGGCTACACGAAGGAGGAATGGAAGATGCTCGCCGAGACGAAGAAGATCCTCGATCCCAAGATCAGGGTCACCGCGACGTGCGTGCGAGTTCCGGTCTTCGTCGGCCATTCCGAGGCAATCAACGTCGAGTTCGAGAAGCCGATCACGCCCGAGTACGCCCGCTCGATCCTGCGCGAGGCACCGGGCATCATGGTCGTCGACAAGCGCGAGGCCGGCGGCTACGTGACGCCTGTCGAGGCGGCCGGCGAGTACGCGACCTACGTCTCGCGCATCCGCCAGGACGCGACCGTTGAGAACGGCCTCGTCCTCTGGGTCGTCTCGGACAACCTCCTGAAAGGCGCCGCCCTCAACGCCGTCCAGATCGCCGAGACCATGATCAACCGAAAACTGCTCGCCAAAGCGGCTTGATGGGAGCGCTATCACAGTCGGCTCGTTCCTGAGTTGGGTCGAGCCAGACCTCGTTTGCACAGGTGCAGGGCGGTTAGCTCAGTGGCAGAGCGCTTCGTTTACACCGAAGATGTCGGGAGTTCGACCCTCTCACCGCCCACCATCGCTGCCCACCATCGCTACGATGGCCATAGCATCGATCCCGAGGTGAACCATGCCGCGCCATGTCGTCGCCCGTGCCGATGAGCTGCCGCCAGGCACGCGCAAACTGGTCTCGGTCGAAGGCAAGGCCATCCTGGTCTTGAACGTTGCGGGCGAGCTGTTCGCCCT
>DAORNH010000088.1:2552-6904 GCA_035440865.1 Hyphomicrobiaceae bacterium | reverse complement strand
GGCACGGCTGGGAGTTCGATGTCCGCACGGGCCGCTCCTACTGCGACCCGAAGCGGCTCCGCCTGATGAGCTTCCCCGTCGAGATCGCGCCCGGCGCCGCGCTCGTCGAAGGTCCCTACAAGGCGGAGACTTTCCCCGTCGAGGTCGCGGGCGAGTATGTCGTCATCGACGCGTGAGGGCGGCCGCGTTGCATTAAGCATTGCCGCCGCTGCGTTGGCTCACTCTGCTGGAGGCGGCGGAGGGATTACTTCGCGCTTCACAGGCTTGAAACCGGGGCCGCTCGTAAGGCGCAGGCGCGGGTCGTAAAGCTGGTCGGCGGCGCCGGTTTGGATGGTCTTCAGGTAGGCCTCGAACTCGACCTTCTTTTTCTGCCAGTCGATGCCGAGCTTTTCGAGCTGGGTCGACATGGGCGGGTAGATGGCCTGGTCGCTGCCTTCGACCGTGTGGCCGAGTTCGCGCGCCAGGGCGGCGACTCGATCGGCGAGGCGTGCCAGTGGGTCTGGACGATCTTGTAGGGGTCGGCACCGCAGACGAGCGCTGCGAACTGGCAGTCGGCCATCACGGGGAGTTCGACGCCCTTGCCTTCGCCGCCCGCCTTGGAGATCCACTGGTTCTTGTCGAGGGTGGTGATGCAGCCTGTGTCGTGGCCGATCATGACATCCGACTTCGCCTCCTCGACCGCGACGCGGATCTTCCGGTCGATCGCGAACGAGCGCGTGAACTCGCGTTCCGAGATGATGTGGCGGAAGCCGAAGCCGCAGCAGTCGTACCAGGTCTTGTAGTCGATCACGTTGGCGCCGAGCGCCTGAATGATGCCGGTCGAGACGGCGACGCGGTTCCCCTCGAGGATGCTGTCGTCGTAGATCGCGTCCTCGGGCACCATCTTGTAGACGTGGCAGGCGGGATGGATGGTGGCGCGCACCTTGGAGGCGTCGACCACCTGGCGCTTCGCGATCTCGTGGCGCATCACGTGCACCCACTCGGAGTAGTGCACGATCTCCTCGGGGATGAGCAGCTTGCCGTCGACGAGGCGGCCGAGCTTGCCGAGGATCTTCGTGACGCTCTCGCGGAGCTTCGCGGAGTGGAGCAGGTAGTGGCGCACCTCCTTGTAGTTGCCGAACGAGGTGCCGCAGTGGACGAGCGGATAGTAGTGGCCGATGGCTCCGCCATGCGCCTTCGCCGAAACGTATGCCTGGTGGAAGTTCCGCAGGAACACCGCGGCAAGGCTCTCGAGATTGCCGATGCCCGAGCCGTGGTAGTTCCATGCGGTGCAGCTCGTCTGGTCGGTCTCGTCGAGATAGTCGATGCCCATCTGGTTCTGCAGCCAGAGGAGGGAGACCGGATAGCCCGGGATGTTGCCGCACTGGCCGCAGCTCTTGTGATGCCAGAGGCGGTCGGTCGGAATGCGCTTCGTCCAGCCGTAAAGGGTCTTCACCTCGATCGGCTTGTTGGCCTCGGTGATGCGATGGACGACGATCTGGCCGTCCTTCTCGAGCTGCCACATGGCATCGCGCACGTCCTCGACGCGGCCCTTGTTGGTGAGCATTGAGCGCCGGTCGATCTTCTGCTCGACCCAGGCCGTCGCAGTGTGGGCTTCCGCCGCGGTGAGCTTGGCCGGAACCCACTCGGAACCGTGGCCGGTGAAGCGATCGCCTGAGTTGGAGCTGGTCATGGGGTCGTCTCTCCCTAGAAGCTTGGTTCTTTGCGGATATGAGTCCAGATGGCATCGCGCTCGTCGCGCGGCAGCGTCATGACGGCGGCACCCGAGTAGAGGCTGCCGACGAGCGTCATGAAGCCGAGCAGCAGGAGGAGGATCGGCGCCATCGGGTCGGAGCTCTCGAGGATCAGCGCACGCATGCCGCCCGTGTTGGTGGCAAGGAAAAGTGCCAATAGCCCGGCGCCCAAGCCGGCGCCGATCGCGGCGGAGCGGAGAATGAAGCTGACGATGCCCGGTAGCCTGCGCATGCCTCAGCCCTTCTTGTCCGACGCCATCATGGCGTCGAGCCGGCGCTGCATCTCGGCGGGCGATACGTCCTCGATGCGCTGCTGCAGCGACCAGACATGGCCGAAGGGATCGACGAGCTTTGCGACCCGCTCGCCGTAGAACTCGGTCTTGGCGGGCCGCACGGTCTTGGCGCCGTGCTGAACTGCGCGTGCGAGCGTCGCGTCGACGTCGTCGACGTACACGGACAGCATCATGGGCGGCAGCGGCGCCTCGGTGGAGCCGGCGGGAGCATCGAGCCCCATATCGGGGAACGCATCCGACAGCATGACGACTGCGCCCGCAATCTCGACTTCGGCGTGGCCGATCTTTCCGCTCATGGTGAGCCGGAAACGCTCGCGGGCGCCGAAGGCCGTCTTGTAGAACTCCATCGCTGCGGACGCATCACGCACGCGCAGGTATGGCATCACGGCATTGTAGCCGGGCGGTACCGCAGACGGCTTCGTGGTCATGATCGCCCTCCTCGGGCCTGGAATCGGCTCGGTCGGAGCATCAGTTCGACGGTGGCGCGGTTTCGACGAGATCGATCAGCTGGTTCAAGGAATCCTGCCAGCCGAGGTAGCACATCTCGACCGGGATCACGTCCGGGATGTTCTCCTGCGTGATCGAGAGGTCAGTGCCGCAAGTCACGGCCTTCAGCAGGACGGTGACGATGATCTCGCCCGGCAGGTTCGGATCATCGAACTTGTCCGTGTAACGGAGTTTCTCGAAGGGCTTCAGCTCGAGATACGAGCCCCCGAATGCGTGTGTGTGGCCGCTGTCGAAGTTGGTGAAGGACATGCGGAAGCTGCCCCCGACCCTCGCCTCCATCTGATGCACGGTGCAGGTGAATCCGCGCGGCGAGAGCCACTTGGCCATGGCGGCCGCGTCCGTGAACGCTTTGTAGACGCGCTCCGGCGGCGCCTTGATCACGCGATGCAGCCTGACAGTGTTACCCATGGGCGGTTCTCCTCGCTTGACTGGCTCAGTCGTCCTTCTGCTCCTCCAGGAACTCGTCCCACTCGTCGCGCTTCTCCTCCATGATGTCCTTGATGACGTCGAAGAGGTTTTCATCGATCCCCTCGAGCTGGTCGAGGACGCCGGTCATCTCCCAGATCGTGTAGAGCTCGACCGAGGTCTTGAGGTTCACCTCCCAAGCGGTGGTCGTCGTGTTGAGCGTCGCCATCGGGATCGCCTTGCGCAGGAGCTTCAGCGGCGCATCGACCTTCGAGATGTTGGGGCCCCAGTCGGCGAAATGCTGGGGATTGATCATGTCGGGCGCGAGCTGGTTGCCCGTCGAGATGAGCTTCAGCATGACACGGCTGAAGGGTCGCAGCACGTCCTTTGCGGACTGCATCTGGTGCTTGATCGCCACCTCGCGCATCAGCATCACGAGCCCGCCCGGCGAGTTGCGGAACGGGCAGCGCGCGGCGCACGTGTAGCACTGGGCGCAGGACCAGATCTTCTCCTGCATGGCATCGTAGATGCCCTCGAGATTCTCGGTCCATAGTAGCTGCACGATCTCGCGCGGCGAGAAGTCGTAGTAATGCGCCGCTGGGCAGGTCGCCGTGCAGATGCCGCAGTTGAGGCAGCCGTTGAGCTCGCTGTCGAAGCGCACGTTCTCCTGGATGTCGCGGAAGATCGCCTCGAGTTTGGCGCGCGGAAGTGGCGGCTTCTCGGAGATCGGATCCCCGATGAAGTCCTGCACGCGCGATGCTCCTGATCCGTCGGCCATGGCCAGCTCCAGCAACGAATATTCGCAAGAGCGAATATAAACGTCTGTCGGTCCTCCCGGCAAGCGCTTATCCGGATGCGCGCCCTGCTTGCGGTGCTCGCCCGAGCCAGCGGCGCAGCGCGTGCCGGCCGATGATGGAGAGGATCTTGTAGCCGGCCATCAGGGTGCCCTTGATCGTGCCCGAGACCTTGGAGACGCCGATGCGGCGCCGGTAGCGGGCGGGCACCTCGCCGTGGCGGAGTCCGTGCTCTGCGGCCTTGATCTGCATTTCGACGGTCCAGCCGTAGTTGCGATCGGCCATGGCGAGCCTTTCCAGCGCCGGCTTGGCGATCGCCCGGAATGGCCCGAGGTCGGTATAGCGCGCGCGCCAGAAGAGGCGGATCAGCGTCGTGGCAAGCCAGTTCCCGAACACTTGCTGCGGCGTGAGCGAGCCCTGCTCACGCTCGCCCACGGCGCGGGAGGCGAGCATGAAGTCGGCGGAGCCCGCGATGATCGGATCGACGAGGCTCGCGAGGTCCTCGGGGAAGTCGCTGTGATCGCCGTCGATGAAGGCGACGATGTCGACGGGGGGCAAGGCTGCGATGCCGGCGAGGCAGGCGGCGCCGTAGCCTTTCTCAGGCTCGGCGACGACTAGCG
>DAORNH010000088.1:0-2502 GCA_035440865.1 Hyphomicrobiaceae bacterium | reverse complement strand
GAGCCGTTGTCGGCGACCACGATGGCGTCGACCCAGGATGGGATCTCGGCGACGACGAGCCCGATTGCACCCTCCTCGTTGAGCGCCGGGATGACGACGCCAATTCGCTGTCCGTTACGCATGAGGTGTCGGCTCGCTGCTGGCGCTGTCGATGGCCCTGTTTCTCCACGCGCGCCAGGCATCGGCCAAGAGCACCAGCCAGACCGGCAGCCAGATCACCCAGACCATCCGTGTTCGGAAGAGATCGCCGAGATCGCGCGAGGAGTAGTGGAAGTAGGTGTAGTAGAGCGGCGTCGTCACCACGGCAACGAGGAGCCCCGGGATCGGCATGATGGCCAGGAAGGGGATCATCCATACCATGTACCAGGGAAACTGCGCAGGGCTCAGCAGGACGATGGCGAACACGATCATGCTCATCCGGTGCGTCAGATCGCGCGGTCCGGCAATCGGCCGGAGCGACAGGGCGAGCGCGATCAGCAATGCGAAGCCGCCCATCGCGGCACGAGCGAGGCGCGAGGCGAGGCTTGCGAGCGCTTCTTCGGTCAGGCCGAGGAGGCCAATCCATTGGGCCATAATGAACTGGAGGGCCGGGAACAGCGCACTGTTCGATTGCCAGTGCTCGGCATAGGCGAGGAACCCCGAGGTCTCGTCGAGCCCGCCGACGATGATCGGCCAAGCGATACCGGCGCCGAGCAGGGCGAGCAGGACGAGGGCGAGGGCGAGCCGCGACCAGTCGCCGAGGAGGGGACGCAGGATCAGCGGCAGCAGCAGCAGCGGCCAGACTTTGGCACCGACGGCGAGACCCATCACCAGGGTCGCGGCGACATGACGGCCGCGCAGCGCGAGGAGCAGGGCGCCGACCACGGGCAACATCAGCACGCCCTCCATATGGGCGGTGTTGACAAGCTCCTTCACGACGACCGGGTTGAGCCAGTAGAGCGCCACCCAGAGTCGCGACCGGCCGAGCGCATCGAGAATGCCGAGCAGCACGAGCGCAATGCTGAGGTCGAGCAGCAGCGACACCGCGCGCCATGCGGCAAAGCTCCACGGCTCGATCAGATGCGCGATTGCGAACGCCGTCTGCGCCACCGGCGGGTAGATCGTCTTGAGGTGCGGATGATTGACGCGGGCCAGTATCTGCCCGGCGCTCTCGGCGAGCCCATTGACGGCCGGATCGAGCACCTCGGCGGCATCGGCAGGGGCGATGGCATAGGGGCTCAGGCCGTTGGCCCACAGCCCGCCCTCCCAGAGATAGCGATACCAGTCGTCCTCGAGGATCGGCGTGCTTGCTGCCGCGAAGGCGCGCATCAGCAACCCGGTAACGAGGATCGCCGTCAGCGCGGCCCGCTGCGATGTGACATCCTGGCGCTCGCTGGCGCGGACCAGCGGCACGATCGCCAACCACACGAGCGAGGCGAGCGCGAGCCCGACGCCGAAGGCCGCGGCCGGCGTCTCGATCACCTCGATCTCGTAGGCAAAGCGCGGGGAACCCCAGGCAAGTGCCGCCGCTCCCGCAACCAGCAGGCCGCTGACGAGCCCCCAGGCCCAGAGGAGCTTATGCGGCTCCTGCCACGACCGGACGGCCGGAGGCGGCCTCACGCGCCGGGCGCCCCGGGAACCTTCGGGCAGTAGTGCCGGTAGAGGATCGCCACGATCTCCTTGGCGACGGTGTCGTTCAGCGAATAGTACGCGAAGTGCCCGCGCCGCTCGGCCTTGACGAGACCGTCGAGCCGGAGCCGCGTCAGGTGCTGCGACGTGAGGCTCTGACGCGCCCCGATCGCGTCTGAGATCTCAGAGACCGTCTTCTCGCTCTCGACGAGCAGGCAGAGGATCATCAAGCGGTAGGGGCTGCCGATCGAGCGGAGCACCTTGGCTGCCTCCTCGGCCGCGAGGCGCATCGGCTCGATCATCTGGACGGGTTCAGCGTCGGATGGGCTCTCAGCGACGGAAATTTGGCTTGGCATCGATGGGTCCGGATCCGCGACGGTCGCAACGGTCGATGTTAGACAATTCGCGCTCATTACGCAAACGCAGCATTGGACGTGCCGTCTGGCGATGAGCACGACTGAACCGAGGTGCAAGGGCTCGCTGCAACCGTGATCACGCTGAGAACTCGAAGCCCTCGTAGCCCTTGGCGGCGACCTCCCGGCATTTCTGCACATAGGCCGTCACGCCGCCGACGTATGGCATGAACACGCGCGGCTTGCCCGGGATATTGGCACCCATGTACCAGCTGTTGGCGAGCGGATAGAGCGTGCGGTCGGCAACCTCGTTGTTGTGGGTGACCCAGGCCATCTCGGACATGCGCGTCGGCTCGATGCGCCGTGCCTGGCGGCCCTCTACGTGCGCGATGCAGTCGGCGATGAAGTCGACGTGCTGCTCGCAGGAGAAGATCATCTGGCTCTTCACGCCCGGGCTCTGCGGGCCCGTGATCATGAACAAATTGGGGAAGCCCGCGGTCATCACGCCGAGGTAGGTGTGCGGCCCGTCCCGCCACTTGTC
>DAORNH010000087.1:9580-14505 GCA_035440865.1 Hyphomicrobiaceae bacterium | reverse complement strand
TCGACTGTGGACGCGCCTCGACATCGAGAGAGAGCGCCCGATCGATGCCTTCGAGAAATTTCGGACGGTAGGCGCTGAGCGCCCCGTCCCGGGCGGGCTTCAGCTCGTCGCCGAGCACGCGCGTCGGAGCATCGGGGGGGCGCTTGCCCGTCACCGCCTGATAGAGTGTGGCGCCGAGCGAGTAGATGTCCGACCACGGCCCCTGCTGTCGTCCGGTCGTCGCGTACTGCTCGTAGGGGCTGTAGCCTGGCTTCACGAGCGCGCTCAGCGTCTTCGAATGCTGCGCGATCTCGCCGCGCGCCGAGCCGAAGTCGATGAGCACCGGCGATCCGTCCTTGCGGATCATGATGTTGTCCGGCGCGATGTCGCGGTGCAGGTAGTCGGCGGCGTGCATCGTCTCAAGTGCGTCGAGCAGCGGGCCGAGGATGCGATCGAGCTCGGGCTGGCGCGGCGCACGACCGAGGCTCTTCAGCCAGTCCTTGAGGCTTTGCCCGTCCTCGTAGCGCAGGACGATGTAGCCTGTGTTGTTGGCGCGGAAGTAACGATAGACGCGAACGATATTTGGATGCTCGAAGCGGGCAAGCGTCTGCGCCTCGGCGATGAAGCGGTCGAGGCCCCATTTGTAGTCGCCGGCGCAGCCGAGCGAGCGGGGCATGGCATCGACGCTGCCGTCACGCGCCGCGAAATCCGACGGGAAGTACTCCTTGATGGTGACGAGCCGCGCGAGCGACGTCTCTTCAGCGAGGTAGGTGATGCCGAATCCACCCGCGCCAAGAACGCGCTCGATCCGGTACTCGCCGGCAAGCTCGGTCCCATTTCGCAAGGCAAGCAGGTTGCTCATGTCTCCCCGTCGCGGCTGACGCGGCGGCGTGCTGCCGCCGCACCAGGCGGAGCACGCGACGTCGCCGCGCCTCATCCACCCGAAACCGGCCCCGATCACCGCGCCTGCATGGCCTCCAGCCCGCAGTGATCCACCTCGTCGCCGGCCGAATCGGCGCCAGCGACATGATCGGGGAGGTGCCCTCAACAATGTGGCGGAACGATGGGGTGCACCTCGTCGACGTGCATCCAGCCGTCAGCTCCGGCTCAGCATGCGCCTGCGGGGAGCCCGCGCCTTCTTGCTGCCGACTTCGACAACGAGCTTTAGCCGGGGGGCAGATGGAGCCCGCGATGGTTTTCCAGACAGCGCGCCTCGTGCTCGGGACCTGCCTGTTTCTCGGTCTCGCGGCATTGGGCGCAGCAATCGTACTCAGCCCCGAGCTGGGTGTTGTCGCCGAAGAGCTCGCCCTCGAGGCTTGGATCGGTGCGCGCGCCACAGTCTCGGCGGCCTATGCAAAGTCGCCGGCGATGGTGATCAGTCTCTCGGTCGCGCTGGCGCTGCCGGTCGCCGCGGTTTCGGCCGATATTGCGCATCGAATGACGCGTCGGCGTCAACTGCGCGGCGCCTCTCTTCGCCGCTCCCCGCGCGGCGACATTCTGACGTCTCGCGTACCCCGCGGTGCCTGGATCGAGGTTGACGGCGAGCAGGGACGCCGACACCTCATCGAGCGGGAAATCCTGAGCATCGGCCGCGAGATCGATTGCGACGTAACACTCGATGATCCGGCCCTCGCCGAGACGCATCTCGTCATTCGGCGCGACGTCGACGGCCGCTTCCTCGCCGTCGATCTCAGCGGGCAGGGCATCGGGATCAATGGCAAGCTTCAACACCGTGCCGAGATCGGCGACGGAGACAGGATCTCGCTCGGCGCGTGCCGGCTCACGATGGTGGTGTCGGCCCAGCCGCAAGGCAGGTGACGGCTCCAGCGACAGTCGCTCAGTCTCATTCAAGCCCAAATCTCGACGCTCACTCGATTTAGGTGAGTTGGCGAGGCGTGCTCGAGGCGCGCGCATGCGCCCGAGGGGGCGCTATTCTGGAGGGGGAGAGTATGTCGGACAATCATTCCGGGCCGAGAGACACGGCTATACCGCAGCGTCCGGCGCAGCGGCCATCGCATCGCATCATGGGGTCGCTCCGCGATGCCCTCGCCGCGGCCGGTCTCGATGAGCGACGACCGACCCCACCGGGACCGCCGGCCGCACCAGCGTCGGGAGAGCCGGTCGCGATCCCGGTTGCCAACGTGGCCGATCCGAAGGCATCACTTCCAGCACCGATCCCAACGAAGCCGGAGCCCGTGATCGTGACCAACAAGAAAGAGCCAGAGCCCCGTCCCAGCGCCGCTGAAGCCGCCAGGGAGGCTCGGGGCGCACGCCCGGCCGAGGATGTGACGACGCGGGTGCTCCGCGCGAGCGCGCCCGCGGTGCCCGCCCGCACGCAGCTCATCCGCGGCAAGATCGCGGTCAAGCGCACGGAGTTCCACCAGGATCCCGTGGTCGGCTGGCTCGTCGTCGTCGGCGGTCCCGGGCTCGGCGCCTACCGGCCCGTGTTCGAAGGCAACAACACACTTGGCCGCGCCTCGAGCCAGCGGGTTCCGATCGACTTCGGCGATGATACGATCTCGTCCGAGGAGCAGGCCTACATCCGCTACGACGGCTCCGAGCGCAAATTCCTGCTGGTGCCGAACCTGGCGAAGACGAATGTCGTCTCCGTGAACGACAAGCGGCCGACCGCTGCCGTCGAACTCGCTGCCATGGACCTCATCACGATCGGGCGGACGCAACTGGTGTTCATGCCGTTCTGTGGGCCCGACTTCGACTGGTCCGAGCTCGGAGAGCTGAAATCCTGATGCTCCCCTTCGCCGAGTCGAGCGCTGCCATCCAGGGGCGGCGCAGCTATCAGGAGGATTCCTGCGCCGTCGCCAAGGTCGCCGAGACGATCGGCGGCTCGACGGTGCGCCTTCTCGCGGTCCTTGCCGACGGCATGGGCGGGCACGCCGGTGGCGCCCGTGCGAGCCGCACCATTTGCGGCACAATGATCGCCTCGTTCGGTGCGCAAGCCGAGGGCGATGACAGCGTCGCCACGCGCCTGCTGGGCTGCCTCGCGGCATCGAACAAGGCCATCGGCGACATCGTCGAGGCGGAGGCGGGGCTCGCCGGGATGGGTGCGACCGTCGTCGGCGTCGCGGTCGAGGACGACCGGCTGCACTGGATCAGCGTCGGCGACAGCCCGCTCTATCTCGTGCGCGGCGGAGAGATCGCCCGGCTCAACGAGGATCACTCGCTCGCGCCGATGCTCGACAAGATGGCGGCAGAAGGACGGATCTCCAGGGAGGCTGCCGCATCAGACCCGCGGCGCCACTATCTTCGCTCCGCAGTGACGGGCGAGGAGCTCGATCTCGTCGACCAGCCGGCGAAGCCGCTGCCGCTCGAGGCCGGTGACTGCATTCTCGTCATGAGCGACGGCATCCACACGCTCGAGGAGAGCGAGATCGCGGCGATCGTCGCCGCAGAGCAACCCGCGGGGCCTGAGCGGATCGTCGCCCGCCTGCTCGCGAGCGTCGAGGCGGCACACGACACGCACCAGGACAACACGACCGTCATCGCCATCGTGTTCGGCGGCTGACGCAAGCGTCTTCGATTTCCTGTGAGGCTCACGTGGGCGCACTTGACATATAAAGATATCTTTATATTGTCCGGCGCATGACCACGCCACCGCGGCTCGCTCCGCCGACCATGCTCGAGGCCTTGAAGGCCGCCGCCGATCCGACCCGGCTGCGGCTGCTGGCCCTGCTTGCCGGTGGCGAACTCAACGTGAGCGACCTCACCACCATCGTCGGACAGAGCCAGCCGCGCGTGAGCCGACACCTGAAGATACTCGCCGAAGCGGGGCTGATCGAGCGCTTCCGGGATGGGAGCTGGGTCTTCCTGAGTCTCGCGAGCGACGGCCCGCACGCAGCCATTGCCCGCTCGGTCCTTGCGCTCATGGAAACGGAGAGCGGGGAGCTTGCGCGCGACCGGGAGCGCCTCCACCGGCTCGTCAGTGAGCGCGAGCGGGCGGCTCAGGCCTATTTCGACACCCACGCTGCCGAGTGGGATCGCATCCGCGCCCTGCATGTCGCCGAGGGTGAGGTCGAGGATGCCATGCGCCGCGCGCTCGGCAGTGGGCCCTTCAAGCTGCTCGTCGATCTCGGCACCGGCACCGGCCGTATGCTGGAGCTGTTTGCGGACCGCTACGAGCGCGCAGTCGGCTTCGACATCAACGCCGCCATGCTCGCCTATGCGCAGAGCCGCTTGCAGGCAGCAGCACTCACCCACGCCCAGGTGCGCCATGGCGACCTGCGCTCGGTGCGCCTGCCGGACGGCTCGGCCTCCGTCGTCGTCATGCACCAGGTGCTGCATTTCCTCGCCGACCCGAGCGTGGCGCTGCGTGAGGCGGCCCGCATCCTCGCCCCAGGCGGCCGCCTGCTCGTCGTCGACTTCGCCCCGCACGACCTCGAGTTCCTGCGCGAGGACCAGGCGCATGTCCGCCTCGGGTTCTCGGACGAGGTCATGGAGGGCTGGCTCGCCGACTGCGGTCTCGAGACCACGCATCGCGAGCGGCTCATCCCTCGCGGTCGCCGAAAGAATGACGCGGGCGAACTCACCGTGAGCCTGTGGCTCGCCGCGCCGGTCGACACCACATCCACGCCCGCGAAGAAGCGCAAGCGCAACCTGGAGGCCACCTCACCATGATCACCTTCCCCGAAGGCTCGTCCTCCACCAAGCCGGCCGCCGACCGCTCGCCCGCCGAGCGCAAGAGCCGCCTCCTCGGCAATGGCCAGATCGAGGTCTCGTTCGAGTTCTTTCCGCCTAAGAACGTGAAGATGGAGGAGGCGCTCTGGTCCGCGATCCGCAGACTCGAGCCGATGCATCCGAACTTCGTCTCCGTGACCTACGGCGCCGGCGGCTCGACGCGCGAGCGCACGCACGCAACCGTCTCGCGCATCGTCAAGGAGACCATGGTCGTGCCGGCAGCGCACCTCACCTGCGTGCAGGCGACCAAGGGC
>DAORNH010000087.1:4590-9560 GCA_035440865.1 Hyphomicrobiaceae bacterium | reverse complement strand
CGACTACTGGGCGGCGGGCGTGCGCCACATCGTGGCGCTGCGCGGCGACATGCCGGCGGGCCCCGGCATCAAGTTCGAACCGCATCCCGGCGGCTACAAGAATGCGGCCGATCTCGTCGCGGGCCTCCGTCGTCTCGCCAAGTTCGAGATCTCAGTCGCGGCCTACCCGGAGAAGCATCCCGACAGCCCGAGCGTCGCCGCCGACATCGACAACCTGAAGGCCAAGATCGATGCAGGCGCCAACCGCGCCATCACGCAGTTCTTCTTCGATAATGCACACTATCTGCGCTACATGGAGAAGGTGCACGCGGCCGGCATCAAGGTGCCGGTGGTGCCGGGCATCGTGCCCGTTCACAACTTCAAGCAAGTGGCGAGCTTCTCGGCGCGCACAGGCGCGAGCGTGCCTGACTGGCTCGCCCGCCGCTTCGACGGCCTCGAGAACGATCCCGTCACCGCGCCCCTGATAGCCGCCGCGGTTGCGGCCGAGCAGGTGATGGACCTCGTCGATCATGGCATCCGGCAGTTCCACATCTACACGCTGAACCGCGCCGACCTCGCCTACGCGATCTGCCACCTGCTCGGGATCAGACCCGTTGCAACGGCGAATGATGGCGCAACGGCACGCGGCAACGCGGCCTGACCGCCGAGCGAGTCATCGCGATGCCTCGAAAGCCTTCCTCTTCCGCCCGGAAAGCCACCATGCGTAACGCCGCCGAAATCGCCCGCACCACCAAAGAGCTCGAGGCCGCCGCCCGCGAGCGCATCCTGATCATCGACGGCGCAATGGGCACCATGATCCAGCGCCACAAGCTCGAGGAGGGCGATTACCGCGGCGAGCGCTTCCATTCCTGGAACCGCGACGTCAAAGGGAACAACGACCTCCTCGTGCTGACGCAACCGAAGATCATCGGCGAGATCCACGACGCCTATCTCGCGGCCGGCGCCGACATCATCGAGACGAACACGTTCAACGCGCAGACGATCTCGATGGCCGACTACGGCATGGAGAGCCTCGCCCACGAGATCAACGTCGCCGCGGCCCGCATCGCGCGGGAGGCCGCAGACGTGTGGAACGAGAAGACGCCCGACAGGCCGCGCTTCGTCGCGGGCGCCGTCGGCCCGACCAACCGCACCGCCTCGCTCTCGCCCGACGTCAATAATCCGGGCTTCCGCAATGTCTCCTTCGACGAGCTCGTCACCGCCTATACCGAGCAGGTGCGGGGCTTGATCGAGGGCGGCTCGGACATCATCCTGATCGAGACGATCTTCGACACGCTCAATGCCAAGGCTGCGGGCTTCGCGACGCTCGATGTGTTCAAGGCACTGGGTGTTACTCTGCCGATCATGATCTCCGGCACCATCACCGATCGCTCGGGACGGACTCTCTCCGGCCAGACGGCAGAAGCCTTCTGGTACTCCATGCGGCACCTGAAGCCGTTCGCGATCGGGCTCAACTGTGCGCTCGGCGCCGAGCTGATGCGCCCCTACATCGCCGAGATCGCCGCCGTCGCCGACACCCTCGTCTCGGCCTATCCCAACGCGGGCCTGCCGAACGAGATGGGCGGCTACGACGAGACCCCGCACGACATGGCCTGCCAGATCGAGCCCTGGGCGCGCGACGGCCTCGTCAACATCGTCGGCGGCTGCTGCGGCTCGACGCCCGATCACATCGCCCACATCCGCGAGCACGTCCTCAAGTACCCGCCGCGAAAGCTGCCGGCGCTCGCCCGCCGCATGCGCCTCTCCGGCCTCGAGCCGTTCGTGCACGGGTAGCCCCCGAATTCGCCTCCGCCGCGACTCGGTTTGGTGCATGGTTCGAGATCGAATGAATCGATCGAGGACGACGGAGAGCCAGTCATGCGGATCTTTTGCACGGGGGCATCGGGTTACATCGGCGGCTCGGTCGGAGTGGCGCTCGTCGCCGCGGGTCATGTCGTTTCAGGGCTCGTCCGCTCAGAGGCGAGCGCGGTAGCGGTCGCCGCGGTTGGGATTGCGCCCGTCAGAGGTACGCTCGACGACCTCGACATGTTGCGCGCCGAAGCGACACGCGCCGATGCCGTGCTCAACGCGGCAAGCGCCGACCACGAGCCGTCTGCCCTCGCCATGCTCGAAGCTCTTGCCGGGACCGGCAAGGCGTTCGTTCACACGAGCTGCTCGAGCATCGTCGGATCGGCCGCCGAGGGACGCGCCGTCGACGACGTCTTCGACGAGGCGACGCCATGGACGCCGTCGCCAGGGCGAGCCGCACGTGTCGCGCTCAATCGGCGCATTCTCGGATATGCGCAGAAGAACGTCCGTGCCGTCATCGTCTGCCCGAGCCTGATCTACGGGCCCGGCACGGGACCGGGCAAGGAGAGCATCCAGGTCCCCTGGCTGATCGCGCTCGCGAGGAAAAGCGGGATCGCCCGCCACTACGGACCGGGCGAGAACATCTGGTCCAACGTGCACATCGCCGATCTCGTCGACCTCTATCGCCTGGCGCTAGAGCGGGCTCCGTCCGGTGCCTTCTACTTCGCCGAGAACGGCGAGTGCTCGATGAAAGAGGTCTGCCGGGCGATCAATCGGCGGCTCGGGATCCCTGGCGAGCCCGTCACCTTGTCGCGCGAGGAGGCCTTGCGCGAGTGGGGCGAGGGGGCGACCGACAACACGATGGGCTCGAACAGCCGTGTGCGTGCCGTCCGCGCCAGGAACGAGCTCGATTGGCGACCGCATCGGCCGTCGCTCGTCGACGAGATCATGACCGGCTCGCATGCGGCGAGCCTCGTCTGCTGAGTCTCGGGAGTTCAGGGCCGGCCGGTGAAGCCACACCGGCCGGCCCATTCGTTGCTACGCTGTCCGCTTGCAGACGACACCCCTCGGCAGGTCGCCACGGCGATAGTGCCGTTCGAGGTCGCGATGGCATTCGCGGCGTGCGCGGTCGCAGGCGTTGTCCTGCTTGAAGGCGTAGCCGTTGCCTTGGACCCAATCGAGGGCACGGCCCTCGACCGTGACGCCCTTATAGCGGCAGTGGGCGGCCTCGGCCGGCGTGGAGGCGGTCGGACCGAGCATCGAGAGGCCTGCGGCGATCGCCGCGGCAGAGAGTGCGAAGTACCTCATGGGGAATGTTCCTTCAGGGTGAGAATCAATCGAGCAGTTCCGAGCGGTAAGTCGCTGCCAGGCCGCAAATGGTTCAAATGAACGAGCTGATAGGCCACTCGTTCGCTTGCGGGGCGCCGCGCGCAAGCGTCGATGAACCCCGCGCCCCATCGGGGCGAAGCGTTCCGAACTCACTGCTTGTCGAAACTGAAAAGGAGGGGGTTTGGGGGAGCATCCCCCAAGCGGGTTGCGGTCGGCAGCCCGCTCGCGCAGCGACGCTTGTGTCGGGGCTTAACCCGCGGCGCGCTGTTCAGCGCCGAGACCGAGCCGCTCGCCTGAGTAGACTCGCTCGCGCAGTGGCTGCCACCACTTCTGATTGGCGAGATACCAGCGGACGGTGCGTGCGAGGCCGGTGCGAAACGTCTCTTCGGCACGCCAGCCGAGTTCGCTCTCGAGCTTCGTCGCATCGATCGCATAGCGGTGGTCGTGCCCTGGCCGGTCGGCAACGTAGCGGATCAGGTTTCGGTGCGGCGCCGCCTCGGGGCGAAACTTGTCCATGAGCTCGGCAATCCGCTCGACGACCTCGAGATTGGTCGCTTCGTTGCGGCCGCCGACATTGTAGGTCTCGCCGGGGCGGCCCTTGGCGACGATCAGGGCGAGCGCGCGCGCGTGATCCTCGACGTGCAGCCAGTCGCGCACGTTGTCGCCTTTGCCGTAGACCGGAAGCGCCTTGCCGTCGAGCGCATTCAGGATCATCAGCGGGATGAGCTTTTCCGGGAACTGATAGGGCCCGTAGTTGTTCGAGCAGTTCGAGATCATCGCCGGCAGCCCGTAAGTGCGGTGCCAGGCCATCACGAGGTGATCGGACGCGGCCTTCGAGGCCGAGTAGGGTGACGACGGGTCGAACGCCGTCTCTTCGGTGAAGAGGCCGGTCGGTCCGAGTGAGCCGTACACCTCATCAGTCGAGACGTGCAGGAAGCGGAAGCGCTCCTGCTTCGCCTTGGGCAGCTCCGACCAGTAGCGGCGCGTCGCCTCGAGCAGCGTGTAGGTGCCGACGATGTTCGTCTCGATGAAGGCCGCCGGCCCGCTGATCGAGCGATCGACATGGCTCTCGGCGGCGAGATGAATGATCGCGGTCGGCTCGAAGGCATCGAGGAGCGCGTCGATCAGGCGACGGTTGCAGATGTCACCATGGCGGAAGGCGTAGCGCGGGCTTGTCGCGATCGAGGCGAGCGAGGTGAGGTTGGCGGCATAAGTGAGCTTGTCGACATTGAGGACCGAGGCCTCGGTCTCCGAGACGAGGTGGCGGCAGACGGCCGAGCCGATGAAGCCCGCTCCCCCGGTCACAAATACGCGCATTCAACGCTCCAACCCGACTGGCACAGCACACGTGTCGAGGCTGGACCGTAGCGCCGATGCCCTAGCGATCCCTTAAGGCGGGGCGGACAGGATCGAGCGCCAGATCTTCGGCAGCGGTCCGTCGCGGCCGTGGACGGGATCGGATGGGGGGAGTGGCACCCGGGCGATCAACTCCGCAGCTCCAGCGAGGTCGGCCGCGTTTGCCCGACGAAGGTCGATCGAGCTGCTTCCCTGCGGATAGGCCCCGACCACGGACAACCCCTTGGAGGCGAGGCGGCAATGGCCGACGCCGGCCGGGATGATCACGACATCGCCGGCCTCGATCTCGAGGATCCGGCCCTCGGGGCCGCCGAACTGGACGCTCCCCCGGCCTCGTGCGATGCCGAGCACCTCGTGGACGGTCGCGTGGTAGTGCTGGAAGTTGTAAATGCCGTTGACCCAGCTATTCCCCCAGCCGTTGCGGGCGAACAGCCGGTCGATGACCGCCTCCGGCTGAGCGACGCCGGCGACCGGAACGCCTCGGCGGTAGACGATCA
>DAORNH010000087.1:2739-4544 GCA_035440865.1 Hyphomicrobiaceae bacterium | reverse complement strand
TCGGCTCCTGCGCTCCAACGTCTGTCACGCGACCATCCCCACGTCTTGGCGGCCGAGCAAACTCCCTACCATGCGGTAGGCATCGCGTTGGGGCTCGACGCACTCGGTGATACACATTCGGCGATTGCAGGCAGGCGCAGGCGTGGTTCATCATCGCCAAGCCAACGACGACGAACAAGGCCCCACATGTCGCGTGCAACAATCCTGCAGATCATCCGCTATCCGGTGAAAGGTTTGAGCGCGGAGCCCCTCGAACGCGTCACCGTGACAGCCGGCGAGACGCTCCCCGGCGACCGCATCTATGCGATCGAGAACGGCCCCGGCCGATTCGATCCGGAGGCGCCGCGCCATCTGCCCAAGGTCTCGTTTCTGATGCGCGCGCGCAACGGCCGCCTCGCGACGCTCTCGACGCGCTTCGATCCGGCGACGCACGTACTGACGATCGAGCGGGGCGGACGGCCGGTAGCGAGCGGCGATCTCTCCTCGCCGATCGGGCGGCGCATGATCGAGCAGTTCATGGCGGCCTTCATGCAGGGCGAGCTGCGCGGCGCGCCGAAAGTCGTGTCGGCGGCCGGGCACAGCTTCACCGACGTCGCGGTGAAATGCCTCCACATCGTCAACCTCGCAAGCGTGCGCGACCTCGAGCGCGTGTCCGGCCGCGCCATCGATCCGCTGCGCTTCCGTGCCAATATCTACATTGACGGCCTCGCGCCCTGGGAGGAGTTCCGCTGGCTCGACATGGATCTCGCCGTGGGCACGGCGCGCCTCTCCGTCATAGATCGCACGCATCGCTGCGCCGCGACAGAGGTCGATCCGGCGTCGGGCGAGCGCAATGTGGCCGTCACATCGGAGCTTCGCCGCCACTTCGGCCATGAGGACTTCGGCATCTATGCCAAGGTCATTACAGGCGGCGAGATCGGCGTCGGCGACGGGCTTGGCGTCGTGGGCTGACCAGATTATCCCCGCTCACCAGCACTGCAGGTAGCATCGGGCGCAGGGATTCCTCGAACGGTTCCATGCGTCTCGTCGACATCACGCTCAAGGTCCTCGGCATCTCCGAGGCGATCCGCAAATGGCAGTCGGTCGCCCGCGATCTCGACGGCAACCGCCGCGACCGTATCGCCCGCTACGCCGAGGAGATCGCGGGCACCATTGCGCGGATCGCGGACGCGATGGGGCGGCTCGCCGAGCTGCCGGGCGACCGGGCGAGCCTCATGGTGATCACGCGCGAACTCGGCCGGCTCAGCGGCTATATCGAGACGATCGTCGCCTGCCTCGAGGGCCGCATCGATGGCCGCGGGCTCAACGGCGTCAAGCGCCGGCTCGAGAGCCTCCGTGAAGGCGCCGTCATGGGCACGGCGGCGCAGCCGGTCGACGCCGGACAGATCGACCGGCTGGTCGCCGCAGAGGGTTACTTCAGGGCCCTTGCCGACAGTCTGAGAACCTGATTGCGGCGCCCGCGTGCCCGCCCGTCCTTTGGCCGATGGATCGCGCGCAGCTCATTCAGCTTGTAAGTGCAGACCACGCCCGATAGCATTTCGTTGGATGCGTTTGCCTGATCGGCCAGCCGGTTGGATTTCGAGGAGCCATGCGAATGAAATTGAAGCTTCTTGCTGCTGCCGTGGTGCTCGCCGCCGGACTTGGTGAGGCCCAGGCTCACAGTCTGTGCGTGCCCGTCGGGTCGAGGATCGACTTCGACGTGAGCTTCAACGCTGCCTGGGAAAACGCGGTTATCATCTCCTCCAGCAGCGGCGCCCGGCTGCGCACGTTCAACAACGCCTTCGGCAAGGGCGCTGGCGGCGAAT
>DAORNH010000087.1:0-2662 GCA_035440865.1 Hyphomicrobiaceae bacterium | reverse complement strand
GGGCCCAACCCCGCCGTCGCTTGGCGGCCGAGCCGGGAGCGCGTCAAGCCAATCTCGGGCGCGACGCGAGTCGGCTATGAGGATAGCGGAGACAACGATTTCAACGACGCGGTCACCGTGTTTCGCGTCGCTCCGCCTTCGGGCCTGTCGGTGACCGGCACGCGGGTCTGCGTGCCGGCGGGCGGCCTCGTCGCCTTCATGGTGACGTTCTCGGCGGCCTGGGAGAACGGCATCAAGATCGTCAACGAGAGGTCCGGGCAGCCGGTCCGCACGTTCAACAACTATTTCGGCCGCGGTGCCGGCGGCGAATGGAACCAGGGCGCGGGCGTCTGGCGGACGCGTGTCGCCGGGCCGACCTGCTTCCAGGTCTTGGGACAACACAAGACGAGCCCGCCCAACCCTGCGGGCGCCTGGATCCCGAGCCGGCATCGCACCACCGGCACCCGCATCGGCTTCGAGGACGCTGGAGATAACGACTTCAACGATGCGGTCGTCGTGGTGTCACCCAATTGACGGGTTGTGTTGCGGCGCGGGTCCGCAAGACCCGCGTCGGCATAGCCGATTATCGGCTCGCGCAACCGTAGCGGCCGAGGGGGAGCACACGAATGCTGCCTGACGCACAATCGTGCGGCCTGAGTACCTACCGCGCGACCGAACCGAAGTCGCAGCTTGAGTGGCTGCCGATCTCGGTCTGATCGGCCTCTTCGCACCCGTCCAAAGTCAAACCAGATCGCCCTCCTGCCTCGCAACATCGAGCATGGACAGGACCAACGATTTTTCGTAGTCAGCGGGCGATGCCTCCGAGCGAGGCTCTCGCGAGGCTCTGGGGGAGGGGCGTGCGCACATGACCATCGGGCTTGGCCACTATCTGACCGTTGCGGCGATCCTGTTCACGCTCGGCATTCTCTGCATCTTTCTCAACCGCAAGAATGTGATCGTCATCTTGATGTCGGTCGAGCTCATGCTGCTCGCCGTGAACATCAACCTCGTCGCCTTCTCGAGCTTCATGGGCGACCTCGTCGGCCAGGTGTTCGCACTCTTCGTGCTGACAGTTGCCGCCGCGGAAGCCGCCATCGGCCTCGCCATCGTCGTCGTCTACTTCCGCAACCGTGGCTCGATCGCGGTCGAGGATATCAACATGATGAAAGGGTGAGACAGCAGTGGGGCGAGTGCTGGGAACCGACTACGCGGTTCGTGGTGCGGAACACTCGGTGATCAATCGAACACGACGTTTCTGCTGACCCTCCACAGCACTCCTCCGACATGCTCCGACAAGCTCCACAGTCTAAGCACCAAGAGCACTGCGCCCCACGTCTCCAGGCATCCTCATGATCTACCAAGCCATCGTCTTCCTTCCCCTCCTCGGTGCCTTGATCGCCGGCCTCTTCGGGCGCGCCATTGGTGACCGTGCGAGCGAGATCATCACCTCGACGTTCCTGGTCATTGCAGCTACGCTGTCGTGGGTGGTGCTGGTCCAGGTCGGACTCGGGCACACGACGGCAAAAGTCCGCATCATGTCGTGGGTGGTCTCTGGCGAGCTCGATGTCTCGTGGGGGATCAGGGTCGACACGCTCACGGCCGTGATGCTGGTCGTCGTCAACACCGTGTCAGCGCTGGTCCACATCTACTCGATCGGCTACATGCACGAGGACGAGAGCCGGGCGCGCTTCTTCTCCTACCTCTCGCTCTTCACTTTCGCGATGCTGATGCTGGTGACGAGCGACAACTTCCTGCAGCTCTTCTTCGGTTGGGAATGCGTCGGCCTCGCGAGCTACCTGCTGATCGGCTTCTGGTATCACAAGCCCGAGGCGAACGCGGCCGCGATCAAGGCCTTCGTCGTCAACCGGGTCGGCGACTTCGGCTTCGCGCTCGGCATCTTCGGCCTCTTCTTCGTGTTCGGCTCAATCAGCTTCGACACCGTCTTCGAGGCCGTGAAGACCTATGCCGCCAAGCCGGCCGGCGAGCGCACCATCGCCTTCCTCGGCTACCAGGTGGACACGCTCACCTGCCTCTGCCTGCTGCTGTTCCTCGGCGCCATGGGTAAGTCGGCGCAGTTCCTCCTGCACACCTGGCTGCCGGACGCCATGGAGGGCCCGACGCCTGTCTCCGCTCTCATCCATGCGGCGACCATGGTGACGGCCGGCGTGTTCATGGTCGCGCGCCTGTCGCCGATCTTCGAGTTTGCGCCCGTCGCGCTGCAGGTCGTGACGCTCGTCGGCACGGTAACCGCCTTCTTCGCGGCGACTGTCGGCCTCGTCCAGAACGACATCAAGCGCGTGATCGCCTATTCGACCTGCTCGCAGCTCGGCTACATGTTTGCGGCCTGCGGCATGGGCGCCTATGCCGCCGGTATCTTCCACCTCTTCACGCATGCCTTCTTCAAGGCGTTGCTGTTCCTCGGCGCGGGCTCCGTCATCCACGCGATGCACCATGAGCAGGACATGCGCTACATGGGCGGGCTCCGCGAGAAGATCCCGGTCACCTGGGCGGTGATGCTGATAGGCACGCTGGCATTGACCGGCGTCGGCATCCCCCATCTCATCGGCTTTGCCGGCTTCCATTCGAAGGACGCGATCATCGAGGCCGCTTATGCCGCCGCGACGCCGGGCAACTACGTGTTCTGGATGCTGGTCGCCGCTGCCTTCATGACGTCGTTCTACTC
>DAORNH010000086.1:11430-14552 GCA_035440865.1 Hyphomicrobiaceae bacterium | reverse complement strand
GCCGCCCATGGGAGCGATCGCCAACGCCATGAAGGGCGCCACCGGCATCCGCTTTTTCGAGCTGCCGATGTCACCGCCCAAGGTGCTGAAGGCGATGAAGGGCAAGAAGGGCTGAGGTCCGCGCGGGCTCTCCGGTCTTCAAGGGCATCAGGCGAGATCCTGGTGCCCTTTGTCGTGGGTGCTCCGCGAAGTTGGCCTCTCATGTTTCAGCCCTGTATGCATGGGCTGGTTCCGCTGGCGCGCTTCTGGCACGCTCCTGCGGAAACACGCTGGCATGCAACACCAGGAACTCGCCATGTTCGCGCCGATTGAATGGCCAACCCGAAGGCTTCGGAAGCGCTCGCTCTTTGGTATGATGGCTTCATCGGTAGCACAGCGCCTGCTGGCAGCCACGATGGTTTTGGCGGTGGCGTCGGGCATGGACCACGCCGTTGCCCAGCGCGTCGGGCATGAGGATTGCGTTCCGACCGGGAACCCCAACGTGGCATGGACCGACGAGGATTACCGGCGCTGCCATTCGGAAACCAACCCCGACATCATCATCAAGGGCTGCAATTGCATGCTCGGGACGAGCGGATTGAACTCCGGTCCCGGTACCTGGATCGGCGGGGAGCTCACGCGCTTCAAGTATGAGTCCATGTATCTGTTCCGGCGGGGCATGGCCTATCTCGAGATTGGCAATCTCGAGCTCGCTCATCGTGACGTGGGCGAGGCGCTGCGAATGGTCTCTCGGCGGTCCGAGGATCCAAACTCTGAACCGTGGCGGCTGAGCCTCGTCGAGGCGAAGGCCGGTTTCGAGCGTGTTCTCGCCGCTCAACGCGACCAAGTCGCGAAACTCGCGGAGCGTGAGGCCCGGCAGCGTGCCGAGAGCGCTCGGCTCGCCAAGCTCGCTGAGGAGGCGCAAGCACTCGAGCTGCTTCGCAAGGAGGCGGAGCTGAAGGAGCGGATTGCCCGCGAGAAGGCGGCGGCGCTTGAACTCAAACGACGGCACGAGATGCACGCGGCCGACGAGGCCCGCAAGAGCGCCGCGGTCGCGAGTTCGGCCGGTGCCCCTGTATCAGCACGCCCGCTGCAGCCGATCCTGGATCCCAGTCGGGTCGGCCGCCGGGTCGCCCTGCTCATCGGCAATGCCCGCTATGCCAACGCACCACCCCTCGTCAATCCGCCCAACGATGTCCGCGCGGTCGCGGCGGCATTGCGCCGACTGGGTTTTTCTGACGTCGTCGAGCGGCATGACCAGACACTGGCAGGTTTCAAAGAGGCCCTCAAATCGTTCGGCGACACTGCAACCAATGCCGATTGGGCGCTGATCTACTTCGCCGGCCACGGCATCCAGGTCGGGCAGGTCAACTACGTCCTGCCGACGGACGCGCGACTGTCCCGCGTCGGTCACGTCGAGGACGAGGCCGTGGCGCTTCAGAGTTTGCTCTCCAAAGTGGAGGAGGCAAGGGGCATGCGAATGGTCATCATCGATGCCTGCCGGGAAAACCCATTCCTGCCGCGCAGCCGGCTCTGCGCGCTCGCTCGGGCGCGGACTGGCGCCGGTCGCTCCTCCAAGCGGTATCCTGGTCGCGTACTCGGCGCGTGACGGGCAGCTTGCCGAGGATGGAGCCGGCGCACTCAGCCCCTTTGCAGAGGCTCTGCTTGGCGAAATCGACGAGCCGGGGCTCGATATCGGTCTCTTGTTCCGAAAAGTGCGGGATAATGTCCTGAAACGCACCAACGGTGCTCAGGAGCCGTTCACCTACGGGTCGCTTCCGGGCACGAGCATCTCGTTCCGGCCAGCGAAGTAGGTTCGACCCCTTGGCCCCCGATCAAGCACTGATCAAACTTTCCCCAAGCCTGCAGACCGGAGCACAACATGCGCCACATGATCGTCCGCTCAATCCGATGCGGAGCGCCGCTGGCCCTCCTCGTTCTCGCATTGTTCAGTGGTGCACCCGCCGCCGCCCAGCTCGCCCGCCACAACATCCTCGTCATCGAGCATGACGGCGGGCAGGGCGCGGTGCAGCGCGGCTACGGCATCATCGAGGACGTGACCGCCACCTTGAAGCGCGAGCTCAATGCGCGCTTCGGCGTCTACGACATCACGGCGTTCTCGAACGTGTTCCAGCTCCAGACCTTCAGGCGGCAGGGCTATGACGTGCCGCCGGCCGAGGTGCACCAGCTGACGACCACCATCAAGACGCCGCCGATCGACATGCTGTTGACCTACAAGGTTTTGCTCGTCTTCCCGACGCCGCCGGCGCCCGTGCCTGGCATGCCGCATCCTGGATTACGGCCCGGGCAACCGGCTGCCGACACGATGCCCGTCCTGCGCGTCACGGCGACGCTCATCCGCACGCCGAGCGGCGAGATGGTGGCGCCGATCCAGCTCCCCGACATGGTGATGCGCAATCTGACGACGCCGTGCCTCCGCGATCAGCGCTGCCTGACGGCCACGCTCAAGGCCGCCGCCGAGCCGATCGGAGTAGCACTCTCCAACGAGGTCGCCGACCGGCTCGCGTCGAACTGAGGACCGCCCGTGTCGAGTGGCCTCGAGCTCCTGACGACGCGCGAGATGGCCGAAGCTGATCGTGCCGCAGTGTCGCGGGGCACGCCCTCGCTTCTCCTTATGGAGCGCGCCGGGCTCGCCGTCGCGGACGCCGCTGCCGAGCATGCCTCGGTCGGCGGGCGCGTCACGATTCTCTGCGGGCCCGGCAACAACGGCGGCGACGGCTTTGTCGCCGGGAGCATTCTGCGTGAGCGCGGCTATCGCGTGACGCTCGGGTGTCTCGTCGAAGCAGGCGCAATGAAAGGCGACGCCGCCGCAGTCGCGGCGCGCTGGGGCAACTACGAGCGCGCCCGCACCGAGATGCTCGACGGCGCCGAGACCGTGATCGACGCGCTCTACGGCGCAGGCCTTGCGCGGCCGCTCGAGGGGCTCGCCCGCGATCTCGTCGCCGCCTGCAACGCGGGTGCGGCCCCCGTTGTCGCGGTCGACGTGCCGAGCGGCCTCGACGGCACCTCGGGCGCGGTCGTCGGCGACTCCGTAATCGAGGCGACCGAAACCGTCACGTTCTTCAGGCGTAAGCCCGGCCACCTGCTGCTGCCGGGACGCGGACTCTGCGGCGCAGTGCGTG
>DAORNH010000086.1:11019-11378 GCA_035440865.1 Hyphomicrobiaceae bacterium | reverse complement strand
TTCGCCAATCATCCGGGCCTGTGGGGCGGTGCCTATCGGAGTGCGGCGCGCGGGCTCGCGAGCCACAAGTACGGCCACGGTCACGCGATTGTCGTCTCGGGCCCAGCGGAGAGCGCGAGTGCCGCACGGCTTGCGGCGGTCGCGGCCTTGCGGGCAGGTGCCGGACTTGTGACGCTCGCCACGCCACGCGCGGCGTTCCCGGTCAATGCCGCGCACATGACGAGCGTGATGGTCGCGCCCTTCGACGTGCCGGACGGCCTCACCAAGGTGCTCGCCGATCCGCGCCGCAATGCCGTGCTGCTCGGCCCCGGCGGCGGCACTGGCGAGGCCATGCGTCGCATGGTCGAGATCGCGCTTGC
>DAORNH010000086.1:8036-10999 GCA_035440865.1 Hyphomicrobiaceae bacterium | reverse complement strand
ATGCGGATGCGCTGACCGCGCTGGCGCCGCTCGGGTCGCGCACGTTTCCAGCGGAGCGCGTCATCCTCACCCCGCACGAGGGTGAGTTCCGTCGGCTCTTTCCCGAGGCTGCGGGCTCCAAGCTCGACTGCGCGCGGCAGGCCGCGGAGCGCTCCGGCGCCGTCGTGCTGCTCAAGGGCGCCGACACGGTAATCGCCGCGCCGGATGGATGCGCAGCGATCAACGAGAACGCGCCGCCGTGGCTCGCGACCGCCGGGTCGGGCGACGTGCTCGCCGGCATCATCACGGGGCTCGCAGCGCTGGGGCTGCCAACCTTCGAAGCCGCGGCGGCAGGCGCCTGGCTGCACGGGAGATGCGGCGCGCTTGCCGGACCGGCGCTCATCGCGGAGGACCTCGCGAGCCACATCGGAGCGGCGCTTGTGGCCGGGGGGCACCCCTGACCTTCCCACGTATTGGTCCGAACAAAGAGGGGGGCCGGGGGGAAGCCTCCCCCGGGCGGGTGTGGGCGGCAGCCCACTTGCTGAGCGAGGCTCAGCATTCACGGTCTGGCCCGGGTCAGTTGCGAGTGACGGTGTCAGACCCATGGGTCTGACACCCGACCTTCCCGACCTCCCCCCTTCACCCGACGATCTCGAACTCGGCGAAGTTGAGGGCGATCTCGCGGGCGGCGCTAGCCGGGCTGTCGGAGCCGTGCGTCGAGTTCTCGCCCTTCGAGACGGCGAAGAGCTTGCGGATGGTGCCGTCCTTGGCTTCCTTGGGGTCGGTCGCGCCCATGATGTCGCGGTAATTCTGGATGGCGTCCTCGCCCTCGAGCACCTGGACGACGATCGGCGCCGAGGTCATGAACGTGCACAGCTCGCCATAGAACGGCCGCGCCTTGTGCTCCTCGTAGAACTTCTGCGCATGCTCAAGCGACCAGCGCACGCGCTTCTGGGCGACGACGCGCAGCCCCGACTTCTCGATGACGGCGTTGATCGAGCCGGTCAGATTGCGGCGGGTTGCGTCCGGCTTGATGATCGAGAAGGTGCGTTGGATTGCCATGAGTGGTCCTCGTTGAAGATGGGAAGCTGTCGCGTCGGGCAGAGCGCGCCACGCTCGGCGCGCTTATAGCGGCAGGGTCGGATGGCAGCAAGCCAACCTCAACGACCGCCGTATTCGCTGCGCGACTGGGCTGCCGCCCAGACCTGCTCGGGAGGGGACCTTCCAAACCCACCCTTCTTTGAAAGCCAAAAGGAAGAGGGTTCGGGGTCTCCCCGAGCGGGTTGAAGGGCGGCAGCCCTTCTCGCGAAGCGAACACGTTCGGCAAAATGAAAGTGGCTGCCATGGTCGGCGTGGCCTGCGACCTGAAGCGGGACGGGCCGCGGAGGGGATTGCCCCGCCGCGGCCCGGACATTTACAGCGAGCTGCAACTCTCTGGGCTTCGCCTCAGCGTACCCCGAAGAGGGCGAGGGCCGGGAAGAAGAAAAGGAGCAGCAGGCAGATGATCTGGATGACCATGTAGTCCGCCATGCCGCGATAGATTGTTGCGAGCGACCACTGCGGTACGACGTTTCGGAGGTAGTAGGCCGACATGGCGACGGGTGGACTGAGGAAGGCCGTCTGCAGGTTCACAGCGACGAGCGCGCCGAACCAGAGCAGCATCTCGAGCTTCGTGAGGCCTGCGATCTGCAACTTGTCGAACACGGGCAGGAAGATCGGCAGGAAGACGAGGATGATCGCCGGCCACTCGAACGGCCAGCCGAGCAGGAAGATGATGAGCATGATCAGCGCGAGCTTGCCGAGATCGGGCAATGGCAGTGCGATGAGCCCGTTGGTGATCACGGAGGCCGTGCCGAGCTTGGCGAACACGGCGCCAAAGATGTTCGAGGCGACGGCGAGGAAGAGCACCATCGCCGACGTCGTCATCGTGCCCATGCCGGCATTATAGAGCGGCGGGCTCAGGATGAAGCCGAGCAGCGTACCGCCGAATATCGCGCCGAAGGCCGTGCCCGAAACGCCGCCGACATACGTCCAACCGATGATGCCGCCGACGACCGCCGCAGCAAGGCTCGCCGCGACGAACAACGGCCGCGACGTGTCGCCTAACGTGAGCTTTCCGTATACGAGGGCGAGAAGGCTCGCGCCAAAAGCGCCGCACGAGGCGGCCTCGGTCGGCGTCGCCAGACCGCCGACGATGGTGCCGAGCGTCGTGGCGATCAGGGCCGCCAGCGGCGCGATGCCGATGCAGATGGCGCGGAAATAGGCGTTATAGATGTAGCCGGCGCCGGCGCCGATCGCGGAGACGACGAGCAGAACAAGGACGAGTAGGCCCTTCGGATCGTAGACGAACTTGTTCTTGACAATCGCGATCGGTGCTTCCCAGCCGAGGAACTGCATCGTCACCAGCGCGACGACGGCGGGGGCCAGCAGGACGGTTGCAGCGAACCCGAGCGTGCGAACCGGAAGGCTCACCTGCTCGTTCATCATTGTGTCGTCCGCGACGCGCCGCTCCTCGGGCGACATCGGCGGACCGAGCGAGGGATTTATGAAGCTGCGAATGAGGCAGTAGGCGATATACATGCCGGCGAGCAGCAAGCCAGGCCCGATCGAGGCCTTGTAGAGCAGGTTCACCGGTACACCCATCGTCGGTCCCATGACGACGAGCATGACCGAGGGCGGAATGAGGATGCCGAGCGTGCCACCCGCCGCGATGGCGCCGGAGGAGAGGCGTGCGTCATAGCCCGACTTGATCATGATCGGGCCGGCCATGATGCCGAGCACGGTGACGGCCGCGCCCACGATACCGGTTGCCATGGCGAAGATGGTCGCGGTGAGGATGACGGCGAGATAGAGCGCGCCACGCACCGGCGCCATGATCGATCGCATGGCGACGAACAGGCGCTCCATGAGGCCGGCCTGCTCCGTCATGTAGCCCATGAAGATGAAGAGCGGAACCGCGGGCAGGATGTCGCTCTTCATCGTGT
>DAORNH010000086.1:7140-7980 GCA_035440865.1 Hyphomicrobiaceae bacterium | reverse complement strand
AGGAACAGCAGCGTGAAGGAGATCGGGAAGCCGATGAAGATGACGGTGATCATGCTCAACAGCATGAGACCGCCCCACAGCTCGTTCGAGATGCCGAGCGTCGCGAGAATGTTCATCTGATCAGACCTCGATCTTGTCGTGCTTGACGAGAACCTGACCCGTGCGTGCGGCCCAAAGGCTCTTCATGAGCTCGGAGATGCCCTGGAAGAACAGGAGGGCGGCGGTGAGGGGAATGGCGCCACGGAGCGGCCAGATGATCGGCTGCCAGGCACCCGAGTTAGACTTCTCGTTGATATTCGCCGAGCGAGTAGGAGTAGGCAAACCCCTCCCAACCGATGTAGGCGATCGCCGCCATGGAGGGCAGGAAAAAGAAGATGTAGGCGCAGCTGTCGATTATACCCTTCTTGCGCTCTGAAAACTTGTCCCAGAGCATGTCCGTGCGCACGTGCGCGCCCTTGAGCAGGGCGAAGGCCGAGCCGAGCATGAACATGGCGCCGAACGCCATCGTCGTCATGTCGAGGGCCCAGACCGTCGGATCACCGAAGAAGTAGCGCGAGACGACCTCGACCACGTTGGCAAAGATCAGCGGCACAATCAGCAGCATGAACAGCTTCGACGACCAGTCGGTGATCGTATCGATGAAATGGATGACGCCGAGATACGCCGCCGATGGGCGTATCGTATCGGAATTGGCCATGGCTTCCCCCAAGTGGTGCAGACGAGTTCTTCAGCAGAGGCGGCACGTCTTGTCGCGCGATTTCGCCGGAATTCGTGAACGATGACATTCCCCCGAATGCTCGTTCCAATTCGTCTCGAGGCGGCCCTCGAGACGTAGAGAAG
>DAORNH010000086.1:4485-7123 GCA_035440865.1 Hyphomicrobiaceae bacterium | reverse complement strand
CCGCCCTCGTGTCGTTTCAGCTCACTTCTTGCCCCAGTAGTGGTTGGCGCCGAGCGAGTAGGCCGGATAGTAGAAGGCCTTCGCCGGCACGACCACGGAGGCCCAGGCCTTCTGCGATTCCCAGATCGTCTTGAAGACCGGGTTCTTCTCGGCCTCGCGGGCGGCGATGCGATCCCAGGCGGCAAGGAACTCGGTCATGATCTCGGGCGGTGTCAGCTCGATGTTGACCTTGTGCGTGTCCCGCAGCTCCTTGAGGGCATCGGCGTTCTGGCGCTGCCACTTGGCCCACCAGGTGAACATGGTCTCGACGGCCACCGCGCGGATGATTTCCTGATCCATGGCCGAGAGGCTTTTCCAGGCGTCACCGTTGATCACGAGTTCGCCGACCGAGACGGACTCATGGAGCGACGGCGCATAGTGCCACTTCCAGATCTTCTGGAAACCGAAGCGCAGGTCCTCGATGCCGCCGACCCACTCGGCGCAATCGATGGTGCCACGCTCGGCGGCCGGCATGATTTCGCCACCGGCCATGTTGACCGTGCGCATGCCCATTTCGTTGAAGATCTCGGCCGCGACGCCGGTCTGGCGGCACTTCTGGCCCTTGAAGTCTGCGAGGTTCTCGATCTTCTTCTTGAACCAGCCGAGCGCCTGCGGTGCTGACGGCAGGATCGAGATGACGACGACGTTGAGCTTCAGCGTCTCAGTGTAGAACTTGTTGTAAAGTGCATCGCCACCGCCGTGCCACATCCAGCCCATGTAGTCCATGTGGTCCATGCCGAGCGGACCGCCGGGACCACCGGAGAACAGGATCGCGGCCTTGTTCTTGCCGACCCAGTAGCCGGCCCACGAGTGATGGCCGTCGATGACCTTCTTGTGTGTCGCCTCGAGCACCTCGAAGGGCGGCACGACCTGGCCTGCGGGCATGGTCTCGATCTTGATTCGACCGGCTGTGAGCTGCTCGACGCGCTTCGCGAACTGGGTGAAGTTCTCATAGAGCGTCAGAGAGGCAGGCCACGACGCCTGCATCTTCAGAACTTTGGGCTGTTGGGCCGACGCGCCCGACATGCCGACAACCGCCAGCGCGGCTGCTGCGACGGCCGCAGCCTTGAACGCACGCTTCATCAGTATCCTCCACGACGTTTTCTTGCTCCTCGCCCACCTGCAGGTTGGGCCCAAGGGCGGCGGACCGTAGCACGGTTTTCCGGGCGGGCATGATGCTTTTTTGCGATTGGACTGTTGCGACGCCTCGTCACTACAGGCAACGTGGAGCGAGCCCCGGACGCTAGTGACAGCTCGGGTGGTTGGTCACGCTTGACGCGGGAGTGGACGCAGATGCCGACAGTTGCCACGACGACGCTTCTCGACCGCATGGGGCCGAAGCGCAGCGACAAGGACTGGCTCGCCGGGCAGCGGTCATCGTCGGCGGCCCGATTCATGGTGTTCACCGACCTGAAGCCCGTGATCAACGGCTCGGCCGATCGCAGCAGCGCATCGATCCGATGGCTCTCCACCAGCGAGATTGCGGATCTCGGCCTGCAGACCGAGGACGCGATGTTCCTGGGGCTCAGCCGCGACGCGGCAGTGCCCCATTTCGCGATCGCCATGACGGAGCACTTCGCGCGCACCGTGAGGGGTGGTGTCGAGCATCTGAGGCCCGCCGTCGACCTGCGCTCGCTCGCCATGCAAGGCCTGCTGACGCCCGAGGAGCAATCGCTCGCGGGGCAGGCGAGGGCGCTCGCGCAGTGGCACGAGAACGCCCGCTGCTGCGGCCGCTGCGGCTCACAGACGCGCGTGAAGGATGGCGGCTGGCGGCGCAAGTGCTGGTCGTGCGGCACCGATTGGTTTCCCCGCACCGACCCCGTCGTCATCATGCTCGTCACGGACGGTACACGCTGCCTGCTTGCCCACGAGCACCGCTACCAGAATAGCATGTGGTCGACGCTCGCGGGCTTCCTCGAACCCGGCGAGGATATCGAGCATGCGGTGCGCCGTGAGGTGCACGAGGAAACCGGGATCAGGGTAGGCAAGGTCGCCTATCACTCGAGCCAGCCCTGGCCGTTCCCGCATTCGCTGATGATGGGCTGCATTGGCTTCGCCGAGACGACCGAGCTGAAGATCGACAAGTCCGAGCTCGCCGATGCGCGCTGGTTCTCGCTGGACGAGGTACGGTCGATGGCCGAGCGGCGGCATCCCGAAGGCCTGACCGTGCCCGGCAAGCACGCCATCGCCAGCATCCTCATCAGGAGCTTTCTCGAGGGTAAGGTCGAGGCCATGCGGTCGACAGCGCGCTGAGGGTCGTTGCGGCGACATACAACCTTTGTGTCCGGCCAGTTGAGCCGGGGGGGGATCGCGTCAAAAAGTGATCGCCCGCCGCGGACCTTAGGGTCCGGGCGGGCGATCACTTGAATTCTGGGCTGCTTCGACTCAAAAGGGATTGCCTGTCGCGCAGTTGATCGGCTCGAGGCTCACGCAACTCTTCTGGCGCGGCTTCAGGAAGAAGCGCTCCTCCATGTTGAAGGCGGAGGTGATGAAGTAATTGAAGATGAGCGGAGTGTAATTGTAGACGGCCTCGCCGACGATCACCCACTCGCCGGCGACCAGGAGACCGGCCGGGACGTGCGGATAGGCAGCACCGGCC
>DAORNH010000086.1:248-4475 GCA_035440865.1 Hyphomicrobiaceae bacterium | reverse complement strand
GAATAGGGCGTCGCACCCTTGTTGTTGCGCGACCAGTCGACCGTCACGTTCGGCACCGGGCCACCCGATGCGGAGGCCTTCACCGAGACCACGGCAACGGTCAGCGCGTTGGCATCGTAGGGCTGGATCAGCTGCTCGACGATCTTCAAGGTGTTGTCGACGGCGGCAAGCGTCATGCGGTCGGTACGGGCAACGAGATCGGCCGTGGCGCTGGCCGACTGCGTGACGCGGCGGTCGACCGTCAGTGCCTGGCTGAACTCGACGGCGCCGACGAACAGGAAGAACATGATCGGCACGACCATCGCGAACTCGATGGCAGCGATGCCGGACTCGCTCCGCCTCAGATTGCGGGCCTTGGCGAGGAAGGCGATATGGGCTCGCCGGGCCTTCTTGAGAATGCTCATGACCGGTCTCCCGACGCTCAGTTCTGATAGGGCTCGGTGCGGAACGTCGTCGCCACCTGGATGAGGCGCGAGCCGTTCGACATGTCGGCGAGGTTCAGGAAGGGGATCTTCGCAGCGAAGTCCCACTCGAGGCAGACCCACACGAGCACGATCTCGCCGGAGCCGCCTGGAGAATACTCGGTGGCCGTGATGAGGTTCCCCTCGTCGAGGCACTTCGGCTGCGTCGCCGGCGTGATCGCGGTCCACTCGTTGTAGGTCTTGACGCTGACGCGGAGCTTGTTGGTGCAGTCGATGAAGCCCGGCGCGCGCGAGCAGATTTCGGCCTTGAACTGCGCGGCATTCATGCCAGTCTGCTGCGCCTGGCCCGTGCGGATGAGGCGCGCCGCCTGCTCGACGGCGTTCTCCATCGAGAATGTCGTGAAATAGTAGAGCCCGATGCCGATGATGCCGAACAGCAGCATCAGGAACGGCATGGCGACCATTGCGAACTCGATGGCCGTCACGCCCGAGGCATCGCGTTGCCAGCGCGAAATCACTTTCATGGAGCGCGCATGTGCATCGCGCATTACCAGCGTAAGGATACTCATGACCGACGCCTCGCCCGTACAGACTTCTGGTTTGATTGAATAAAAGGCGAGAAACATAAATGACAGCTTACCCCTGGCGATGGCGGCACCAGATGTCCGCCTCAAGGTGAAGATCGACTGATCCGCCGTCTCGAATTGGCACGTAGGGAGAGCCGAACGCTCGCGATGGCCAAGCTCATGCAACCTTTGCTAAGGTCGGTGGCGAGTCGAGCGTCTCCCGAGCTGCTCGAGGCCCATGACGTGACCGACGAGGCGACGTGACGTGAAGCGCACGCTTTCAAAACCTGCAATATCGGCTCTCTGCGCCCTGTTGGCGCTGGTCGGCACCGCTGTTACGGCCTTTGCCCGCGGCGGGGTCGCAGACCTCCCCGATAGCAAGTCGCTGCTCGGCAGCTACCTGGCGGGCCGCTACGCCCGCGCGCTCCACGAGACCGACGCGGCAGCGGCCCTCTATCGTCGCGCCCTCGCTCAGGACCCCGCCAACGAGGTCCTGATGGAGAGTGCGCTCCTCATGGAGGCGACAGAGGGGCATTGGGAAAAGGCGCTTCCCCTCGCCCGTGATCTCGCCGCCCTCAACAAAGGTCACCGCATGGCCCGACTGATCCTGGGCCTCGCCGAGTTCAAGGAGGGTCGCCACGATGCCGCCCTCGAGCACGTCAAGGCCTCATCGAGCGGTCCCCTCGGCGAGCTGACGGGTACGATTGCCTCCGCCTGGATTCGTGCTGCCAAAGGCGAGGCTGCGGCTGCGGCCGACGCCCTCGGGCAGACCCGCGCGCAGGAGTGGGCGCAGTTCCACATCCGCTACCATCACGCGCTGTTGCTGGACGTCGCCGGCCGGCCGCAGGATGCCCGCGCGGCTTATCGGCGGCTGTTCGAGGATGCCCGCTCGCGCGCGCTCCGCTTCATGCTCGCCTACGGGCAGCATCTCGCCGCGTCCGGCGAAACCAAGCAGGCGCGCACTCTCCTCGACGACTACGCCAAACGGGCTGGTCCGCAGGCGCACCCTGAGGCCCGCGCGCTCGCCGAGCGCCTCAAGGGCCCGGCCCCCGTCGGTCTCCTCATCGAGACCCCGGTGGACGGGCTCGCCGAGCTCTTCTATGGCCTCGGAGCAGCCCTTGCCAGCGACGGCGGGGTCAGCCTCGGTGCGATCTACCTGCAACTTTCGCTCTACCTGAAGCCCAGCGCTCCCTTCGCGCTCACTGAGATCGCCGGCTACTATGAGGCCACCAAGCGCTACGAGGACGCAAACGACGTCTACGAGCGCATTTCCAAGGACAGCTCCATGTTCGGGGCCATCCAGATCCGCAAGGCGCAGAATCTCGATCGCCTGAAGAAGGTCGAGGAGGCGAAGACACTCCTCGAAGCGATGGCCAAGGCCGATCCGACTGACATTCGGCCGCTCGACGCGCTTGGGCTGCTCATGCGCGGCCACAAGCGATACGAGGAGGCTATCGGCTACTACACAAAGGCGATCGCGCTCATTGGCCGGCCGGAGAAGCGTCATTGGACCTATTTCTACGCGCGCGGCACCTCCTATGAGCGCATCAAGCGTTGGCCGGCGGCAGAGGCCGATCTGCTGAAGGCGATGCAACTTGCGCCCGACCAGCACCTCGTCCTCAATTACCTCGGCTACACCTGGGTGGACCAGAACCGCAACTTGAAGCAGGGCCTCGCCCTCATCGAAAAGGCCGTGAGCCTGAAGCGCGACGACGCCGACATCGTCGACAGCCTCGGCTGGGCCCATTTCCGACTTGGCAACTTCAAGGACGCGGCAAAGCACCTCGAGCGCGCCGTGGAGCTCAGGCCCGAGGACCCGACGCTCAACGATCACTTCGGCGATGCGCTCTGGCGGGTCGGCCGAGAACGCGAGGCGCGCTTCCAGTGGGGACTTGCGCTGTCGCTCAATCCCGAGCCGCAGGACGCCGAAAAGATCAAGCTGAAGCTCGAGAAGGGTCTGCCGGCGCTCCGCCGCACTGTGCCGCGCGGGAAGGATCGCATGACCCGCAGCGATACCACGAAGCGACCCATCGAGCCTCGCGCGGGACTGCCGTCGCGCCCCGCGCCGCAGTAACGCTGCTCGCCGCCATCACCCGAAAAACCATTGTAGAGGTTCGCCAGATGCAGGATCTCAGGAGCCTCGTCCGGACCATTCCGGACTACCCCAAGCCCGGCATCATGTTCCGCGACGTGACGACGCTGCTCGCCGATCCGCAAGGCTTCAAGGCAGCGATCGCGCGTATGGCCGAGTCTTATCGAACGGAGCCCGTCGATGCCGTCGCCGGCATCGAGGCGCGCGGCTTCATCCTCGGCGGAGCAGTCGCCGACCGCCTCGGCTGCGGCTTCATTCCGGTCCGCAAGAAGGGCAAGCTGCCCTGGAAGACGATCTCGCAGAGCTACCAGCTCGAGTACGGCGAGGACACGATCGAGATTCATGTCGACGCCATCAGCAAGGGCGCGCGCATACTGATCGTCGATGACCTGATCGCGACGGGCGGCACCGCCGAGGCCGCCGTCAAGCTGGTCCAGCGCGCCGGCGGCACCGTGCTCGGCGCCTCGTTCGTGATCGACCTCCCCGAGCTCGGCGGCGTGAAGCGGCTCGCCCGGCTCGGCGTCGAGAGCAAGGCGCTGATGGCCTTTGAGGGCCACTGATGCGGATTGCCGGCCGACATTACCGGACGATCTGGCCGACAGCCGACGGCCGCGCCGTCGAGATCATCGATCAGACGAGGCTCCCGCACCAGTTCGTCACCAAGGTGCTCGCCACCGCCGACGAGGCTGCACGCGCCATCAAGACCATGGAGGTGCGCGGCGCGCCTCTGATCGGCGCGACAGCGGCCTATGGCCTCGCGATGGCCTTGCGTCGTGACCCCTCCGACCGGGCCCTCGAGGCGTCAATCGAGCATCTCGCCAGCCAGCGGCCGACCGCCGTCAACCTGCGCTGGGCGCTCGATGAGATGCGCAAGGCCGTCGCGCCGCTCGCCCCGACGGCCCGCGCGAATGCCGCCTGGTTGAAGGCCGCGGCCATCTGCGACGACGACGTCGAGACCTGCCGGCGTATCGGCGAGCACGGCCTCGGTCTCATCAAGGCCGCCGCCAAGCGCAAGGCCGGAAAGCCCGTCAACATCCTCACCCACTGCAATCCCGGCTGGCTCGCCACTGTCGATTACGGCACCGCGACCGCACCCATCTATCTGGCGCAGGACGAGGGGCTGCCCGTGCATGTATGGGTGGACGAA
>DAORNH010000086.1:0-209 GCA_035440865.1 Hyphomicrobiaceae bacterium | reverse complement strand
CGGCAGCCACGGCGTGCCCTATCACGTCATCGTCGACAATGCCGGCGGGCACTACATGCAGCGCGGCGAAGTCGACCTCGTCATCGTCGGCACGGATCGAGTCACGCGCCGCGGCGACGTCGCCAACAAGATCGGCACCTACCTGAAAGCGCTCGCCGCCAAGGATACGGGGGTGCCGTTCTACGTTGCGCTCCCTCATTCCACCATCG
>DAORNH010000085.1:4521-14558 GCA_035440865.1 Hyphomicrobiaceae bacterium | reverse complement strand
ATGTCCTGCTCCGGCCAACCGAGCGCGAAGGTCGCGAGGATGGCGACACCTGCAGCGGCGAGCCCGGACGGGGTGCCGTACTGGAGGCTCAGAAGCAGCACGGGCAGCCAGAATGGATGCGGGTGCAACTCCGTTATCGTGAAGCCGGTGGACAAGTAGTCGTAGACGGTGATCGGCAGGATCAGCAGCGCGATTTCCAACCAGGCGACGAGCGGCGGCAGCACGGGCAACCCATGGCGCCCCATTCCACCAGGAGTGCCGCTCTCTGGACCTCTCGTCTGCACTCGTCCACTCCAATGATCGATTGATGGCGGAGATCTGTCGCGCCAGCCCGGCACGCTATCGGCGGTTGCGCATTTCCGCAATGACTGGAGGGTCGCATCCGGCGATCAATAAGCATCCGCCCAAAGAGTTCGCCTACCCGCCGCTGCTGAACGATGGCGGCGCAAATGGCTTCGGAGCCACACCCGGTGCCGGCCCGGGGACTGCGCCCGGTCCGAGCGGCGCCGTAGGCGGCGGCGCCTTGCCCCGTGTGATCCGGCGGATGGTTCGGGTTCGGTCCTTGGTCCGCCGAACGATTCGCGGCGGCCCGAGGGACTGGGGACCGATGCCGGTGGGCTCGCCGGTTCCTGGGCGCGGGACCGCCGTCGGGCTGGCCCGGCGGCCGGTAGTTTCCATGAGCCGCGACCATAGGGCGAGCCGCCATTCCTCGAGCTCGCCGACATTGACGCGCGAGAGGAGCACGCGCGCCGGCACGGTTGCACCGCGCTCGGCCTCGATGGCGGCCGCAAGCAGCGGGTTGGCGCGCACCGTCTCCTCGGCAAGATGCGATCTGACGGATCGGAACTCCTTGCGCCGTCCGTCCGCACCGAGCGCCTCGGCGAGCTCTGCGAGGTGCGACTGGCCGAGTTTCGGGAGGCCGTATCGCTGTGCGCCGATGTAGGCGAGCTCGCTGTCTTCCGCGTCGAGCGCGGAGGCTAGGAAGCGCGTGGTGATGTCCTCCGTCTCGAGCACGGCTTTCTCGAGCCAGCCGCGCAGATAGGCCCGCGCCGCGACCTGCTGGCCCTGCTCCGTCATGAGGCTTGCAATGACCAGCGAAACGCTGTCGCCGACGGTGCCGACCTCGCGCGCGAGGTCGACCGCAGCATCGAACTTGCGGGACTCGACGAGGGTGTCGATGAGCGTGAGCGCGAAAGCGTCGTTGCGCTGGCCTCGCAGCCAGCGTCCGGCCCGCCGATTGGCCTCCTTCTCCTGGCCGGCCTCGACGAGCGCGGCGAACAGGAGATGGCGCTCCTCGTCCAGCTTCAGCCGGCGGCGGTCGTCGACAGCCCTCAGGATGTCGGCGGCGGCGACAAGATTGCCGCCGGCGGCCGACAGGAAGCCGAGCCTGATGATGTCCTCGGTGCGCCGGTAGCCCTTCGACCGGCAGAGTTCGATCGACTTCTGCTCGGTATCGGCTTCGCCTCGCCGCCGCCAGATGCCGATCAGGTTGCGGCAAGCCGGCTCCGAATAGCGGATATCCAGCTGGCGGGCGAGGGCGCGCACGTAGGAGTCCTCGTCCTGCGTGATCTTGTAGAACTCGGCCAGCTGGCGCTGGAGATGGTGGTCATTGGGCCTGAGTTCGACCAGCATCTCCAGCATGCGGCGGGCATTGGCGATGTCGCCATGGCGCTCGTGGAGCTTGAAGAGCTGGAACAGCGTCGGCTGCCGCCGGTCGCCCTTCGCGAAGCGCTCCTCGAGCGCGGTCAGTGCCTGGCGATAGTGACCATCGCGCTCGAGCACGGCAATGCGCTCCGTGTCGCCCGGCAGCATGAAGATTGCGAGCACAAGCGCTGCGAGCGAGAGCGCGGTTATGACGATGACGTTGGGTCTGAGCTCCAGGCCACGGTGCCCGCCGGTCGCGACATCAGCCATGGCACTTGAGCCTCAGCATGGCGGGCTCGATGACGGCAGCGGCGAGACGGAGCTCGACGAGGCCGTCGGGCCTGACGGTCGCCGTCTGTGCTGCCAGCGGCTCGCCGCCTCGTGCGATCGTTGCCGTGATCGACTTTCCGGGGGGCGCGCGCCACACCATGTCGCCGGGGCCGAATCCTTCGACAGTCGCGATCAGGTCGCAGACCTCCGATGTCGTCTGCGAGATGGCGCGGATCTGCCAACGGCTGCCCTCGAGCACGAGCCTCGGGGTCGCCTCGTCGCGCCGGTCCGGATCGGACCGGGCCTGCAGGGCCACGATTGCGCGCGTCACCTGCGCATCGAGGCTGATGTAGAGCGCCTTCTGGTGGCGTGTGAAGCCGATCACGCCGATGCTCTGCGCCCAGTCAATGCCGAACCCCTCGGCGTCGTCGAAGCGGACGGTCTGCATCGTGCCACGCGCCGTGACGGCCCAGGCCGACAGGTTCACCTGCTCGATTTCTGCGGCAAAAAAGTCCTCCGCAATCATCGTGTAGTGCGAGGCGGCGATCGGGATGACGGGCTGACGACGCGCCATCGCGAGGAAGTGGCGCACGGAGGCCAATGCCGCGGATTTTTCGCCGGAGTACATGTGATAGTAGAGATTGAAGGCCTTGAGGCGCCGCGGCGCGTCGGTATTGCGCAGCGTGTGCTCGAGCATGAAGAAGCCGTAGTAGGGCCCGGTCCAGTCGTTGGTGTAGGTATTTTCGTTGCTGTTGACGGCGTAGATGTGACGCTCTGACCCGACGACGCGGCTGATCGGCGGCACATAGGCGACCGAGGGATACTCGATATCGAGGCGTGAATCGCCGCCGTTGATGTTTCGGGCGCCGGCGAGCCGCACCTCGCGGATCGCGCCCTCGAAGGGGGTCGTATCGCCGCTCCAAAGATAGAGCTTTGCCTTCTTGCCCTTCGGCGCAAAGCTTTCGGACATGGCGAGCGCGCCAGCGACTTCGGTCTTGAGGTCGAAGGGCCGCTTCATGAACGTTCTTGGCAGTTCGTCCGACCCGGCGAAGAACTTGTCGTAGCGCGATGGCGGCGGCTCGCGACCGACTGCCCGCATGAGCCCCTCGGCGAGGCGCTCGCGGACCGGCTGCTCGGGGCGCGCGGCCTTCTCGATCAGATCGAGCTCCTTGGTCCGCTCGTAGGCCTCGAAGAAGCGCCACGAGTAGGGATGCGAGTAGGTGTGACTCGCCACCTCGACGTGCGGCAGCGCGTAGAGGAGGCGGGCGATGCGACCGCTCGAGGACAGGCCGCCGAGAGTGCGGTCGGCCTCGCCGGCTATGAGGCCGACACTGACAGGAAGGTCCGGAAACGGCAGGATGGCATCGCGCGCGATGACCTCAGCCGACAGCATGTTCTGGACGCGATACTCTTCGACGTCGGTGAGGTTGTTCCAGCCGTCTCCGTCGATGTGGCTGAAATAGAGCCGCCGGCCGGCAAGCGTGGTCGTATCCGGGACGGGGAACAGCTCGTTGCCAAAGGCCTTCTTGAAGAAGGCGAACGGGTTGAGGATCCAGCGCACCCGATTGGTGTTGGGCTCGTAGAAGATCGTGAAGTCGTGCGGCGCATAGCCACCCCGCGGGCTCGTCGCGACAACGTCGGAGGAGACCTCGCCGCGCGGGCTGCTGTGGCGTAGTGTGAGATGAGCCGTCGCCTCGTTCGCCTTGGCCGTCACCACGAGGTAGCCGGGCAGCACGGCGTCGATGCGCCGCTCGAAGCCGAGCATATCCGGGTCGGCGAACACGACCTTTGAGCGATGCGTGAGGCCGATGAACTGGCCGCTCGTATGCAGGCCGAGCCGCGCGAGGATGCGGGCGACCGTCGGCTCCAGTGCCTCGGGAGAAGGCGGGGCGACCTCGCCGATCATGACGTAGCTGAGTTCGGTGCGCGTGACCTGATCGAGCCAGAAGACGAGCTGGTCGGGCTGCGGCAAGGGCTCGAGGAACCACGTGAGGACGCCCCGATAGCGCCCCATCTCGGCAATCGGCGGCAGGCCTTTCGAGATGTCGTGGTAGATTACCTTGAAGCCGAGGTGGTTCAGCGGCATCTCGGCGAACTTGTGGATACGCGTCTCGTTCAACGGTCCATGCCGGCCATCGTAGAGGGCAAGGATCTCGCGCTTGATCCGCCTGCCGCCGAACTCGATATCGAGGGCGATCGCGGGGAGGCACGCCAGGGCACAGATGACGAGCGCCGCGATGGCCTGCATAAGACGCGCGGCAATCTCCGCCGATAGCCCGGGCTGTCGATAGGTGCTGTCGCGTCGGAGCATCACGTGCGATCTTGAGCCGGTTTTCCAAGGCGTCGCGTGCGGAACGGGCGCAACGTCGAGCCGCTGACCGGACGTGCATAGCACACTCTCGGGATGCGCAAGAGTGGGCGGAGGGCGCGACGGGAGCGAAAATGCGCCGCTATCGATTTCGACCATCATTGCGGCAGGGTGCTTGATTACAACTCCTTGAATCCTCATATTCTCTCCCAGCTCGCCACCCGGCGAGCGATCGATAGGAGCTCTCGCGACCGCAACTATTACGACAACAACTTCTCAGGTGTGGAACCTACTCGGGACAACCACGAACGAGAGCAGAGGGCTTTGCGATGAAGTACATTGTAATCTGGGGTGTGGTTGCGCCCCTTTCAGGCCTCGCCGCCGGGATACTCGCCGCCGCACGCGGCCGTGACCACTCGTATTGGGCGGCATGGTGCTTCGTGGCCCCGCCCCTGCTGCTCGTCCTCGCGCTGCTGCCGCGGGCGACCTTCCGCTACACGCCGAGGCGCTCCATCGACGACGATGATAATCACGACTGAGCGCGATGAGGCCGCGTGCGTGGCCGGTTGCGGCGCCCCTTGATCGGCTTCAGGCGCTTGGCGAGCTCGGCGGGCCGTAGTCCGGATATCGGATGTCGCCAGGAGGCGGCGATTTCGAGGAGCGGCGTAATCACGAAAGATCGTTCGCTGGCGTGGGGGTGTGGCACCGTCAGTCGCCCCTCGTGGCGCGCCCGAACCGGCCACCCGACACTGCGTCGGCCATGCATGATGATGTCGATGTCGAGCGGGCGAGGCCCCCAGACCCGGCCTCGGCGGCGGCCAGCCTCGCGCTCGATGCGCTTGGCGGCGAGCAGCAGGGCGAGCGTTCCGCCCGGCCAGTGACCGACGGCTGCTGCGTTTACGTAGGCGGGCTGTGGTCCTGGCCCGAGCGGCGCAGTCGTGTAGGTTTTCGACACGGCTTCGACTGTGAACCCGCGGCGCACAAGCCGCCGCAAGGCTCCGCCAATCGCAGCTGTCGGCATCCCGAACCGCCCGGGAACGTTGGCGCCGAAGGCCAGCAGTGCTGTTTCGCCTCTCATTTTCGTGGGCTGTTCCCGTTCGGTTTGCCGGCGTGCAGAAAAGCTGAATTGTTACATCGGTGCTACACAATCGCTGCGAGAACGCCTAGTTATAGGCTGGCAACCGTGCGTCCTGCCGATTTGCGGCGTGCGGCCGATACATTAGGATAAACCCAGGGCCCAGCCCGACCCGTAGCAACTTCGAAAATATTACAGAAGTATTGACGGGTAAATACAGGGAAGAACAACATGCATTTCTACTCAACAGAAAGAGTAGCATTGTTCATAGACGGCGCAAATCTATACGCCACAGCAAAAGCCTTGGCCTTTGACATAGATTACAAGAGATTGCTTGGTTATTTTCGATCTAAGGGCGTTCTGGTGCGAGCCTTATACTATACAGCTCTTGCTGAAGACCAAGAATATTCGTCGATTCGCCCTCTCATCGACTGGCTTGACTATAACGGCTACTCGATGGTGACGAAGCCGACCAAGGAATACACGGATTCACTTGGCCGCCGGAAGATCAAAGGCAATATGGACATCGAGTTGACTGTCGATGCCATGGAGCTGTGTGATCGCCTCGACCACATCGTCCTGTTCTCGGGTGACGGAGACTTCCGCTGCCTTGTCGCAGCGCTCCAGGCCCGCGGACGCCGCGTCAGCGTGGTGTCCACCCTGCAGACGCAGCCCCCCATGATTGCAGACGAGCTGCGGCGCCAGGCCGACCAGTTCATCGATCTCGCCGATCTCGAGAAGGAAATCTGCCGCGATCCGTCCACCCGCGCTCCGCGCGAGCCTCGCGAGGCGCGTGGCGCCTATCGTGAGCGGCCCGCGCGCGGTGAGCGTAGCGAACCGTATCCGGCGTACCAGTCCGCCGGACCGGAAGATCCGCTCGATATCTGATCCGAGACGTACGACGACCTGGAACTGTCGACCTACCGAAGGGCTCGGCCGCGACATGGCGGCGGGCCCTTCTCTGCATGCCAGCCCTGCATGCGGCACCATCCGCATTGGCGAATGCCGAGCTGCTTCGTACGGTCCAACCTCGTGAGCCGCGGGCGCGCCAGGTCGATTGAGGTGAGAGAATGACGGAACGGACGGGACAGGACGCGCTGAAGCCGGCGCACGCCCCGGAGCGCGTCTCGCTCACCATTATGGCTATGGCGCTCCTTCCGTTCAGTCTCGGTTACTTCCTGTCTTATCTGTATCGTGCCGTGAATGCGGTCGTCGCCCCCGACCTCATCACGGAGTTCAAGCTCTCCGCGGGTGAGCTCGGCCTGCTGACAGCCGCCTATCTTCTGGCCTTCGCCCTCTTCCAACTGCCGCTCGGCATCCTGCTCGATCGCTATGGGCCGCGGCGCGTGCAGGCCGCGCTGGTTGCGATCGGCGGGCTCGGCGCGCTGATGTTCGCCTATGCGCCGAACGTCTACGTCCTGACGGTTGCCCGCGCGATCATCGGGCTCGGCTTTGCCGGCGGCCTGATGAGCGGCTTCAAGGCCGTCGTGCTCTGGGTTCCTGAGCAGCGCCGTGCGCTGGCGAACTCGCTGGTGATGTCGATCGGGGCGCTCGGCCTCCTCGTCTCGACGTCGCCGACCGAATGGGCGGTGCAGACCTACGGCTGGCGGAATGCATTTCTCGGCGTCGTTTCCTTCACGGCACTTGTCGCCGCGATGATCTACCTCGTCGTGCCGGAGCGCCGCCAGCAGGCGGAGCCCGCTCCCCTCAGCGCGCAACTCGCCGACGTCGGCCAGATCTACCGCGACCGCGTCTTCCTCGGCCTCGCGCCGCTGCTCGCAACCACTGCCGGAGCACAGATCGGCCTGCAGACTCTGTGGGCGGGCCCCTGGCTCAAGGATGTCGCCGGCCTCGACCGCACAGGTGTTGCCAACGTCCTCTTTATCAGTGCGGCTGGCTTCTTCGCCGGCATCCTGATCAGCGGTGCCGTTGCCGACTGGCTGAGCCGGCGCGGAGTGAGCCTGATTACGGTGATGCTCGGATTCCTTGCCGTCTACGTCCTCGCCCAGATCGCGATCATCCTGCCCATTCGCGGCTACGATGCCTGGCTCTGGTCGCTGTTCGGCATGTGCGGGCAGGTGGCCGTCCTCGCCTATCCATGGCTCTCGAGCTACTTCGGCGTGAAACTGTCAGGCCGCTCCAATACGGCAGCCAACCTCCTCATGTTCCTTGCGGCCTTCGCGATCCAGTATGTCGTCGGCGTCGTCATCGATCTGTGGCCGCGGACCGCCTCTGGCGGCTATCCGGTCGAGGCCTACTCGGCAGCCTTCGCCGGCACGCTCGCCATCCAGCTCCTGGCCTTCTTCTGGTACCTCGCAAACCGGCGCCGCATCGCCGCCGCCGAGGCTCAGATGCGCGCTGAGCGCCTCTGACCGCTGCCTGCCGTCAGGCGGACAACAGTTCCACGCGAATCCGGGTTGCTCAACCGAGCGGGCATGCTAGCGTGCTCGCATAAGAAAGTGAGGCCACCGGCCACAAGTCTCGGGAGGACTGCATGAAGCGCTTCTCTGCTGCCGCGTTTGCGGCGGTTTCCTTCGGTATTGGCGTGGGCGCCTTGACAATTCCGACGCCGGCCGCCGCGCAGAAGGCTGGCGGTATCCTCAAGATCTACGGACGCGACAACCCGCCGAGCGCCTCGATCCACGAGGAAGCGACGATCTCCGTGAACATGCCGTTCATGGCGATATTCAACAATCTCGTCATGTTCGATCCCTTCAAGCGGCGCGAGAACCTCGAGAGCGTCATCCCCGAGCTCGCGACCAAGTGGGCCTGGAGCGCCGACAATCTCTCGCTCACCTTCGAGCTGCGCGAAGGCGTGAAGTGGCACGACGGCAAGCCTTTCACCGCGGCTGACGTGGTCTGCACCTTCGACATGCTGACGGGTAAGGGTCCGCTCGCCAAGGACATGCGCAAGAACCCGCGCGGCGTCTGGTACTTCAATCTCGAGGAGACGAAGGCGGAAGGCGATCTCAAGGTCACCTTCAAGCTGAAGGCGCCGCAGCCGTCGTTCCTGGTGCTGCTCGCTTCCGGCTATTCGCCGATCTATCCCTGCCACGTCGCGCAGAACATCATGCGCACGAAGCCGATCGGCACCGGACCGTTCAAGTTCGCCGAGTTCAAGCGGAACGAGTCGATCCGCGTCGTGAAGAATGCCGACTACTGGAAAAAGGGGCAGCCCTATCTCGACGAGATCCAGTGGCGCATCATCGAGAACCGCTCGACACGCGTGCTCGCCTTCCAGGCCGGCGAGTTCGATCTCACCTTTGACAGTGACATCGTGCTGACGTTGATCGACGACATGAGGGCGAAGGCGCCGAAGGCGGTTTGCGACATGCGCCCGACGGGCGTGATGACGAACCTCATCATCAATCGCGCGGCGCCGCCCTTCGACAACGCGAAGCTGCGCGAGGCCTTCACACTGGCGCTCGATCGCAGCCAGTTCAACGACATCATCGGCAAGGGCAAACTCAAGGTCGGCGCGGCCATGCTTCCGGTGTCCGAGGGCGCATGGGGCCTGCCGCCCGATGAGATCGCCAAGCTGCCCGGCTACAGCCCGAACCTCACCGCCAACATCGAGAAGGCGAAGAAGATCATGGAGGGGCTCGGCTACAGCGCAGCCAAGCCCCTGAAGCTGAAGGTGTCGACACGCAACATCTCGATCTACCGCGACCCGGCGGTGATCCTCATCGACCAGCTGAAGAAGATCTACATCGAAGGCGAGCTCGACGTCGTCGATACGACAATCTGGCATGCCAAGGTGACACGCGGCGACTATGCCGTCGGCCTCAACCTGACGGGGATCGGCGTCGACGACCCGGACGTGAACTTCGTAGAGAACTACACCTGCAAGTCGGAGCGCAACCTGACGAAGTACTGCAACCCGAAGGCCGACGAGCTCATCTTCCTGCAGTCGCGGACCGTCGACCTTGCCAAGCGCCGCACGATCATTGCCGAAATCGAGCGCATCCTCGTCGAGGATGGCGCGCGCCCGATCATCTACCACGACCAGGGCGCCACCTGCATGCAGCCCCACCTGAAGGGTCTGCAGATGAAGGAGAACGGCATTTACAGCACTTGGCGTTTCGACACCGTCTGGCTCGACAAGTGAGCTAGGGTGCCCACGAAATGCGGGCGCGGTCGCCGGAGGTGGCAGCCGCGCCCGTCACCTCGCACGCACCGGCATCTCGAGTTCGCGTCAACTCTCCAAAGTCGTCCTAAGTGCTCACGTACATCGCGCGCCGCTTCGGTCTGATGGTCCTGACGCTGGTCGGGATGTCGATCCTCATCTTCGCACTCATGCGCATGATGCCGGCCAACATCGCCGACATCATGATGGATGCAGCCGGTCTCGTCGATCCGAAGCAGAAGGTGAAGATCGAGGAGGAGTTCGGCCTCAACAAGCCCTATGTCACCCAGTACTGGCAGTGGGTTTCTGGGCTGATGCGCGGCGACTTCGGCTACTCGTTCACCTCGGAGGGGCCGGCGATCGACGAGATCCTGCCGCGTATCCCCGTGACAGCAAAGCTCGCTGGCCTCGCGCTCTTCTTTTCGGTGCTGTTCGGCGTGCCGCTCGGCGTGCTGAGCGCCGTCCGCCAGAATTCGATCTTCGACTACATCCTCCGTGTCATCTCGCTATCGGGCCTCTCGCTGCCGTCGTTCTGGCTCGGGCTCCTGATCCTCACGGCCTGGGTGAACTGGCTCGGCTGGATCCCGATATACTCCGACAAGCAAGGACTCCTG
>DAORNH010000085.1:2821-4391 GCA_035440865.1 Hyphomicrobiaceae bacterium | reverse complement strand
GAGCCAAGGGCGCGGCCGAGCGTACCGTCAACTACAAGCACGCACTCCGCAATGCGCTGCTGCCGGTCGTGACGATCATCGGCATCGAGGCCGCCTTCCTGCTCGGCGGGCTCATCGTGACGGAGACGGTGTTCAACATTCCGGGCATCGCCCGTTTCGTTGTCGAGGGCATCAAGACGCGCAACTACCCGATCGTGCAGAACCTGATCATGTTCATCGCCTTCGTCGTCGTCGTGGTGAACTTCCTGGTCGACATCACCTACACGGCGCTCGACCCGCGCATCAAGATCGAGGAGTAGGCGCGTGGCTGAAAGCCGACAGGACAGCGAGCTCCTCGCCAGGGCGGGCGCCAATGTCAACGGCCCGCTCGGGCAGCTCCTCTTCTTTGTACGCCGCTATCCGCTCGGCGCGGCCGGCGGCCTGATCGTCGCCGCCATCATCTTCATCGCGCTCTTCGCGGGCGTGCTGGCAAAGCACGATCCGACCGCCATCGTCGCCAAGCTGCCGCTGTTGCCGCCCGGCGGCGAGTATTCGCTCGGCACCGACGACAAGGCACGCGACGTGTGGGCGCGCATCGCGCACGGTGCGCGCATCTCGCTGATGGTCGGCATCGGCGCGACGCTGCTCGGCTGCCTGATCGGCACGGTGATCGGTCTCATCTCGGGCTATTTCGGCGGCTGGCTCGATCTCCTCGTGCAGCGCGTCATGGACATCATGCAGGCGCTGCCGCTGCTCGTGATGGCGCTGCTGATGGCCGTCTCGATTGGCCCGAAGATGACCGAGATCCTGCTCGCCATGAAGGTTCCGGCGATCGTCGCCGGCATCATGCCGACGATCATCGCCATCGCCATCCCGACGGTGCCGAATGTGGCGCGCATCATCCGCTCGAACACGCTCGCGCTGCGCGAGATGCCCTACGTGGAGGCGGCGCGCGCCGTCGGCATGAACGAGGTCGTGATCGCCTTCCGCCACGTGCTGCCGAACACGCTCGCGCCACTCATCGTGCTCGCCACCGCCCAGCTCGGCTCGGCGATCCTGGTCGAGGCCTCGCTCTCGTTCCTCGGCCTCGGCATTCCCGAGCCGCACTCCTCGTGGGGGCGCATGCTGTCCGAAAGCTCCGCCGACTACATGCGCCAGGCGCCCTGGCTCGTCATCTTCCCGGGCATTGCCATCTCGCTCACAGTGTTCGGCATGAACCTGCTCGGGGACGCGCTCCGCGATCTCCTCGATCCCCGCCAGCGGAGCTGACCGAGATGAGCGATTGGGGACAGCCATCGACCCGCGCGGCCGCAGCTCCGCCCATGCCTCCGGCAGGTGTGCCCGGCAGCGGCAGCGCGACCTCTACGGCCCCTGGGCCGAGCGCGCCGCGACCCGCGGCCAGCACTTCGGGAACAGCGCCGTTGCTCGTCGCCGAGGGTCTCAAGACCTACTTCTATACGCGGCTCGGCATCGTCAAGGCCGTCGACGACGTCTCGTTCTCGGTCATGCCCGGCGAGACGCTGGCGATCGTCGGCGAATCGGGCTGCGGCAAGAGCATCACGGCGCTCACCTTGATGCGCCTCATCCCGAA
>DAORNH010000085.1:1345-2693 GCA_035440865.1 Hyphomicrobiaceae bacterium | reverse complement strand
GACATCGCTCAATCCGGTGATGACCATCGGCGACCAGATCGGCGAGGCGCTGATCCTGCACCAGGCCATGTCGCGCGAGCAGGCGACGGCGCGGGCCATCGAGATGCTGAAGCTCGTGCGCATCCCCGAGGCCGAACAGCGGGTGCGCGAGTATCCTCACCAGCTTTCCGGCGGCATGCGCCAGCGCGCCATGATCGCCATGGCTCTCGCCTGCAATCCGAAGGTGCTCATCGCCGATGAGCCGACGACCGCGCTCGACGTCACCATCCAGGCGCAGATCCTCCAGCTGATCCTCGAGCTGCAGCAGCGGCTCGGCACCTCCGTCGTGCTCATCACGCACGATCTCGGCGTGGTCGCAGAGACGGCGCGGCGCGTGATCGTCATGTACGCCGGTCGCAAGGTCGAGGAGGCATCGGTCGAGGAGCTCTTCGGCAATGCGCTCCACCCCTACACGCACGGTCTGATGGCCTCGATCCCGCGCCTCGGCCTGATGCGCGGCGAGACCACGGCGACGGCCGAGCGGCTGCAGGAGATCTCTGGGATCGTGCCCGCGCTTACCGATCTTCCCAAGGGCTGCGCGTTCGCGCCGCGCTGCAAGTTCGCCGACGAGCGCTGCCGCAACGAGCGGCCGGGCTACGAGGAGAAGCGGCCAGGGCATTGGGCGGCCTGCTTCAATTCCGATACGCTCTATGGCGGCAAGGCGGTGACCCATGGCTGACGGTGCAACGCCCGGACAGGCGGCAAGTGGCGCCGCGCCGTCCGCCGAGAGCACTCAGCGCCGCCCCGTGCTCGAGGTCGTCGACCTCAAGAAGCACTTCCCGGTGAAGAAGGGCCTGCTGCGCAAGACCGTCGGTCATGTCCACGCGGTCGACGGCGTGTCGTTCTCGGTCGGCGAGGGCGAGACAGTCGGCCTCGTCGGCGAATCGGGCTGCGGCAAGACCACGGTTGGCCGATCCTGCGTCTCGTCGAGCCGACGAGCGGCACGATCCGCCTGCTTGGTCAGGACATCTCCACGCTGCCGAAATCCGAGCTGCGCCCGCACCGCCGGCACATGCAGATCATCTTCCAGGACCCGTTCTCCTCGCTCGATCCGCGCATGACGGCGGGCGACATCGTCGGCGAGCCGCTCAAGGTGCACGGCGTCGGCTCGTCAGCGGAGCGTACGGAGGCCGTTGCCAAGCTCTTCGATCGCGTCGGGCTCCGGCGCGCGCAGATGGGGAACTTTCCCCACCAGTTCTCGGGCGGCCAGCGCCAGCGCATCGGCATCGCGCGCGCCCTCGCATTGAACCCGAGGCTCATCATCGGCGACGAGCCCGTCTCCGCGCTCGACGTGTCGATCCAGGCGCAG
>DAORNH010000085.1:0-1281 GCA_035440865.1 Hyphomicrobiaceae bacterium | reverse complement strand
CTTCATCTCGCACAACCTGGCCGTGGTGGAGCACATCTCGCACCGTATCGCGGTCATGTATCTCGGGCGCATCGTCGAGTATGCCGAGAAGACCACGCTCTTCACGCGCCCGGGCCACCCTTATACGGTCGCGCTCCTCTCCGCGGTGCCCGTACCGGACCCGAAAATCAAGCGCCAGAAGCTCGTACTCGAGGGCGACGTCCCAAGCCCCGTACGCCCGCCGCCCGGCTGTCACTTCCACACCCGCTGCCCCCTCGCGCAAGACCGCTGCAAGCAGGAGACGCCGAAGCTCCGTGACATCGGAGGCGGGCAGCTGGTGGCGTGCCATTTGAAGTGACGCCGGGGGCGGTGTCGATTTTCGCAACTTCGCTTTGCGACCGGGCTGCCGCCCAGACCCGCTCGGGGGCTCAGGCCGCCCCCGAACCCCACCCGCTTTGATTTCAAGAATGCAAGAACGGGTGGTTGGGAGGGTGTCCCTCCGACCGGGGCGTGGGGCGGGAGCCCCGCTTCGCGCAGTGAACACTGCCGCGACTTGGATCGCAACGGCGCCGGCAGCGCCCGCCCCTCACTCCTCGCGTCGCTTGGTGCTGCCGTTACCAGTGGGGCCGGACTTCGGCTTCTCGCGCTTCTCCTTAGGGCTCGGCAGCGCCTTGCGGGCGGCTGCGCCGACGAGGAGCTCGCCGTCCGGCGTGTCCTCGTCGTCATCCTCGTCTCGTGCCTTCGGCCGCTTCGAGGGATCGAGAGGCACGTACTCGAAGCCGAGCTTCTTCTCGGGCTCCGTGACGAGCGAGATGCGCGCCGTGCCGCCGAACTCGAGCTTGCCGAAGAGCAGCTCCTCGGCGAGCGGCTTCTTCACGCGCTCCTGGATGACGCGGGCGAGCGGGCGCGCGCCGAACTTCTCGTCGTAGCCGGTCTCGGCGAGCCAAGCCGTGGCGGCGTCCGAGATCTCGATCGTGACGTTCCTGTCGGCGAGCTGCGCCTCGAGCTGGAAGATGAACTTCTCGACGACCTTGGCGATCACCTCCGGCGGCAGCGACGAGAACGGCACCACGGCGTCGAGCCGGTTGCGGAACTCCGGCGTGAACATCCGGTTGATTGCTTCCGTGTCGTCGCCTTCGCGCTTCGTGCGGTTGAAGCCGATCGCCGCCTTGGCAAGGTCGGATGCACCCGCATTCGTCGTCATGATGAGTATGGTGTTGCGGAAGTTCACCTGCTTGCCGTTGTGGTCGGTGAGCTTGCCGTGGTCCATCACCTGCAGGAGGATGTTGAACAGGTCCGGAT
>DAORNH010000084.1:12123-14563 GCA_035440865.1 Hyphomicrobiaceae bacterium | reverse complement strand
TGCCCGCCGGCACGCTCGCCAATCTGGCGCCGGTCACGCGCAAAATGACTGTGCAACTCGGCGACGGTCCGTTGCTCGCCGAGCGGACGGGCGTCGACGTCGTCTACGATCTCCGCGCGGCCGACGCGGAGGCGGGGGGCGAGGGCGCGCCGCTCGTTCCCGTCTATCATCGGGCGCTGATCGCCAAGCTCCGCGAGCGACCCGTTGCCGTCTTGAATATCGGCGGCGTCGCGAATGTCACCTGGATCGGGCGCGGCGGCGAGCTCATCGCCTTCGACACCGGCCCGGGGAATGCGCTGATCGACGACTGGATGGCGCTCTATACTGGCACGAGCCAGGACAAGGACGGCGCCGCCGCCGCACGCGGGCGGATCGATGAGGACGTGCTCGCCGAGCTGCTCTCCTCGCCCTATTTCGGCGCCGTGCCGCCGAAGTCGCTGGATCGCAATGCTTTCAGCTGGCAGCCGGCGGGCAAGCTTGGCGTTGAGGATGGCGCCGCGACGCTCACGGCCTTCACCGCGGCCTCGATCGGCCGGGCGCGCGAGCATATGCCGGAGGAGCCAAAGCTCTGGATCATCTGCGGGGGCGGCCGGCGCAACCGGACTCTCATGTCCATGATTGCCGAGCGGGTCGAGAATGCCGTCGTGCCGGCGGAGGCGGCGAGCCTCGACGGGGATACCCTCGAGGCGGAGGCCTGGGCATATCTTGCGGTCCGCAGCCTCGAGGCTCAGCCGATCTCGTATCCGGGCACTACCGGCGTGCCGACTCCGATGAGCGGAGGCGTGCTGGCGCGAGCTCGGTCAGGATAATCCGGTGTGCAGGGCCTCGTCCCAGGCGAACGAAGGGGCGTGCTGAATTCACACGTCCATCGTGACGGCAGCGCCCGTTGCGCCGTCGAGTGTCGGCTTCGGTCCATGACCGAGGAGCTCTACCTGAGCCCACCTGTGTCGGCGGCTTCGGCAGCCTCAATAGGTCATCACCTTGGCGTCGCCCTCCATCACTTCCTCGACGAGGTAGGCGCCGCCGACGATGCCGGAGCACTCCGGGATGAGCTCATCCTTGGTCATATCGAAGAGGTCGAGGTTAGGTGAACAGCAGAGGAACTTCACGCCCGCCTCGTGCGCGTCCTTGATGAAGTCGTAGACGGTTTTCGGGCTGCCGGGCTTGACGACGAGCTTCTCGGCGACGCCCTTCTTCATGAGGCGCCCCGAGGTCGCCGTGCAGATCACCTCGACCTCGTACTCCATCGCCGCCGCCACCGAGGCCTGGAAGAGCGGTGCGCCGAGCTCCTCGCCGTTGCGCGGGTCGGTGTTGGCCATGATGATCAACAGCTTCTTTGCCATGGTGGTCTCCTCCGTATCGCGAGAACCCTAGCGCTCCCGTTGCCGGCGCGGCAAGGCAATATTCGCGGGCGCGAATATCCAAAGGTCGCGCGCCGTAGGCGTCAGCGGACGGGCAGCGGCCGCATCGCATCTTTCCCGGAGCGCGCGCGTGGCGCATATCTGCGCGTCGAACGAAGCTGGAGAACGTTGCAGCATGGCGGAGACGGTCTGGGATCTCGCCATCATCGGTGCGGGCCACAACGGCCTCGTGACGGCCGGCTACGTGGCGGCGGCCGGACTGTCGGTGGTCGTCATCGAGAAGAACCAGATCGTCGGCGGCGCCGCGGTGACGGAGGAGTTTCATCCGGGCTTTCGCAACTCCGTCGCCTCGTACACGGTGAGTCTGCTCAACCCGAAGGTGATCCGTGACCTCGAGCTTCACCGCCACGGTCTCGAGATCGTCGAGCGGCCGGTCGCCAATTTTTGGCCGGTCGACGCAACGCGCGGCCTCGTCATGCCCTACGGGCTCGCCAACCGGCAGCGCGCCATTGCAGCGTTTTCGCCCTCTGATGCCGAGCGGCTCCCGGCCTACGATGCAGCCCTCGAGCGGGCGGCGGCGTTGCTGCGCGATCTCGTGCTGCGCACTCCGCCTAATGCGGGTGGCGGGATCGCCGAAATCGCGCGGCAGGCGGGGCTCGGACGCCGCCTCTTTGGGCTGTCGCTCGCCGACCAGCGCATCATCGCCGATCTCTTCACGAAAAGCGCGAGTGACTATCTCGACCAGTGGTTCGAGAACGAGACAGTGAAGGCCTCGTTCGCCTTCGACGGCATCGTTGGGGCCTATGCGGCGCCATCGACGCCCGGCACTGCCTACGTCCTCCTGCATCACTGCTTCGGCGAGGTGAACGGCAAGGCAGGAGTGTGGGGCCACGCGATCGGCGGCATGGGGGCGATCACGGAGGCCATGGCGAGATCCGCGATCGCACGCGGCGCCTCGATCCGCACGCAATGTCCCGTCCGCGAGGTTTTGGTGGAGAGCGGTCGCGCCTGCGGCGTCAGGCTCGCCGGCGGCGAGGTGATCCGCGCCCGCGCCGTTGCCGCCAACGTCGGCCCGAAGC
>DAORNH010000084.1:11805-12059 GCA_035440865.1 Hyphomicrobiaceae bacterium | reverse complement strand
AAGACCGGGTCGGGCACGTTCCGCATGAATGTCGCGCTATCGGAGCTCCCGGATTTCACGTGCAGGCCCGGCAACGAGCGCGCCGATCATCACGCCTCGGGCATCGTCATAGGGCCGACCATCCAGTATCTCGAGGACGCCTATCTCGACGCGCGCCGGTACGGCTGGTCGGTGAAGCCGGTCGTCGAGATGCTGATCCCGAGCACGCTCGATGCGACGCTCGCTCCCACCGGCCGTCACGTGGCGAGCCTGTT
>DAORNH010000084.1:1807-11752 GCA_035440865.1 Hyphomicrobiaceae bacterium | reverse complement strand
AGGCCTTCGCCGACGTCGTGATCGATACCGTCACTGCGCACGCGCCGAACTTCAAGCGCGCGGTGATCGCCCGTCAGGTGCTCTCGCCGCTCGACCTCGAGGAGCGCTTCGGCCTCGTCGACGGCGACATCTTCCACGGCCAGCTCGGCCTCGATCAGCTCTTCTCGATGCGACCGGTCCTCGGCCATGCCAATTACCGCATGCCGCTGCCCGGGCTCTATCTCTGCGGCTCGGGTGCGCACCCGGGCGGCGGCGTCACGGGCGCTCCCGGCCACAACGCCGCCCGCGAGATCATCCGCGATGCGCGCCGTCGCCGGTGGCGACAGCATTGACCAGTAGCCTTGTCAGCTTGTCGTCAGCTGCGCCATGCCATGCTACCTCGCACCTGGACCCCAATATTGGCGGCCGCCCCATGACCAAGTCGCCGTTCTTGTCCGCTCTTGCGATCATCATCGCGGCGCTACTCACGGTCGCGCCCGGCTTTGGCGACGACAAGCCACGGCGAACCGAGCGATACGGCGATATCGAGATTGATCAGGATCAGGCGCTGGCACTCCTCAAGAGCAAGGATTTCAGGCCGCTCGACGAGATCCTCGCCGCGGCGGTCAAGGTCATTCCGGGTCGTGTGATTCGGATCAAGGCGAAGCGCGTCAACGGGCGCATTGCCTACGAGCTGAAAATCGTTTCGCAATCCGGCGCGTTGCGCGAGATCTACATCGATCCGCGCAACCTCGATATCCTGAAGGTCGAATAGGCATGCGCGTCCTGATCGTCGAGGATGAGGCCCGGATTGCAGAGGACCTGCGCATCGCGCTTGACGAGGCGGGCTACGTCTCGGAACGGGCTGCGGACGGCGAGGCGGCGTGGTTCAAGGGCGACACCGAGGACTTCTACGCAGTGATCCTCGATCTCGGGCTGCCGAAGCTCGACGGCATGACCGTGCTGCGCCGCTGGCGCGAAGGCGGCCGCAACATGCCGGTCCTGGTCCTGACCGCGCGCGACAGCTGGCGCGACAAGGTCGACGGCATCGATGCCGGTGCCGATGACTACCTTGCCAAGCCCTTCCAGATCGAGGAGGTGATCGCGCGAATCCGGGCACTGATCCGACGCTCGAACGGCCAGGCCTCGACGCTTCTCACGGTCGACTACGTGTCGCTCGATCTCCGCCAGCGAGACGCGCGGATCGACAACCGCAAGATCGCGCTCACGGCGCTGGAATTCCGCTGCCTGAGCTATCTCATGCACAACTCCGGCCGGGTGGTGAGCCAGAGCGAGCTTCTCGAGCACGTCTACGGCCGCGATTTCCCGCACGAGAGCAATGCGCTCGAGGTGCTCATCTCGCGTCTCCGGCGCAAACTCGGGCTTGCCTTCATCCGCACCAAGCGCAGTGAAGGCTACGTGGTCGGAGGGAATTGATTGGCCGCGACCGGGTCGCTTCGACTGCGTCTGCTGGGCGCTGCCCTGCTCGCAATCGTGCTCGCGCTGCTGGCCTCGGGCGTGTTGCTGTCGCGCCTCTTTGCCTTGCACGTCGAGCGGCGTGCCGCCGCCGAGATGGTGGTGCATCTCGATCAGCTGCTCGCCGGCCTGGAGGTCGAGGCAGGCGGCGCGATCCAGGTGACGGGAGCGCTGGCCGATCCGCGGTTTGCGAAGCCCTATGGCGGTCTCTACTGGCAAATCGACAGCCCTCCTGCCGCCCGGCAGCGATCGAGGTCGCTCTGGGATTTCGAGCTCACTCTACCCCACGACGGCTTGGCGACCGGCGAAACGCACCGTCACAATCTCACGGGGCCCGCCGGCTCGGCTCTCTTCGCGATCGAGCGAGCATTCTCTATGGGCCCGGGTGCTGCGCCGATCAGCTTCCGCCTGACGCTCGCAACCGATCGCCGCGAAATCGACCAAGCGGCGGCGGAGTTCCGTGACACTCTGGCGACATCGCTTCTGGTGCTCGGCGTCTCGCTGCTGGCTGCTTTCGCCGCCATGCTCCACTTCGGGCTCGCGCCCTTCCGTCGGCTCGGAGGCGCACTCCAGGATGTCCACTCGGGGAAGCGCCCGAAGGTCGAGGGAGCGTATCCGGTCGAGGTGGCGGCGCTCGTCGTTGACGTCAACCGCCTCCTCGACAAGGAACGTGAGACCATCGCGCGCGCCGGCGAGAGGGCCGGTGACCTGGCTCATGGCTTCAAGACGCCGCTCGCCGTGCTCGGCGCGGTCGCGCGTGATCTCGAGCGGGACGGAAAGTCAGGCGCCGCCACCGAGATCGAGCAGCAGGTGGAGACGATGAGCCGCCACGTGCGCCGCGAGCTCGCACGGGCTCGCTTTGTCGGCCGCTCGGGGGTGAACCCGACAGGAATCGCCGTTGGGCCCGTGGTCGAGCGCGTCATCGCGGCCCTCGAGCGCATCAGCGGCGAGCGGCCGATCGCCTGGACCGTGACCGGACCGGACGATTGCCGGTTCGCGGGTGACGAGACTGACCTTTTTGAGGTGATCGGCAACTTGTGCGAGAACGCGAGCAAGTGGGCCCGCAGGCGCGCAGACGTCTCGATTGGGCAAGCCGCGGCGTTGCTGACAATCTCGGTGTCGGACGATGGTCCCGGCATCCCGGAGGGTGCCGAAGCCGAGGCGCTCCTGCGCGGCCGACGTATCGACGAGAGCGGCAGCGGCAGCGGCCTCGGGCTGTCGATCGTCGCCAAGACGGTCGATGCCTACGGTGGCAGCATCTCGCTCGCGCGGGGGCCGCTCGGCGGGCTGATGGCTCGGGTCGTGCTACCTGCGGCGGACGCGGCCGGCGACATTACCGCTATCTGACGATCGGAGTCAGCAAGAGGTACGGGCCGCTCTCCTAAGGTGTCCTCGTCGGCTCGAGAGGCCGGCTCAACACCAGGAGATGACCACCATGATCCCGCGAATGATCACCACTGCCGTTGCACTCGCCCTTCTTGCTCCGGCCGCCGGCGCCGGCTCCTATCCGCCAGGGTGCACGACTGAGCCACGCACGACCTGGAAAGCGGAGAGCACGTCTGCTGCCAAGGCGACGGGCCTCGACTACGTCGTCTCCAAGACGAAGATTTCCGGCACATGCCACGAGGTCTATGCCACGAAGGGCGGGCAGAAGTTCGAGCTGTTCTTCAACCCGGTCACGAACGTGCTCGTCCACACGACGTCGAAGTGATGGATGCCCCAGCACAAACCGGTGCCCACGCCGGCCGCGATGCGCGGCCGGCCTCGGCCGCCCGGTCACGCGACGGGAGGATCGCCGTCTGGGATCCTTTCGTCCGCATTTTCCATTGGTCGCTGCTCACGCTCTTCGTCGTCGCCTACCTGACGCATGATCTCTCCGAGACCATTCATCAGGGCGCGGGCTACGGAATCGCCGTGCTCGTCGTTCTGCGCGTCGTCTGGGGGCTCGTCGGCAGCCGCCACGCGCGCTTCAGGGATTTCGTGTATCGGCCGACGGCCGTACTGCGCTTCCTGATTGCGACTGCGCGCTTCAAGGCGCCCCGTCACGTCGGGCACAATCCGGCCGGCGGTGCCATGGTGCTAGCGCTCCTCCTGAACATCGCCGTGATCTGCGGCTCCGGCATCATGATGACGATGGATCGGTTCTGGGGGCAGAAGTGGATCGAGGAGGTGCACGAAACGGCCGTGCATGTCTGTATCGGCCTCATCGTTCTCCACGTGCTCGGCGTGATCGCGGCCAGCCTCGAGCATCGCGAGAACCTCGTCCGCTCCATGGTCACCGGCTGGAAGCGCGGTCCCGCTGCGCCGGCAGGCGAGCAGCGGTCGATCGAGCCGACAGGTCCTTCCGAACCCGCGCCATGATCGGGGTGCGACCAGCACCGCGGTGCTCGTCGCACGCCGCCTTCCGCGGGACCTCTCACTCCGGGATGTCCGTTGCGTCCCCACTAGGGCCTGGAATAACCTCGGCCCCGGTCAATTGCGCGGGTGGTCGACATGCTGGGTCGGGTGATCGTCGGGTTCATCGCGTGTATCGTCGCGAGCGCGCTGCCCGCGATGGCCAGCGCTCCGAAGAAGGTCGCGCTGATCATCGGCAACTCGGGTTATCGCAATGCGCCGCCGTTAAAGAACCCGAAGAGTGACGCCGAACTGCTGGCCCGCACGCTCTCCGATGTCGGCTTCGACGTCACGCACAAGACCGACCTCACCTACAATGACCTGCGCATCGCCATCCGCGATTTCGGACCGAAGGCTGCGCAGAGCGAGATCGCCATCATCCACTTCGCCGGCCATGGCATGGAGCTCGGCGGCGAGAACTACGTGCTGCCGATCGATGCGCGCCTCAGGAGCGACGTCGACCTCGAGTATGAAGCGGTGACTCTCACCTCGCTGATGCGCGCGACGATCGGCGCACGGCGGCTCCGCCTCGTCATTCTCGACGCCTGCCGCGACAACCCGATCGGCGATCGCATGAGCGTGACGACGGGGGCGACGCGGAGCTTCAAGCGCGGCCTGACGCGCGTCGAGCCGGCGGGCGATCAGCTGGTCGCGTTCGCTGCGCGCGCAGGCAGCGTCGCCCTCGATGGGGACGGCGCGATCAGTCCTTACACCTCGGCTTTGGCAAAGCACCTGCTGACGCCCGGTCTCGATGTGCGCCTCGTCTTCGGCCGTGTCCGCGACGACGTGCTCGCGTCGACGAAGGGCCAGCAGGAGCCGTTCATCTATGGGTCGCTGCGCGGCGACGTGATCCCGCTCGTCGCCTCGGCGAGCGCCGAGACCGAGGAAGCGCAGCGCGAGCGGCTCCGGGCCGCAGCCGAGGCGACGGCTAAGGCCAAGGCCGCCGAGCTCGAGGCCAAGCGCCTGATCGAGGAGGCGGAGAGGAAGCGGCGCGAGGCCGAGGACGCCGCCAAGCGCGTCACGCTCGAGCTCGAGGAGGCGGAGAAGCGCCGGCGCGAGGCTGTGGCAGAGGCGGAGCGCCGCCGTCGCGAACTCGCGGAGGAGGCGGAGCGCTTGAAACGCGAGAGCGAAGAGGAGGCAGAGCGGCGTCGGGTCGCGGCGGCGGAAGAGGCAGATCGTCGGCGGCGGGAAGCCCAGGAGGAAGAAGAGCGGCGGAAGGCGGAACAACTCGCCAGGACGTTTCGTTTCCGGGTCTGCAATGATTCACGTCACAAAGCCCACGTCGCCATCTCTTTCTATTCGAGTGAGCAGGATGGCTTCTTCGTCGAAGGCTGGTGGACGGTCAACAGCGGCGAATGCGCTTACCTGAAGCGGGCTCGAAAGGGCTGGTTCTACTTTTACGCGGACGGCAGCAATCGAGGCTGGTGGGGCGGCGATCACTCGACCTGTGTCAGCAATCGTGTGTTCCTCAGGCTGCACACACCGAACTACACGTGCAGCAATAATGAGCGGCTGGTGAAATTCAAGGCCCTCAACATTCAAGATGACGAGTACACGTGGCGACTGGGAGACTGAACCAATCGCCACCTGCCTGTCACGTCATGCCTTGTCCTCGTCGCCCGCCTCATACCTGTACTCGAAGTCGCAGTGCCCGGCGCCCTGCATGATCGTCTGCGTGCGCTTGAACTTGAGCTTCGGGTCGTAACCCTCGCAGAACGTGCCGTCGCGCTGGCAGGAGAGGAGATGGCCGATCTCGCCGAGGCCCATCGCCTTGTACATGTTGGCGTACTCGCAGCGCGTGACATTGAAGCGGTAGGTGGTGGCGGTCGCCTCCTTGACGTCCATGTCGAGCGCGTTGCCCTTGGTCCAGAGTTGCATGCGATCGACGAAGGTCTGCATGCTGGTAGGCCGGCCTTCGCTCCGCGCCATCTCGGCGCCCTGTTCGATCGAGGAGCGGCGCACGGCGTCGGCAATCGCGCGCTGGGCGACCTCTATGCCGTGGCTCGCTTTCAGCGTGTCGTAGACGTGCTTCAGGATCGTCGCCTCGATACGACGGCGCTCGAGCATGGCGAGCTGGCTGGCGGCGGCGTCGGACATGATGGGCTCCCTTGGCGGCGGCATGGGTGTGGACCCTAACCCACAACCGCCGCCTCGGGGTAGTCACTCGGCGTCGCCACCGAGATGCTGGTTTGCTTCGCTGGCTCAAAACAGGAAGAGGTCGCTCTCGACGAGGCTTGCGCCGACCTGGAGCACTGCGACCGCCTCGGCCGCCAGGCCACCCGTGCCGTCCGCGTCCCATGAGAGGGTCCGCGTCGCCGTCGCGTAGACGAACAGGCCGACTGCGGCCGTCGGTCCGTCGATGGCGAAGCGACCTGCGAGCGACCCGCCGGCAACGAGCCCGCCGCCGAAGCTCGCGGCGTTCAGCCCGATCTTGTCGAGGCCAGAGGCGAAGTCACCGACCTGGTCGACGTTCTCGAACCTGGCGAAGCGGAACTGGTCCGCACCCGCGCCACCGAAAAGGCCGTCGAAGCCGCTCTCGCCGAAGAGAACGTCGTCGCCGTTGAGCCCGAAGAGGGCGTCGCCGCTGCCGCCTCCGCGCAGCGTGTCGCCGCCATCGAGGCCCGAGAGCACGTTTGAGCCGGCATCGCCCGTGATCGTGTCGGCGAAGGCCGAGCCGGTGACGTGCTCGACCGAATTGTAGCTGTCGCCCGCGGCCTCGCCCGTGTTGAGGGCAGGGTTCGCGAAGTTGATGGTGAGGCCGCCCGAGGCGAAGTCGTAGCGGGCGTAGTCGCCGCCGAGGCCGCCGATCAGCGCGTCGGCGCCGATCCCACCGAAGAGGCTGTCGTCGCCGTTGCCGCCGTAAAGCGCATCGCCGCCGCCGTTGCCGAACAGCACATCATTCGAGTCGAGCCCGGAGAGTATGTTGAAGTTGTCGTCGCCGTAGAGCGTGTCGCCGAAGGCGGAGCCGATCAGCCCCTCCACGCTGTTGAAGGTATCTCCAGCCGCCTCGCCCGTGCTGAAACTCGTATAGACCGACGGCATGAACACGGCGACGCCGGAAGCAGCGAAGTCGTAGCGCGCGTAGTCGAAGCCGGAGCCGCCGTTGTGGACATCGGCGCCGAGGCCGCCGAACAGGCTGTCATCACCGGCGTCGCCGTTGAGGATATCGGCGCCGCCGAGACCGAAGAGCACGTCGTGCGAGCCGCCGCCGGAGACCGCGTTGGCAGCGTCGTCCGCCATCAGCGTGTCGGCGAACTCGGAGCCGACCATGTTCTCGATCGAGCGGTAGGTATCGCCGGCGGCCTCGCCAACGTTGAGAGATGCCGCTGTCATGAAGGCCGCGACGCGGGCGGTCGCCTCGGCGTAGCTTACGGTATCGGTGCCGGCGCCGCCGTCGTGCAGGTCGCCACCGGCGCCACCGATGAGCAGATCATTGCCGAGGCCGCCGATCAGCGTGTCGTTGCCGTCGAGTCCGTGGATGGTATCGTTGCCTTCGAAGCCGTCGAGAACATTGACGCCGATCGTGCCCCAGATCAGATCGTTGCCGCGCCCGCCGATGGCGTTCTCGATGAAGGCGAGCGTATCGACGCCGAAGCCGGCGCTCGAGGCGTCGGTGACATTATTGTTGAGCTGGATGCTGATCGCTTCGGTCACTGCGCGATAGTCGACCGTGTCAGTATCACCGCCGCCGTCCATGAAGTCGTTTCCGATGCCGCCGATCAGCCGGTCGTTGCCCGTGCCGCCGGAGAGCCGATCGTCGCCTTCACCGCCGTCGAGGACGTCATCGCCGTCCTCGCCACTGAGGTTGTCAGCATCCTGCTCGCCGAACATGGTGTCGTTGCCGATGCCGCCGAAAGCGATGTCGGCGCCGAGCCCGCCATAGATGGCGTCGACGCCGTCGCCGCCGTACATCGTGTCGATGTCCTCGCCGCCGCGGATGAGGTCATTGCCGAGGCCGCCGTAGAGCGTGTCCTCGCCGAGTTCGCCGTCGACGGTATCGTCGCCGTCGCCGCCTTCGACGAGATCCTTGTCGAGGCCGCCGTTCAGGATGTCGTTGCCGATGCCGCCGACGATGCGGTCGTCGCCCGAGCCGCCGTTTGCGGCGTCGATACCGTCGCCGCCGTAGATCTCGTCGGCATCCTCGTTGCCGAAGAGCTGATCGTCGCCGAGCCCGCCGTAGATCGTGTCGGCGCCGTAGCCGCCGCTCACCGTGTCGTTGCCGTTCTCGCCCTCGAGAAGGTCGTTGCCGAGGTCGCCGGTTATGGTGTCGTTGCCGTCGCCGCCGAAAACCTGGTCGTCGTCGAGGCCGCCGTCGAGGACATCATTGCCGAGGCGGCCGTAGACCTGGTCGTTACCCTCGTTGCCGAACAGCTGATCGTCGCCGCCGAGGCCGTCGATGAAGTCGTTGCCCTTGAGGCCGTCGATGATGTCGGGGCCTTCAGTGCCGATGAGGGTGTCCGGTCCGTTTGTCGGGATGGTCATGGCAGCTCCCTGGCTTGGCTCATGCTCACGGTCGCGGCCTGGAGCGCCGGAACTGTTCCGGCAGGGCGGCGACGGTGTTGCCGGGAGAACGACTGCGGTTGGGAGCTATTCCAGGCCTTGATAGGAGTGCGTCTCGACTTGAATTTGAGCGGGCACCGTCACACCTGCCGAGATGACGGCCATGTGACGGTGCCCGGAGTATCGCGAGGAAAATTCAAGCGCGCGCCCGTCAGGTCACCCCGAGGGGGCTCCGCGGTTCACGGTGTCACCGGCCGGCCCATGAGCCGAAGCGCTGGCTGATGCGCCGCTCCAGGTCGTCGGTGAGATCGCCACCGTTGGCGGCGATGAACTCGGCGATCTCACTCTCGCGCTCGGATTGCAGGCGACGATAAAGTGCCCGTTCGAGCCTCGTGAGGAGGCCGGTGAGGCTCAGGCCTCCGCGATACCGGCGTGATGTGTCCGATGCGCGGCCCTCGATCGCGGGGGGAGGCGCATCCAAGGTCTGCGAGAAGTTCGTCATGGTCTGTTCCTCGCTGCTCGAGGTGATGCGTGGGCGGCAGAATGCTCCGCCGTCGTTGTTTCAGGCCCCGATCGAACCGCTGCCGAACACGCGCTCGATCGCCTGAGAGTGTGGCACTCCGTTGCTGCGGAGCGCCTCGTAGCGCCGGCTCATCGCGGCTCCTTCGCGGAGCGCCTCGACATAGGCGCGCAGCTTCTCGAGGATGGGCCTGCGCACCGCGCTGCTAGCCTCCGTCGTCGCCGAGAGCGAGGGGAAGGCATGATCAATGGTCGTTGTCTTCATGGCTTGAGCTTTCTGTTGCGGCCGGCCATTGCCGTGCCGCTTCGGGAAATGGTTGGCACTCAGGCTGGATCGGGCCGTCGCCCGATCAGAGCCAGATGCGCGGCATATCGGCTGCCTCGTGGCGCAGCTTGGCGATCTCGGCGTCGCTGAGGCCGAGGGTCTTCAGGGTCGCGTCGTCCTGGCGCGCGAGATGGGGGCGGACGAAGCGGTTCGCACGCGCCTCTTGGCCGGCCGTGAGGAGGCGGTACAGTCCGACGAAGCCGTCACCGATCCGGGTGAGGATGGGGCGGCCGACGTGCTGTTTCCCCTCGAAATTCGCGTCCGCGGCAACACCGTGAGAGGCGGTGGCGACAGTCGTGCTGAGGGTGGTCATGGTCAGGTCTCCGCAAATCGAGCTTCACATCGAGCCCTGGGCGGCACCTCCCTGCTGCGACCGATTGGTTCGGTTCTTCGTGTTGAGGTGAATATCGCATCGCAACATGACATGCGGAAGACGCATAGCTGCAGGTCCGTCTTGATTTTTTGGAATACCATTCCGAATCACGCCGCTCGGGCGGCATCACTTTGCCTGAATGTTGATCATTTTCTATCGCGTTGCAGCAAATCGCTCGACGAGGAAACGCATTGGCGCCAGATTGGCCTTCGCCGCGTCTCAATTCCAAGTCCCACTCGATCCGCGCGACCCAGTTTTCCACGGTCCGCATGCCGAAGTGAGGCCACGCATGCAGTTTCGACAACCCACCGTCGCTGTCCTGGCTGGCACAGTTTCGGCCGGTCTGATCATTGGACATGTGGCGCCGGCCGTCGCCGAG
>DAORNH010000084.1:0-1757 GCA_035440865.1 Hyphomicrobiaceae bacterium | reverse complement strand
CCGAGAGCCTTGTCGAGCGCATCCCGCCGCCTGCGGGAGCCGTGCGCGAGACGCTGGCGCCTGGCAGCTTCGGGGCCTGGCTGCGTGGCCTGCCGCTGAAGCCGAAAGGAGCGCCCGTGCTTCTCTTCGACGGACGGGCGAAGCCGCGCCAGGACGTTCACATTGCCGTGATCGACATCGACGTCGGCACGCGCGATCTGCAGCAGTGCGCTGATGCCATCATGAGGCTCCGCGCGGAATGGCTGCTCGCGAGCGGGCGTGTCGGCGAGATCGCCTTCAATTTCACAGGCGGCGGACGTGTCTCTTTTGCCCGCTGGGCCGACGGCTGGCGGCCACGGGCGGAGCGAGGCGGCATCAGCTGGTCGCAATCGGCCAAGGCCGACGCCACCTATCCCTCGTTCCGCCGCTACATGGATCGGATCTTCTCCTATGCCGGCACGGCCTCGCTCGAGCGCGAGCTGAAGCCCGTGGCGGAGCCGTCCGTCGGCGACGTCATCATCAAAGGGGGATTCCCGGGCCACGCGGTGCTGATCGTCGACGCGGCGATCCTGCCGAGCGGGGCGCGCCGCTTCCTGCTGCTTCAGAGCTTCATGCCTGCACAGGAAATGCACATCCTCACAAATCCATCCGCCGCGGACGGATCACCGTGGTATGACCTCGCGCGCGGGAGCGCAATCGTTACGCCGGAATGGACGTTCCCTGCCGGAGCGCTGAGGCGCTTCTGAGGGCCGCCGCCACCCAGTCCGGCGACTCGGAAAGACGCTTCGCAACGAAGCAGCATCGAGGGACCCGTCATGAAGAAGCTTGCGCTGGGGCTCATCGCCTTGGTCGCCCTCCTCTATGGGGTGGCACTCCTCCGACCGAAGCTCACCATGGCCGAACTCGGCATCGACGCTGCCGACGCGGCGCGCTGCGAGGCGCCACAGCTTCCCGTTTATGTGCGGCCTGGCTACGATCGCCGCGTCGCCGCCAACGACTACCTGCCGTATGCCATCGCCGCACTGAACGTCTATCCGGATGGCAGGCCGAAGGGCTTCACGCTCGACAAGCACTCGCCGGAATGGCGGAAGATCGATACGCGCACGCCGTCGTCGTCGCTCGCGATGGACGTCTACCACCGTGACACGCCCGCGCGCCTCGAGGTGCTGGTCGCCTTCCGCGGCACGCAGTCGCTCGATGCCTCTGATTGGCTCGCCAACATGTCTTGGGCGCTGGCCTGGGCCCCGATCGCGACACGCTACGACGAGGCGCGCGCGGAGTTCCGCGAGGTGCGCAAAGCCGCCTTCAAGACGGCGGGCACGAAGAAGGTCGCCTTTATCGCCGCCGGTCACTCGCTCGGCGGTGGTCTCGCCCAGCACATCGCCTACGCTTACCCCTGCGTCTCGGCGGCGATCTTCAACTCGTCGTTTGTGACGAACCAGTTCCGCCTCGCCGAGCCGAACACTAAGGCGCAGATCATCCACGTGTTCGAGGATCTCGACGAGCTGACGCGTCTGCGCCGTCTCCTCTTCATCGACAAGGAGAGCGAGACCTACAAGCACTATCGACAGGATGCCGTGAACGACCGCGTCGAGTTTCAGCACTCGATGGTGGGCCTCGGCGTCGGAATGGCGCGCCAAGTGCTGCGCTGCCAGGAAAAGCGCGCGGAATGCCCGGTGCCGGCGTCGGAGACGCGCGTCCGCTCGCTCTACTGCTCGAGCTGGGGGAAGGGCGGGCCGCTCTGCAAGTAGGCCGCGCGGATATCAGGACTGGCCGCG
>DAORNH010000083.1:0-14623 GCA_035440865.1 Hyphomicrobiaceae bacterium | reverse complement strand
TCAGTCCCTGCTGCGCCTGCACGCTCACCGGCTGCAGCGCGATCGAGCGGCTCGACCCGCCGAGCAGCACATTCGCCCCGAGCCCGGCTCCGATCGTCGCCTCGGCCGTCACGCCCGTGTAGGTGCCCGACAGCGCGCCTGCTGGCAGATTGGTCGGCGCCAGCACGCCCCAGCTGATGACCGTCGTTGTGGTGATGCCGATGTCGACACCGACGCGTGTGAGGCGACCGTCGTAGCGTTCCTGGCTGCCGTCGGAGCGCTTGAAGATGCAACCCATGTCCTTCTGCGAGCCGAGGATCAGGCCTGGCCCGCCGGCGACCGTGCAGGTGAGGACGCCGATCTCTACGCGCGGGCCGGGCGCCTGAGCGCGCGTGCCAACCTGCGCGAGGGTGACGACCAGCAGCGCCGTCACGGCAGCTGCGATTTTGCCCGATCGTGCCATGGCTTCGACCTCCATCCATGCCGGCGATGCGACAATGCCCGTTCGCATGCGAGTTTAGCATGGCGAGCACGCTTGCCTCCAGTGCGGGCGAGCCTTGACGCTCGCATGCGGTCGGCCGAACATTTCGCGGACGAGCACGTCACTATCAGAGAGAAGCCCCATGCCTGAGCGCCACTGGTCCGAGGACGTCCACCGCGAGATGAAATCGCGGAGCATCAAGACGGTCTGCACCATTCCCGACGGCGGGCTCACGCAGCTCCTGAAGCTCGTCGAGGCCGACCGCGATATGCGCCTCGTCACCCTCTCGACCGAGGAAGAGGGCATGGGAATCGTCACGGGCCAGCATCTCGGCGGGGAGCGCGCGATGATCGCCATGCAATCCTCGGGCGTCGGCAACTGCATCAACGCGTTGGGATTTCCGTCGGCCTATCGCGCACCCTGCCTGATGCTCGTCACGATGCGAGGCCAGTGGGGCGAGTTCAATCCCTGGCAGGTGCAGATGGGGAGCGCGGTGAAGCCCGTGCTCGAAGCCGTCGGCGTGAAATGCTTCCCCGTGGAGCGGGCCGAGGAGGTCGGCGAGACCTTCGCTGCCGCCGCCGACATCGCCTTCTACAGCTCGCTGTCGGCCGCGGTGCTCGTCAGCCAGCGCGTCATCGGCGCCAAGGGATTCGGCCTCAAATGAGCAAATCAGCGAAACCCGCCCCTCAGGCAACACCGAATAAGATCCACCGCCGACCCTTTGTGGCCGAACTCATGAAAAGGCGCAATGGCGCGCTCGTGGTGCCGGGCCTCGGCAGCCCGATCTGGGACCTGATGGACGCCGGCGACAGCCCCGAGTTCGCCTATTCCTGGGGCGGCATGGGCCTCGCAGTGCCGGCAGCACTCGGCCTCGCACTCGCGCAGCCGAGCCGACGTGTCCTCGCCATGACCGGTGACGGCGAAATCATGATGGGCATCGGTTCGCTTGCGGTTGTCGCCGACCAGGCGCCGAAGAACCTCGCGATCCTCGTTCTAGACAACGAGAGCTTCTCGGAAACAGGTAAGCAGCGCGGCCTCACGGGCTCGCATACCGACCTCATCACCGTCGCCAAAGGTTTCGGCATCCGCGAGACGCGGCTCGTCACCGAGGCCGGCGACGTGAGTACCCTCGCGGACTTCCTGTTCAAGTCGGACGGGCCGGTGCTAGCCGTCGCCAAGGTCGCGATCACCAGCGATCCGTTCAAATTGCCCGAGAAGGATGGCGCCGCCATCGCCAAGCGCTTCCGTGTCGCACTCGGACTCGACAAGCCCTGAACTCGCTGGGCTACGAAATGGGGCCCGGCGGTGTGCCGGGCCCCGATGCTGACCGGAATACGTGGGAGGAAAAGCGGCCAGCCGAGTGCAGTCACGGCGCGTTGCGGTCGAGCTCGATGAAAATTGGGTGCTTCGGTGCCGACTGGTTCAAGGTGTCGAAAATATTGGCGCGGGGCGCAGTGCGGTCGAGTTCGGCGAAGATCGGGTGCTTCGGCGCCGTCTCGGCGAGCGTATCGAAGGCACTCTTGGCGGACGCGGTGCCGGAGATCGCAATGAGGGCGCCCGCAATGGCGGAAATCAAGATCTTCATGGCTTGGTCCTTTCGGATTGTAGTATCGGCGGTGCTGGTCGCCACAATCGACACGTCAGTGAAATGAGGGACCATCCAATCGACGGCCCGAATTCGATCGGCGACTATCCGCCGCTGAAAAATCTATTGCAAAATCAAGTTGCGTGCGTCCCCTGAACGAGTGACAAACGAAATACCCCCAATCTCGACCGCATCCGATGGGAACATGGGGCATGCCTGCCCGTAGGCTCAGGCCAGCGCCGCGCGAACTGACCCGAACCATCGGCATCATCGCGGGCCGCCGAACAGCTTGCGCATTTTGAACGGTGGCTGGGCGAGGAGGCTTTCGATCACGCGTGCGGCGATCCAGCTCGGTCGCGAACCGCGTCTGAAATTCCATCGAGGCCCTTGGAAAATCACACCGCAGTCACTGTGGATACGCGCAGTCATGACTCCATCCCTTGTCGGCGCTCAGTATCGCACGAGATTGCGCCGGAACTATTGGGATTGGGATGCTTGAGGGATCCAGCCTCGATTACGACGGCCTTGTTGCACTCTTTGGACTGATCGCCTCCTGTCCCGGAGGCGACCAACTACCGCGGAGCACACGACCGCCGACCTCTGCCCAAGGACGCAGCGGTCGATTTCGTGTCAAATGGAAGCGACTTCATGCCCCCTTCTGCGGGCGCATGTCCTTCGGGTCGATGCCGGCGACCGGGACGGGCTTCTTCATGGCGTCGCGCCGGAATGGCTCACCGAGCTCCTGGTTGAGGATCACTTCGATGAAGGTGGTCAAGCCCTTCTTCTGCGCCTCGCAGCTCTCCTTGAGCGCCGCGGTCAGCTCCGCCTGAGTCTTCACGACGACGCCCTTCAGCCCGCAGCCGACGGCGACCTTGGCGTACGAGAGCTCCGGGTGCAGCTCGGTGCCGACGAAATTGTCGTCGTACCAGAGCGTGGTGTTGCGCTTTTCCGCGCCCCACTGATAGTTGCGAAACACGACCATCGTGATGCCGGGCCACTCCTTGCGGCCGATCGAGCTCATCTCGCTCATCGAGATGCCGAAGGCGCCGTCACCCGCAAAGCCGACGACGGGCATATCCGGGCAGGCGATCTTGGCACCGATGATCGCCGGGAAGCCGTAGCCGCAGGGGCCGAAGAGGCCCGGCGCCAGATATTTCCGACCCTGCTCGAAGGTCGGGTAGGCGTTGCCGATGGCGCAGTTGTTGCCGATGTCGGAGGATATGATCGCCTCTTTCGGCAGCCCGGCCTGGATGGCGCGCCAGGCCATGCGCGGCGACAGGCGCTCCGGGTGGGCCTTGCGAGCGCGCGCGTTCCAGGTCGTGCCAGGATCGTCGTCCTCGTGATCCATGCCGGAGAGCGTCTGGAGCCACGCGAACTTGGTCTTGTGGACGAGGGCCTTGCGCTCCTCGCGGCCGGCATTGCCGGCGGTCGCCGTGAGCTTCCCGAGGATTTGCTTTGCAACGAGCTTGGCATCGCCACATATGCCGACGGCGACGGGCTTCGTCAGGCCGATGCGATCGGCGTTGATGTCGACCTGGATGACCTTGGCACCCTTCGGCCAGTAGTCGATGCCGTAGCCAGGGAGGGTCGAGAACGGATTGAGCCGCGTACCGAGGGCGAGCACCACGTCGGCCTTGGCAATGATCTCCATGGCAGCCTTCGAGCCGTTGTAGCCGAGCGGGCCGCAGGCGAGGCGATGGCTTCCGGGGAAACTGTCGTTGTGCTGGTAGTTCGAGCAGACGGGCGCGTCGAGCTTCTCGGCGAGGGCCGCACACTCCGGAATTGCGCCCGCAAGCACGACGCCCGCGCCGGACAGGATCACCGGAAACTTGGCGTCCGAGAGCAGCTTTGCTGCAGCCGCGATGGCGAGCTCGCCGCCCGCCGGCCGCTCGAACTCGACGACCTGCGGCAAGCTGATGTCGACAACTTGCGTCCAGTAATCACGCGGCACATTGATCTGCGCGGGCGCCGAGAGCCGCTTCGACTTCACGATCACGCGGTTAAGGACCTCGGCGATGCGGACGGGATCGCGCACTTCCTCCTGGTAGCAGACCATGTCCTTGAAGAGCGCCATCTGCTCCACTTCCTGGAAGCCGCCCTGGCCGATGGTGCGGTTCGCGGCCTGCGGCGTGACGAGCAGCATCGGCGTGTGGTTCCAGTAGGCGGTCTTGATGGCGGTCACGAAGTTGGTGATGCCGGGCCCGTTCTGAGCGATCACCATGGCCATCTTGCCGGACGAGCGCGCGAAGCCGTCGGCCATGAAGCCGCCGTTGCACTCGTGGGCGACGTCCCAGAAGGTGATGCCGGCCTTGGGAAAGAGATCGGAAATCGGCATGAAGGCCGAGCCGATGATGCCGAACGAGTGCTCGATGCCGTGCATCTGCAGCACCTTCACGAAGGCTTCTTCGGTCGTCATCTTCATGAGCCGTCTCCTCGCGTCTTGGTCTTGTGCCGTGTGATGGGCGGACTATTGCACGCCGACGCGCGTGCGTCAGCCTGATCGGAGTGCATGACCGGATTGGCCTTGCAGCGGGCCGCCGCGCCGCTACCATTCGAGCGTGGTCGGCTCTGGGGATTCGCCATGCGAGCCTTCGCCTTTCGATTTGTCGCGACTGCTTTTGCGGTCTGGTGCGGCTTGATCGTACGTCCCGAAGTGTCGCACGCGGCCATGCCTGCAGATCTGGTCGAGCTCCAAATGGTCGATCCGTCCGAGGCCATGGACAGCGACTATGGCCGAGCCACGATCGATCATGCCGTGAAGATCGTGAATGCGAGCGGGAGTGCCGCATGCCGCGCCGAGCGCAAGCTCGACGACGCTGCAATCTCCGCCAAGCTTCGCGAATTGTTCATCCGTTCAGCCACGATCAGCGCTCACTATGACCGCATCATCATGCAGACGCCCGAGTACGCCGAGGCGTTCGACCTCGCCATAGGACGCGGGGCCTTCGAGACCTGGCAAGCCTATCTGAAAATGGCCGACTTGAAGCCGTACTACGCGTTGAGCAGGCCCATGCGCCTGCGCGACATGATCGAGGATGTGGCGTTCACAATTTCGAAGGCGCTCGTCATCGAGCGTATCGATCTCAAGGAGCCCTTGAGCGTGCTCGCCTCGGGCAACGGTGCGATGCTCGCCAAGTCAATCGAGGTCGAGACCGCGGTCTTGGAGGCCATGGAGCGCTGGCGGAAGACCCACCCGGCCTTGGACCTCGACAAGTTCGATGAGATCCAGCTCCAGGTCGCAATGGCGAAGTTCAAAGTGATCGAGACCCCGATGCGCTCGCCCGAGCTCAAAGTGTGGTTGACCATGGGCCCACACCAATTCGCGCCTGGAGCAGTGACGGTGTTCACGAGCTTGTGCGTCGGACCGCAGTGAGCACCATCAACCGGAGCGCACCTGTCCGGTGCCGCGCACGATGTACTTGAAAGTCGTGAGCTGCTCGACGCCGACGGGGCCGCGCGCGTGCATGCGCCCGGTCGAGATGCCGATCTCGGCGCCGAAGCCGAACTCGCCGCCATCGGCGAACTGAGTCGATGCGTTGTGGAGCACGATGGCACTGTCGACCCGCTTCAGGAATCGCTCGGCCGTGCCGTTGCACTCGGTGACGATGCAGTCAGTGTGCTCGGATCCGTAGCGGCGGATGTGGGCGATCGCCTCGTCGACGCCGTCGACGACCTTGACCGCGATGATCTTGTCGAGGAACTCGCGGCCGTAGTCGTCGGGGGCCGCGGCCTTGGCGCGCGGATCGGCGGCCAGTGTCGCCGCGTCGCCCCTCACTTCGCAGCCGGCATCGATGAGCGCCTTGACGAGCGGCGTCAGATAATCCTCGTGCGCGCCCTTGTCGACGAGCAGGCACTCGGTCGCCCCGCAGATTCCGGTGCGGAGCAGCTTCGCGTTGAGCACGAGGGGGATCGCCACATCGAGATCGGCACCGCGGTCGACATAGGTGTGGCAGATGCCCTCGAGATGCGCGAACACGGGAACGCGGGCCTCCGCCTGAACGCGCGCGACGAGACTCTTGCCGCCGCGCGGCACGATCACGTCGATCGCGCGGTCGAGGCCGGCGAGCATCAGGCCGACGGCCTCACGATCCGTGGTCGGCACGAGCGAGATGGCGGCAGCGGGCAACCCGGCCATCTCGAGGCCGTGGACGAGGGCCGCATGGATGGCGCGCGAGGAATGAAAGCTTTCCGAGCCACCGCGCAGGATGGCCGCATTCCCCGACTTGAGACAGAGGCCGCCCGCATCCGCCGTCACGTTTGGGCGGCTCTCGTAGATGATGCCTATGACGCCGAGGGGCACATGCACCTTGCTGATCTTGAGGCCGTTCGGTCTGGACCACTCGGCGCTGACGCGGCCCACCGGATTGTCGAGGGCCGCGATCTCCTCGAGGCCCTTCGCCATCGCCTCGATGCGCGCCGGGCTGAGGGTGAGGCGGTCGAGGAACGCGGCGGTGATTCCGCGCTGACGGGCAGCCTCGACGTCGCGCTGATTGGCGGCGAGTATTTCAGCAGTCGTCGCCCTGATCCGCGCCGCCGCGGCGCCGAGAGCCTCGTTGCGCTCCTCGTTCGATGCGAGCGCCACGACGCTGGCAGCTGCGCGCGCTTCGCGGCCGAGGGTCGCCATAGTCGCGGCAAGAAAGTCGCGCGTTGCTGGAGCATTCATCGCGTCTCATCCTTGCTGGCGGGCAACCATTACAGTGAACGCATGACGGTGAAATGCGATGGCCACGGCTCTGCACGCGCCGCCAAGCGCTTGTCGTACGGCTTCTAGCACGCCTGCCAATGTCGCCGGAACTGGAAAGCAGCGCTGTCACGCGTGCCAAGTGCTGGTTCATCACGAGAACGGCTGGTCCCGTCTCAGCACTTCGTTAAGCAATTTTGAGTATCGTCGACGTCTAAGCATTCTTGAGGTTCTCTCGCCGTGCGCGAATTCGTGGCCATCGACACAGCTCCGGAGCCGATCCGCATCAAGCGGACACGGATCCAGACGCTATTGCAGATTGCCAATATCGCGATCACGGCAGTCGTGCTTGGCGCCTGGACGTTTATTGCACTGTTCGTGGTCGAGCCGATCGGCTGGGCCACCTGGGCTCCGGTCACGCGCGGCTGGCGGCCGGGGCTCTTCGAGTACCCCTTTACGATGCTCTGGGGACTGCCGCTCTGCGCCGTCGCTCTTGCATGGCTCGCGCGGCGCGCAAACTTCAGCGGCCTCAACTACGCACTGCTGCTGCTGCCGCTCGCCCTCCTCGGCATGATCTTCGGCTGGTACTATCTGGCACCCTCCGACTGGCTTTGATTACTTTGTCCTCGCGCGCAGATGCGCGAGTAGCTCCCCTGTGGGCCAGCAATCGACCTTGATCTGCCGCGCCCGCTGGAACCTGCCGATTTCGCCACGCGTGTTCGAGCCGATCTTGCCATCGATCTTCGCCATCGGCACCCCCGCCGAAGCGAGCAGGCGCTGCACCTCCTCGATGTCCCGCGTCGGCAACTGTGCAATGTCGCGGAACGCTGTCCTGAACTCGCCGCCGCCTGCGATCCGGTCCGACAGGTTGCCAACGAAAAGGGCGTAGAGATCCGACATGTTGTAGCGCTTGATGACGAGAAAGTTCTCCGTCACCAGGAACGCGGGCCCATAGGCGCCGGCGGGCATCATCAGATAGGCCGGCAGCTGCAACTCGCTCGCGCTGAAGGCGCGTCCCGAGACCGGCAGCACGCCGAGCTTGGCCCATGCGGCAATGGGCTGTGTGCGATCGGGGCCCTCGTAGCTGCAGTCCGCGCCACCTAATGCCAGACGCACCTCGATCCCCCAAGGCTGGCCGGTGAGCCACCCCTTGCCCTTGAGCTGGTTCGCGGCGGAGGCGAGCGCATCCCCGACCGAGCCCCAGATGTCGCGCCGCCCGTCGCCGTCAAGATCGTAGGCGAGCGCGAAATACTCCGACGGCATGAACTGCGTGAGCCCCATGGCGCCGGCCCACGATGACCGCATCGCCTCGATGGTGATCACCTTCTCGTCGAGCATCTTGAGGGCCTGCAGCAGTTCGATCCGGAACATCTCCTTGCGCCGGCCGGTGTAGGCCTGCGTCGCGAGCACGCGGATCGCGTAATGCTGCGATTTGTGTCCGCCGTACGCCGTCTCGCGGCCCCAGATGGCGAGCACGACGTGGCGCTCGACGCCGATGCGGCGCTCGATCTCGGCGAGGACCTGGGCGTGCTGGAGGGAGAGCTTGCGCCCCTGATCGGCGAGACGCGCGATGAAGGCGGACGCGAGATAGTCACGCGGCGGGCGCACGAACTCCGCCTGGCCGCGCGTCTCCGTCTTACCTGGGAGCGCCAGATCGGGCAGGGCAAGATCGGGCGTGACGCCCTTGAAGGCGGCGTCGAACGTCGCCCGTGAGATGCCGAGCGCCTGTGCGTCAGGCCAGAGTGCCTCGATGAAGGCGGTGAAGGCCGCGTCGGCCATGGCCCGGGGCGGGGCGCCGACAAGGCATTGCGCGGCGAGAAGCGTGACGAGCGCCGCCTTCGCCAATCCGAGCAATGCTCGCGTGATCGCCACTGACCGTCGCATCATGCCTGCATCCTCCCGGCGAGATAAGGCGCCGGGTTCCAGGCGATTTCAAGATAGCAGCGGACGGTCAGAGCGCGTTTCGGTAGGCCTTGGGCGAAACGATCGTCAGCAGAATGATGTAGACGTCGAACCAGACTGACCAGCGATCGATGTAGTAGAGGTCGTGCTCGACGCGGCCGCGCAGCTTCTCGTCGGTGTCAGTCTCGCCGCGATAGCCGTTCACCTGCGCCCAGCCGGTGATGCCTGGCTTCACGTTCAGGCGGCGCGGGTAGACGTCGATCTGCTTCTCGAAGATTCGATCGTGGGCGATCGCATGCGGGCGTGGGCCAACGATCGACATCTCGCCGCGCAGCACGTTGATCAGCTGCGGCAGCTCATCGATGTTCCAGCGCCGGAGCTTGGCGCCGAAAGACGTGATGCGCACGTCGCCAGCCTTGGCCTGCCTGATGACATCGCCGTCGTCGAGAGTGGTCATCGTGCGGAACTTGAAGATGCGGAACTCGCGCTGATTGAAGCCCTGGCGGCGCTGGCGGAAGAATGCAGGGCCCGCGCTCTCGCGGCGGATCATAATCGCCACGGCCAGGAACAGCGGCGCGAGCAATACAAGGCCGATGCTGGCGACGACGATATCGAACAGCCGCTTGAGCACCGCGCCGAACGGGCTCAGCGGGGGCTCGGTGAGCGACACCGCCGCGACGGCGCCGACCCGGGCGATGCGCACCTCGGACGCCTGGTCGAGTGCCGGCCCGGCATCGCGGTGGATGCCGACAGGCAGGCGATGGAAGATGTCGATGCAGCGGCTGACCGCGGCATCGTCGAGCGCTCCGAGCAGGAGGATGTCATCGACGCCGACCGCGCGCGCCTGCTCGGCGGCGCGATCAAGCGCGCTCGACAAGCGGGCCATGCCCGCCGCGTCCGGATCGACTGTCGGGAGGGAGACATATGCGACGACGCGCGCGGCGACGTCGGGCAACCCGCGGCGCTCCGAGTAGCGGCGGATGTCGTCATCCTTGCCGACCAGCATGAGGCGTCGCGGCGCGACGCGCCCGGAGCGCAAGAGGCGCTTGATCAGCGCACCGGTGACGCCCTCGTAGATGAAAACCATGATGAGCCCGGTCATGGCGAATAGCAGTACGGCGCCGCGAGAGAAGCTCGCCGTCGTCTTCGACAGGAAAGCGAGGCCGGCGAGCGCGAGGAAAGCGTAGGTCCAGGCACCAACGATGCGCGCTGGGCCGCGGCGGCCATCAAGGAAGCTCGCCACACGGTACTCGTTGCGCGACAGGAAGGGGATCGCGAACAGGATGCCGGTGAGGCCGCCGACGAGTGCAAAGCTGCGCACCGAGCCGATGGTGCCGAGGGCGAGCCAGTGATAGGCCATGCAGGCCGCGATCGCCGTCAGAGTGATGACCGCGATTTCGCCGAGGAAAGTGAGTGTTGCGACGCCTGCCGGCCCGAAGGCAAGTCGCCTCCGAACCATGGATCGCTGGAACGCAATACGCTGAGTGCCGCTCATCCGACCAGCCCGCTACCCACATCTTTCGGGCGCCGCCGGTCGGATCAGAGCTTCCGACCGGGCCTATGCTGCACTGCAGCGTGCCCGCACGCCTGACGCTTGTAACGACTTGTAATCCCCAATCAAGCGAATTCGCATCAAATTGCTGCTGACGTGCTTAAGTCTCCGCCATACCTAAATGAAATTCACTTTGCTGCACGCGGCAAAGGCCCTGCCGGCGGGGGTGCAGCGTGCTCCAATGGGCATTGTTCCGGAAGATGATGATCGGCGCGAGGGTGTTCAGCACGCCTCCGCCATTTCGCGTGCGTCAGGAGCACGCGCCGCCGGTGTCCGGATTGCAGGGCGGCACCTCTCAACCAACCTCCATCGGCAGATTCGGGTCGAGGGCCCACTCCTGCAGCGAGTTCGTGTAGATCGCAACGTTGTCCTGACCGAGGAAGGTGAGCGCCAGCGCGGCACTGGAGGCGGCTATTCCGCCGCCGCAATAGGCGATCACGCGATCGGCCTCGAGGGCGCCGGCCGCGGCAAACATGGCCCTCAGCTGCTCGTCGGGAAGGTAGGCCTGCGTCTCGGGATCGATGATCGCGCGCGCCGCCACGCACGCCGACCCTGGAATGCGCCCAGGCCGGCCGTAGTGCACGCCACCGGCGCCGCGGTGCTGCTCGCTTGTAAGCGCGTTGAGTACGGTGAGCCCCGGCTGCCTCGTCTCGACGGCCGTGAGAACCTCCTCCTTGGAGACGATCATGCCGCTTCGTGGGCGCGCGATGAAGCGCGCGGCCGGATAGCGCGTTGCCTCGCGCGCGACAGGACGGCCTTCCTTCGCCCATTTCACCATGCCGCCGTCGAGGACGCGCACGTCATCGAAGCCGAACATGCGCAGCATCCACCACACGCGGGCGGCCCACTGGTTGCGTGTGCGATCATAAAGCACGACACGCGTGCCCTCGCCGATGCCGAGGCGTCCGGCGCCGGCCGCGAAAGCGTCCGCGGTCGGGACTACGAACTTGATCGGCAGCTTGGCGCTATCGCAGAGGTCTACCTGGAGGTCGAGGAAGGCGCTCCCCGGGATGTGCCCGGCGTCGTAGTCGGCGCGGCCGGGCTCGGCGCGATAGGTCGAGTTGTCTGCACTGGCGTGGAGGTGGACCGTGCAATCGAAGATGCGCAGCGAGGGATCGCCGAGCATACCGGCAAGCTCTTCGGTCGATACGAGAATTTTCGCGCGGCGCGATGTCGATGAGGCTGTCATGGCACGCTTCTCCCGGCAAGGAACCCGGCAGGCAGGATATCCGTCGCCGACCGTGACGGAAAACAGTTATTCCGATGAATGCAGTCTGAAACGCGCGCTCAGATCGTGTTCAGTCACCGGCCGCCAATCTCCAATCATTCTCGGCGCGCGACGTGCCGCCGATATTGGAGACGGACCCATGCTTCGCCGCACATTCATCACAGGGCTCGTTGGAGTCACGCTTGCCACCGCCACGCTCGGCGCCTTGCCGGCGCTCGCTTCTCCCAACCCGAGCTGGGTGCATCTCGGCACGCACCGCGTCTCGCACCACCTCGACCGCGACATCATCCAGGTAGGACGCGAAGAGGGCCGCTTCGAGCGCATCTTCTTCCGCGTGCACGGCAACGGCCTCAATGTCCAGGACGTGCGCGTCATCTATGCGAATGGCACGGACGAGCATCTCGCGGTCTCGGAGTTCATTCCGGAAGGCGGCGACTCGCGCCAGCTCGATCTCCGCGGCTGGCGCCGCTCGATCGATCGGATCGAGCTCGTCTATGAATCGAGTAATCGCCATCGACCCGCGGCGACGGTCCATGTCTACGGGCTGAAGTCGGCCTCCTTCGAACCCGATCCGATGCCCGCGCCCGCCCATGACCGGGGCTGGGAGGTGATCGGCACGGCACGCGCCGGCCACATCGTCGACCACGATACGATCGACGTCGGCCGGTCGCGCGGCCGCTTCCGTGCCCTCATGCTGCGCTCGCTCGATCGCGACATCCAGGTCTACAGCGTCCGCGTCACGTTCGCGAACGGCGAGACACAGGACCTCGCCTATGCCGGGCTCTTGCGCGCCGGATCGAACTCGGGCGTGATCGATATGTCCGGTCATCGCCGCGGCATCGAGCGGGTCGATCTCGTCTACCGGACGCGCGGCCTCCTGCGCAGCCGGGCCAACGTCGAGCTGCTCGGCCTCCACTGATCTCCCATGCGGCGTCGCTACGCCAATAGGCGAGGCGGCGCTTGCGTGGCGGAGGAAACTGACGGCAAATCGGGCCTCCACCCATCCGGCTCGGAGGCCATATGTTCATCGTCAACGAAACCCGTCGCCGCCTCGAGGCCGGCGAGCTCGCCCTCGGCATCGGCATGCGCCAGGCGCGCACGGCCGACTTCCCACAGATCGCCAAGACCTGCGGCTTCGACTGGCTGTTCATCGACATGGAGCACTCCTCCTACGATGTCGACGATGCGGCCCTCTTCTGCGCGGCAGGGCTTGGCGTCGGCATCACACCGATCGTGCGCGTGCCGGGCTTCGAGCACTACCACTCCTCACGCGTCCTCGATTCGGGCGCCCAGGGCATCGTCGCCCCGCACATCTCGACGCCCGAGGAAGCGAAGAAGATCGTCTCGGCCTGCCGCTTCCCGCCGATCGGCAAGCGCTCGATGACGGGCACGCAACCGCAGGCGCGTTTTGCCACCATGTCGATGCCGGATATCGTCGCTGGCGCCAACAAGGAGACGCTGGTCGTCTGCATGATCGAGACGCCGGAAGGCCTCGCCAACGTCGACAAGATCGCCGCGACGCCAGGCGTCGACGTGCTCCTCATCGGGGCGAGCGACATGTCGACCGAGCTCGGCATCGCCGGCCAGATCGGTCACGCCAAGATCGAGGATGCGGTCGGGAAGATCGTCGCCGCCTGCAAGTCGCACAAGAAGTATCCGGGCCTCGGCGGCGTCTATGATCCGGCGCTGATGGAGAAGTACATCGGCATGGGCATGCGCTTCATTCTGTCGGGCTCCGACGTCTCCTTCCTGATGGCGGGGGCCCGCGCGCGGAGCGAGATGCTGCGCAAGATTAAGCTGAAGTGAGCAAGGCCAGCCTGGCGCGGTGCTCGCTGAGCCCTGCCAGGAAGGTGCGCTTCTCGACGCCGGTGCCGGGACAGGTCTTCTCCGTCACCGGCACCTCGCGATGGAAGAGTAGTGCCTCAGCCGGCAGCTTGAAGTGATGCTGCACGGCGGCGACTACGGCAAATGTTGTCTCGAGCTGAGCGCCGTCCAGGCGATCGTGGCCAACATCGAAATTGCCGATCATCTCGAGCATGAAGGCGCCGCGGTTCAGGCCGAAGCCGACGCTTGCCGGCATCTTGTTCCAGTCCCGCCCGCTCCAGATCACACCGTCGGGCGCGATCGTCACGTGCTGGGCGATGTCGTCGAAGCGCCGTTCGACGACATGGTGGCGGCACATGCCCTCTTGGCAGCCGAGGCCGCCGATCTCGCGGAAACGAGCGTGATCGGGAATGAAGGTGTGGTGGACGTCGACGCGCCACACGCGGCGCTGCCATGAGAAGCCCGCTACCTCCGCGGCAAACCTTTGCTTTGACATCGGCCGGAATGGCGGGGGCATGTCACTCGCCTCTGCCTCGAAAGCTGCGCGCTGTGCAAGGCGCGCATCGAAACTCGCATAGTGCCGCCTCCACATCATGAGTGACAGCGACATCGGTTCTTCCGATACTCGCAGAGAACCATGCTGCCGTGAAGGGACGCCGATGATCTGGAAGCCCGAACTCGACGAGTTGCGCCGCCGCGAGGCCTTTGTGCGCGAGATGGGCGGCGCTGACAAGGTGCGCCGCCAGCATGACGGCGGACGCCTCACGGTGCGCGAGCGGATCGACAAGCTCGCCGATGCCGGCTCCTTCCACGAGATCGGCGCCATCGCCGGCAAGGCCGCGTACGATGCCGACGGACAACTCAAGAACCTCACGCCTTCGAACTGCGTGATGGGTCGCGCCAAGGTGGAGGGCCGGCCGGTGATCATCTGCGGCGATGATTTCACCGTGCGCGGCGGATCGGCCGATGCGACCATCTCGCAGAAGGCGATCATGATGGAGAACATGGCGCACGACATGCGCCTTCCCATCATCCGAGTGATCGAGGGCTCGGGCGGCGGCGGCTCGGTGAAGACGATCGAGACGACGGGGCGCTCCAACCTGCCGGGCGGCATCAACGACAACACACCGACCTATCACATCTGCTCGGTAAACATGGGCGTGGTGCCCGTGGTCGGGCTCGGCCTCGGCTCGGTCGCGGGCCTCGGTGCGGCACGGCTCGCCGCGGCGCACTACTCGGTGATGACCAAGTCTTCGGCGATGTTCGTCGCAGGACCGCCCGTCGTCGAGCGCATCGGGCAGAAGCTCACGAAGCAGGAACTCGGCGGCTGGGAGATCCAATGCCGCGCAGGCGGCGTCGATCATGCCGTCGAGACGGAAGAGGAGGCCTTC
>DAORNH010000082.1:11096-14676 GCA_035440865.1 Hyphomicrobiaceae bacterium | reverse complement strand
TGATCTGCGGCGTCACCGACGACGGCAAGGCCGGGCTTGCCGTCGGCGTCACGGACGATCTCACCAAGGCGTGGAGCGCCGTCGATCTCGTCAAGGTCGGCGCAGAGGCGCTCGGCGGCAAGGGTGGCGGCGGCCGGCCCGACATGGCGCAGGCAGGCGGCCCGGATGGCAGCAAGGCGGAGGCTGCTGTTGCCGCCATCGAGGCGAAGCTCGCGGGTTGAGCCGTCTGGACGTCGGAGCGCCCAGCTACCGACGAGCCGTATCGGCTCATGGTACGGGATTCGTTGCTGGCCAGCCACAGGTCGTCAGATGGAACTGAGCTATAAGCTCTTCTGACTGCTACTCACCGTCTCGGAGCGCGATCTGGCATTCTCCATTGCCCTGTCCGGAGCAACTTGCAATCCTATGAAGGCCCTCGCCGCGATCAGCTCCCGAACGGCGCTCGGCATGGTCGCGCTTCTCAGCGCGGCGATCGCGGGCGGCTGCGCGAGCCTCGTTCCCCGCAACGGCCTCCCGGAGGGCGCAATCGTCGAGAAGGCGGTTGTCGCCGACAACCCCGGCGTTCGCTACTTCGCCGACCATGTCCCCCATGATCTCGCCGAGGAGATGCGCCGGCGCCTCCCGAGCCTCACACGGCTGTCGACGTCGGGCACGACGGCCGATGGCCGCCCGATCGTCGATATCCTGGCGCTCTCCGGCGGCGGCTCGGATGGCGCCTTTGGCGCGGGCCTCCTCGCCGGCTGGTCGGCGCGCGGCGACCGGCCGAAGTTCGATGTCGTGACCGGTGTCAGCGCCGGCGCGATCATCGCGCCGTTCGCGTTCCTCGGGTCCGGTTACGACAAGGAGCTGCGCGAGATCTGGACGCAGTACGAGACGTCAGAGCTCGTGGTCTCCAAGATCGTGCCGGGACTGCTCGGTGGCCCGGCGCTCAGCGATACCGCGCCCCTGCGTGCGCTCATCGAGAAGTATGTCGACCGGCGGTTGCTATCGGGGATTGCGCGCGAATACGGCCGCGGCCGCATCCTGCTGATCGGCACGACCAATCTCGACGCCCAGCGCCCCGTCGTGTGGAACATGGGCGAGATCGCGCTCCGGGCAAGCCGCGGCGACAAATCGGCGGCGGCGCTGTTCCGCGACGTGATCCTCGCCTCCGCTGCGATCCCGGGTGCCTTCCCACCGGTCTCCGTCAAGGTCGAGGTCGACGGCAAATCCTACGAGGAGATGCACGTCGACGGCGGCGTGATGCGAGAGGTGTTCGTCTCGCCGGTCGAGGTGCCGTACGCCGCCTTCGACCGCTTCTATGGATCGGCGAAGAAGCCGCTCCGGCGCATTTTCGTCGTCAAGAACGGCAAGCTCGTCCCGGAATACACGGTCGTGCCGGCGAAGGCCGTCTCGATCGCGGCGCGCTCGATCGCGACGCTGATCAAAGCGCAGCATCGAGCGGACATCTACCGCATCTACCGACTGTCGCGCGACGACAGCGCCGAGTTCCGCCTTGCGGCCGTTCCACCCGCCTTCAATGTGAAGGCCAAGGAAGCCTTCGATCCGGCCTACCTCGAGGCGCTCTTCGAAGAGGGCTTCAAGTTTGGCAGGATCGGCACGGGCTGGATGAGAGCGCCGCCGGAACTCGCCGTCACCCGCGGGCCGCACTGACGCCGGAACACCGGCTCGATCAGTGACCAGCTGTGCCCGGCAGTCGGTAGGGAGCCCCCGTCGGATCGCGGTCGAGTCGGACGGCGATCCCTTCGAGGCCCGGCGTCGAGGCCGGATACTCCCTCATCACGTGCGGGTCATGGCCCGGGATGATGTGGCGCGGGCTCGGCGCCAGCCGCTCGAGTGTGCGGTAGGCGTCGAGCATCTGGCCGATGTGGAAGGCCGTCGTGAAGGGGCGGTTGGTCCACATGTTCTCGTAGAAGTGCGTCGCGTCGGACGCGAGCACCACCCAGCCGCGGCGCGTGTGGACGCGCACCACCTGGAGCCCGTCCGAGTGGCCGGGCGTCGGCGTCAGGATGATGCCCGGCGCCACCTCGACCTCGCCCTCGTGCATCTCGACGCGGCCCTTGAAGTTCAACCGCACCATGCCGACCACGTCCTCGACGTGATAGCTGTGGCCGATGCGCGGATAGCGCATGTACTTGCCCGTCGCGTACGCCATCTCGCGCGCCTGGAGGTGGAAGCGCGCGCCCGCGAACCTGTCGAAATTGCCGACATGGTCGTAGTGCATGTGGGTGAGGATCACATCCTTGACGTCGCCCGCCTCGACACCGACGAGCTTCAGGCTGTCGATCGGGCAGCGCAGATAGGTGCGCTTTCGCGCCTTCGCCATCTCGGCCGTGAAGCCCGTGTCGATGACATAGGCCCCCGCCCCGCCGATCGCGACCCAGACATAGTAATCCATCGCCATCGGCAGCTCGTGCGGGTCGCCGCCGATGAAATGGTCGCGGCGGAGGGCATCGCGGGTTGCATAGCGGATGGCGTGGATTTCGTATTCGGGCAGCACGGCAGCCTCCAGATCAATACAATGCTCAAGGCGACGGTAGCCGCAGACAATCGTGTAGACTACGCTCTATTGCCCTCGCGTGAATCGCAGCCAGCGAGACCCATCGCCGTGCAATCGAGCCGTCCTATCACAACACGAGCCTTGAGGATCGCCGGTCATGCGTGCCAAGCTTCGCAGGATGCTCTGGAAGTACTGGACGTACCGCTGGCAAGTCAGCGTGGACGGCGAGGTCTACGACGTCCGCCACGAGGTCGGCTGGACGAGTAACGTCTTAACGGTGTCGCGGGGCGGAGCCCAGCTCGCGAGCGAGGCGCTCAACTACCATCGTGAGCCCTTCCGGCTGCAGGAGGTCGCCGTCGACACACCCGGCGGCCCGCTCACGTTCCAGACCGCGCCGCGTACGTGGCTCTCCTACGGCCTACGCGTCCTGCGGGGCGAGACAATTGTCCATCAGTCGCACGCCGATCCCTTCGCGCTGCTGCCGACCATGCTGAAGGTGACGGGCTTCGGGACATCGGAGGTCGGCAAGGCGCAGGTTGCGGCAAGCAAGCAGTACTATCCGGCCATGGCCGTCGATTTCGCTATGGGCGTGATCCTGTATTTCGCGGCCGGCTTCATGAGCCTGAGGGACGTCGCGATACTCGGGGCTGCGCTGATTTTCGCGGTCCAGTTTGCGGAATGGATCCTCGACCGCCTACTCGGACGAAAGACGAACCTCACCGGCGGGCTCTCCGTGCTTGGCGTCTTTTTCCTGCTGCTCTCCGCGGGCTTTGCCTGGCTCGTCGATAACGACCTCGCTATCCAGCTCAAATCGAGCATCCTCGGGCTCATCAGCGCGGCCGTGCTGGCGGTCGATGCCATCTATGACGGCCGGTACATCGGCGTGCGCATCGCCCGCTTCTTCACCTTCATCGAGATTGATCCCAGGCGCTTCTCGGGTCTTTCGGCACTCGTGGCAGCAGGTCAATCGACGCTCAGCGCGGCAATCGCCCTCTTCCTCTCCAAGAACGCCTGGCTCTTCTACAGGCACTGGATCGGACCGGCGCTCGGGCTCGCGCTCGGCCTATAGGTGCTGTTGCG
>DAORNH010000082.1:0-10999 GCA_035440865.1 Hyphomicrobiaceae bacterium | reverse complement strand
GAGCGTATCGAGCCGCATGCGGTCGAGCGTGAAATGCGCCCTGACGCGGGCGATCCCGCGCGCGCCCATCGCCCGGCGCGCCTCGGACGAAAGCGCCAGCGCCTCGCCGATCGCCGCAGCCAGCGCCGGCGCATCACCCGGCGGCACATGCCAGCCGGTCCGCATATCAGGCGCCCCGGCGAGGACCGTCTCGGGCGGCGCGCCGATCGCCGTCGCGATCACGGGCACGCCCATGGCCTGCGCCTCGGTTGCCGTCCGTCCGAAGGCCTCGGCCTCGGTCGACGCGATGACACATAGATGCGCGAGCGCAAAGGCTGCGGGAATGTCTTCGACATGCCCCGCGAGGCGCACGTGCTCGCGTAGGCCGAGGGCCGCGATGTCGGTCTCGAGCCGCTCCCTGTAGCCGTCGCGGCCCTGCGCATCACCCGCGAGCACGATCACAGCGCGGCCGAGCCGGCCGGACTTGAGGAGTTCGCCGGCCGCCGCGATCAGCACGGATTGGCCCTTCCAACCTGTGAGGCGCGCTGCGTTGACGATGACGGGCTGGTCCGCCTCTACATCGAACCGAGCCCGCAGCGCGGCAATCCGCTCGGGCGTGATCTTTGCCGGATCGAAGCGGGATGGGTCGACGCCGCGATGGATGACGATGAGCCGATCGCCGCCGACGCCGTAGCGCTCGCGGATGAGCCTCCCTGTGTACTCCGAGTTGGCGATCACCGCGTCGCCGCGCACCATCACCGAGTTGTAGGCCCGCTTCAGCGCGTTGGTCTCGGCGTAGGCTCCGTGATAGGTCGCAACAAAGGGGACGCCCGCGCGCCGCGACGCCAGCAGCGCGCTCCAGGCAGGCGCACGGCTCCGCGCGTGCAGGAGGTGGACACCCTCACTGTTGACGAGCCGCGCGATCGATCGGGCATTCGCGAACAGCTTCACCGGGTTCTTCGTTGCTGCCGGAAACAACATCAGCTCGGCGCCGACCTCCGCGAGCCTTGGGGCGAGCCTCCCGCCCTCCGAGAGCACGATCGCCCGCCCACCCGCGGCAACGATGCCGCCCGCGATCTCGATCGTCGAGATCTCGGCGCCGCCCGTATCGAGCTCCGGGATGATCTGGAGTATGGTTGTCCGCTTGGCAGACATCCGCGATGGCTCCGCGAGTGATGGGCGTCGCTGCAGTGGTCGGGAGGCTTAGGGTGGCAGCAGACGAGCCGCAATTCCTCACTGTCGGCGACGGTGTGGCCGAGCGCCGCATCGCGTATCTGGCGCAGGATGCCAGTACACCCGGCCGACCAGGACTCGTCTGGCTCTCCGGCTTCAGGTCCGAGATGACCAGCACCAAGGCGACGGCGCTCGCCGGCTACGGCCGCGAGCATGGCCTCGCGGTCACGCGCTTCGACTACTCGGGGCATGGTCAATCGGGCGGAACGTTCGAGGAGGGAACCGTCAGCCGCTGGCTCGATGAGGCCGACGCCGTGTTCTCCGGCGCGACAGCCGGTCCGCAAGTGCTCGTTGGCTCGAGCATGGGCGGCTACATCGCCCTCCTCCTGCTGCTGCGCGACAGTGCCCGATCGGCCGAGCGGCGCCGCGTTGCCGGGCTCGTACTCATCGCACCGGCCTGGGACATGACGGAGCGGCTGATGTGGGCGCGCTTTCCCGAGAGTGTCAGGCGCGAAATCGAGACAACCGGCGTCTACAATCGACCCTCGGCCTACGGTGACGGCCCCTACGCCATCACACGGGGACTCATCGAGGACGGCAGGCGCCATCTCATCGCCGATACGCCGTTCAATCCAGGCTGCCCCGTGCGCATCTTGCACGGCCTCCTCGATCCGGACGTGCCTTGGGAGCACGGCCTTGACCTCGAGGCGTTGCTGCTCGGCGACTGGACGCGGGTCACGGCGGTCCCTGACGGCGAGCACCGCCTGTCGCGGCCTGAGGATCTGGAGCTGCTCTTCGAATTGGTCGGCGAGGTCGTCGACCTCGCGACGCCGTCCCGGGCGTGAGAACGGTGCTCAGTGCGAGATGGTCGCCGAGCCCTTGCGGCCGTCCGAGCTCACCCAGTGGAAGGTCTGCCCGGTCATCTTGATGCTGACGCAGTGCTGGCGCCCGTCGAGCCAAGCCTGCCAGCGCTGGCAGAGCTTGTCGCCGCTGATCCACCAGGTGCCCTTGTCGCGCTCCTGGCCGGTGTAGAGCGACATGTCCTTGGCAATGCCGATCATCGTACCGTTCGCACGATAGACGACAGGGATCGTCCCGACCGGCGTGTGCATGTTCACGGTGCGGCCGCTGATCGTCGCCTTGATGGCATCGCCTGTGAGAATCGACGGCTCGGCGTGGACGGCGGCTCCCGAAATAGCAACGCCTGCGAAGGCTGCCACGGCACAGCAGGCCGTGAGGCTCTTGTAACGCATGACTTTTCCCCGTCTGACAGTTCTGTCCGGCTTCTTCTGTGTTAAGACTTGTTAATGCCGAACATGACGATAATTTGACCTCGACCCCCGCTGGCTAGCATAGAGCATCGGCTATTGTGCAATGCAGCATATCGCCGCGATCGTTAACGCGCGATCACCTGGCGGCGGCAGACACAACAGCGTCAGCGAGATCGTCGCTCGAGAGGTCGCGGAAAAAATGGTCGGCGCCGGGTATTGTCGCACGCGTGACGTGCGCCAGCCGACCGAGGCGATCGAGCGCTGCCGGCGTCTCGGCTGCGACCTCGTCCTTTTCAGCCAGCACCACATGCACGGGAAGCTTGAGCTCGGGCAAGAGCTTCGCCAGCTCCAGCGTGCGCTCGTCGTCGTAGTAGTCGAGGAAGGCCGCCGCCGTGACCCGCGTTCGCGGGCAGGTGAGAAAGGCTACGTCCATCAGCTTATCGTCATCGCCGGCCTCGACGAGCCGCCTCGCCTCGGCGAGCACGCCGTCGAGGTCGGCCTTGAACGCGGCCCTATAGCGCGTCGTGACGGTCGCTCGCGACTGGGCTACCGGCGCGATCAGCACAACCGCACCGATGGCCGGGTCCAGAACGTCCCGCGCAAACAGGGCAACCTGGGCCGCGCCCCGCGAATGGCCGGCAACGGTGATCCGCTTCACTCCCCGACCCTTGAGCCAGGCCGTCCAGGCAACGAGCTCCTCGACGGCATCCACGTTGCGATGATCCTGCTCGATGGCGCAGTCGAACATACTCTTGCGGGCGTTAAGGCCGAGGCTCAGCGTGATGGCGAGGCTCGGCTTGCCTTTGGCCCCGAGCGCCTTCTGCAGCGAGGCAACCGTCTCCTGTCCGTGAAACGCAAGAGTACCGTGCAGGATCAGAACCGCGCCGTCCTTCTCGAGCGAGCGTCCGGCCGGCACGACGAGGTTGCCAACAAGCTCGAGACCGGCATGCTCATGGACGACCTGTTCCGCAGTAGCCGGACCACCGAGAGCAACCGCTAAAAGAGTTGCAAGACCGCCAAACCAACGCAAACACTGCATCATCGATCGAGCCTATCCCTCATGCACCTGGTCATTGGGGTTCGACCACGGCCACCAGAGCGACAACCCGACACCGTAGGCGAGCACCAACAGCAGCACGACCTTTGCCCAGACCTCTGCCGGAAAGCCCCGCCACACGGTCCAGGCAGCCGCGACAGACCAGGCAACGCACGCCAGCGCCGTCGGCAGCCAGAGGCGCTTCACCCGCATCGGATGCACCCACCGCATCGGCACGAACGTCAGCGCCACGCAGACGATGACGATCAGCGCGACGAGCCAGGGCTTCGCCCCGAAGGCGAAGAAATAGAATGCTACGATGTTCCAAATGGCTGGAAAACCTACAAAGCAATTGTCGTCGGACTTATTACCGTGATCGGCGAAATGATAGAGCGACGACATCAGGATGGCGGCGCCGAGCAGGAGCCCGAGTGTACCCGCGAGGAAGCCGGCCTGCAGCAGCGCGAGCACCGGGATCAGGACATAAGTGATGTAGTCGATCACCATGTCGAGCCGCTCACCGGAAAAGCGCGGGAGATATGTCGTCACTTTCGCGGCACGGGCGAAAGTACCGTCGATGCCATCGATGATGAATGCCAGTCCGAGCCAGGCGAACGCGGCCTCATAGGTGCCCGACCAGACCGCGCGAATGGCCATGAGGGCGCACACTATGCCGAGCGCAGTGAAGACATGCACCGCTGCTGCCGCCGCTATCCGCCCGTTCATCGTCCGCTGAACTCTCGCCAGATGTTGCCGCCCGACATGCGCCCGCGGGCTTGCCGCAACCGAGCCCCAGAAGCGTCAAAGGGAGCGCTCGGCGCTCCCTTCATATTTCATGTATGCTCGGTCTGCACCAGCCTCGGCATCAGAACCTATGCTTGATGCGGCCATGAATCTGCACGCCGTCATCCGTGCGGTCCTCCGGGCGGCCAGGCGTTGCCGGCGCGTCACCCACGCCATAGAGGAGATCGAGGCCGAGCTCCAGTCGAGGCAGTGTGCCGATGCGGCCGAGGCCCGGAATGCGAATCTCGGTGCCGGCTGGCCCCGACGGCTGTGCCGCAGCACCAGGCGCCACCGTCGCCGCGCCCGGCGGAGTGCTTCCCGGCGCCGGCGTGGCCTTGTTCTCCTGGAACGCCAGCGCTGCAGAGCTTACGAGCCCCAGCGCTGCACCAACTATGAAACAGCTGATCGATCTCATGACTTTCACGACCCCGCAGTCGTACGGTTTGGCGTTACATTGGCTGCGACTCTCTATCCTGACAAGCATGTTTCCAACGCAGTTAAGGAGTGCTGAACGTTTCCCGACGGAACTGTTGTCGATTGGCCATGTGGCTGATCAGCTACATCCTGGCGAGCACATCGCGGCGGCAAGGCGTTTGACAGCTTCTGCCTTTCCGCGTATCGACGGCGAACTTCTCGGCAGGTCGTCACTCCACGACACCAACCGACACACGGCGACGCCAGCCCACATCGGGGCTGCCGGCGCTCGGAGGTCGGTGGCCAACGTCCGTCGGCGAATTTCGCTCACGGACGCCGCCGGTGTTTGGACATCTTCGACCGTGAGGCGTCGGCGACGGCGCGGTGAGCATTTATTTCGCCCGATCATGGCGCCCGGGCCATTGGCGCGCCTCGCAACGCTGCGCTAGGTTCGCCTGCGGTGGGGTGGGTGGCGAGGGAGTGGAGCCATGTTGAAAGTGTGGGGTCGCAAGACCTCGATCAATGTCCAGAAGGTCATGTGGACGGTCGGCGAGCTCGGCTTGAAGCATGAGCGCGTCGATCTCGGCGGCCCGTTCGGCGGGCTCGATACGCCGGGCTACGGAAAGCTCAACCCTAATCGTCTCGTGCCGACCATCGAGGATGACGGCGTGATCGTCTGGGAAAGCAACGCGATCGTGCGCCATCTGGCGCAAAAATACGGCCGCGGCTCACTCTCGCCCTCGGACGAGGCGACCTATGCCCGCGCCGACAGCTGGATGGACTGGACGCTGACCTCGCTCTACGCCGACGTCATCTCGACCTGCTTTCTCGGCCTCATCCGCACACCCGCGAGCGAGCGCAATGCGCCGGCCGTCGAGGCCGCCGCCCGTCGGGCGGCAGACAAGCTCGCGCTCCTCAACGCCCAGCTCGCCGACCGGCCGTTCATCATGGGCGACCAGCTGACGATCGCCGACATCCCTGTCGGCTCGCTGATGTACCGCTACTTCAACCTCGCCATCCCGCGGCCGAAGATGCCGCATGTCGAGGCCTGGTATGCGCGACTGATGGCGCGGCCCGCCTTCCAGACGCACGTGATGATCGAGTTCAACTCCATGAAGGTTCCGGGCGCCTGATGTTCCAGTCCCTCTCCGAGCGGCTTTCCGGCGTCCTCGACCGCCTCACCAAACGTGGCGCGCTGACCGACAGCGACGTCGCCGAGGCGATGCGCGAGGTCCGCCGGGCGCTGCTCGAAGCCGATGTCGCGCTGGATGTCGTCCGCGACTTCACCGAGAAGGTGAAGGCCAAGGCCGTCGGCCAGGAGGTGATCAAGTCGGTCACGCCGGGCCAGATGGTCGTCAAGATCGTCCACGACGAGCTCGTCAGCATGCTCGGCTCGACCGCCGAGCCGATCGATCTCGCCGCACCGGCGCCGATCCCGATCATGCTGGTCGGCCTGCAGGGCTCCGGCAAGACGACGACCTGCGCCAAGATCTCGAAGCGCCTCACGGACCGCGACAGGAAGCGCGTCCTGATGGCCTCGCTCGATACACGCCGGCCGGCAGCTCAGGAGCAGCTGCGCGTGCTCGGCACGCCGACGGGTGTCGACACGCTCGCGATTGTTTCCGGCCAGACGCCGCAGCAGATCGCGCGCCGCGCCATGGATGCAGCGCGCCTCGGCGGCTACGACGTCGTGATGCTCGACACGGCCGGCCGCATCCACATCGACGAAGAGCTGATGCTCGAATCCGCCGAGATCCGCGACATCGCCGAGCCGCACGAGACGATCCTGGTTGCCGACGCGCTGACGGGCCAGGACGCAGTGAACCTCGCCAAGTCCTTCAACGAGCGCATCGGCATCACGGGGATCGTGCTCACCCGCGTCGACGGCGACGGCCGCGGCGGCGCCGCACTCTCCATGCGCGCGGTGACGGGGAAGCCCATCAAGCTCGTCGGCGTCGGCGAGAAGTGGGACGCGCTCGAGGAGTTCCATCCCTCGCGCATCGCCTCGCGCATCCTCGGAATGGGCGATGTCGTGAGCCTCGTCGAGAAGGCCGCGCAGACAATCGATGTCGAGAAGGCCCAGAAGATCGCGCAGAAGATGCGCAAGGGCGAGCTCGACCTCGAAGACCTCGCCGAGCAGCTCCGCCAGATGCTGCGCATCGGCGGCATGTCCGGGATGATGGGCATGCTGCCGGGCGTCGGCAAGCTCAAGGCGCAGATGGCCGACGCCAATCTCGACGACAAGGTCGTCAAGCGCCAGATCGCCATCATCCAGTCGATGACGCCGCGTGAGCGCCGCAATCCGAAGCTGCTCGACGGGAAGCGCAAGCGGCGCGTCGCCTCGGGCTCCGGCACGCGACCCGAGGACGTCAACAAGCTCCTCAAGATGCATCGCCAGATGGCCGACATGATGAAGGCCATGGGCAAGAACCCCGGCATGATGCGCCGCATGGCCGGCGCGCTCGGCATGGGCGGACCGATGGGCATGGGAGCGGCGCCCAGCGCCGCCGAGATCGAGCGTATGCAGACGGAGCTCGCCCGCCTCGATCCGAAGGCGCTCGAACAGCTGCCGAAGGAGGTGCGCGATCAGCTCGCCGCCGCCGCGCCGAAGGCGCCGCCGGCCGCGCTGCCGATCTCGGGAGCAAAGCCCTCGGCCGAACCGCCGAAGCTCGGCGGGCTCCCGGGCCTCCCAGGCCTCGGCGGTCGCTTCAAGCTGCCGGGCCTTCCAGGCCTCCCCGGCCTGCCTGCGAAGAAGAAGTGAGTCATGTCCCTCGGTCTCGAGACAGAGCGGCTGCGCCTCAGGCCATGGAGGGAGAGCGACCTTCCAGCCTACGCCGAGTTCTGCGCGTCCGACGCTGCCGAGTTCGTCGGCGGGCGCTGCTCGGCCGAGGACGCCTGGCGGCGCATCGCGACCTTTCTCGGCCACTGGGCGCTGCGGGGCTTCGGTCCCTGGATCATGGTCGACAAGTCGAGCGGACGGCCGGCCGGCTACACGGGGCTGTGGATGCCGTCCGGCTGGCCTGAAGGCGAGATCCTCTGGTCGCTCTTCGACGGCTTCCGCGGGCGCGGCTTTGCAACCGAGGCGGCCACCCATGTCCGCCGCCACGCCTACGAGGAGCTCGGCTGGGCAACGGCTGCGAGCTTCATCCACCCGAAGAACGCCGCGTCCCTCGCCGTCGCCGAGCGCCTCGGCTGCGCCCGCGAAGGCGCCATCGATCTCCGCGGCGCCACGATCGAGATCTGGCGGCACCCGCCGCCGAGCCGCCTTCTGAACTAGCGTAAGACGTGAACAGACATACCCAACCAAGAACCTTGGAGACTTACATGGCCTTGAAGATTCGCCTCTCCCGCGGCGGCGCCAAGAAGCGCCCCTACTACTACATCGTCATCGCCAACTCGGCCTCGCCCCGCGACGGCCGCTACATCGAGCAGATCGGCACGCACAATCCGATCCTGCCCAAGGATCATGCCGACCGCGTGAAGCTCGACCTCGATCGCGCCAAGTATTGGCTCGGCGTCGGCGCGCAGCCGACCGACCGCGTTGCCCGCTTCCTCGATGCCGCCGGCCTCATGAAGCGCGAGGCCTCCAACAACCCCGAGAAGTCAAAGCCGAAGAAGAAGCGCCAGGAGCGCGAGGCCGCCGCCGCAAAGGCCGCCGAGGGTGGCGAGGCGAAGTCGGCGTAATTCGGAACCACGTGGCGGAACTGCGACCACTTGGACCGCGACTCGATGCACGCTCGTGCAGCAGGCGTAGTCCAAGTGGCGTCAGCCCCGATGGAGACAAGCATGCGCCACGGTGACATTGTGAAATACAGTCTACCGGTCCAGCTCCAAGGCGACGCGGATCTGAAGAGAAAGCTGCAGTCCAGACAGGCCGTGATCCTCGACCAGCTGCCGGAAAGGGTCCGGCGCGAAATTTTCCGCCACGCCGTGCTTGGCTATTTCCGCGTCAAGCATCATGGAGGCCTCACGGTCGTCTACGACAACCGAAGGCTCCTGGACGCCAGTAGGTGGGGTTTCTCCAAGTCCATAAGGCTGAAAGAGATTCTAGAGCTCAACAATGTCGAGATCGCAGAGCCGGCGCTGACCTGATCGCCAAGCAGTCTTTGGTCGCGTTTTGCGTGTGGATGTTCGTCCATGGCTCGTCACGAGTATTTCTACCTCGACTGGATGCCGGTCTCGAGCGCCGCAATCCAATCATTTCTGGTGAGGCGCGGAACCGTCGCGCCCGAACCGATAAGGCACGGTCTTGATGTGCAGAGCCGTCCCTCCCGTTTTCGATCGCCGCGAGCACTGCGCAATCTGAGATTGGGCCTCACCCAACTCGGCGTCGGACCCGAGATCATTGCCTTTTCCTATTGCTGGCGTGCTGATGGGATCCTGCTCTACGCGGTGGAATACGATGGCGAGCCGGACTTGTGGATCCGCGACTTGGATCGCACGCGCATCGCCGACCACATCGCGCAAAAGATTCTCCCTTTCGGCTATCTCCCTTCGAGAGGTTATGCCGCCATACAGGCGCGCGAACGAGGCTTATGGGCTCTCGGCACCATCGCTCACATCCCCTCCCGCTCGGAGAACCTGCGCAGCGCCGACCTCCACAGGCGCCTCAACGACCTCAAGATCAGCATCGATCGGCAAGCGCCGCTGATCGACCTGCTGACCGCCTTCGCCACCTCCGATAAGGCACTCTGCGAGGTGCGTCGCCTCCCTCGCGACGACAAGGCCAATGAAACCGATGTTGGCTCGGTTGGAACCTCGCGCGACAAGCATTTTGCTCTGCTTCACCTCCGAGGGCGCATGGGCACCCGCAAGAACGAGTTGGAACGTGTCCTCGATGTCGTCAACGGTCGCGAGCGATCGTCGCACTACCTGAACGTGCCTTGGCTTCCGATTTGTATTGTTGCAGCCTGCATCGCACTGGCGAGCGTCTTGGACTACATGCTGCCGGAGAATGACCCTGGCCTGGTTTCCGACAGCCTTGGAAGCTGGGCAGCGCAGCAGTGGTCCCTGCTCGGAAGCAGCCGGTTCCGGAGCTTTCTGATCGGCGGGCTCACCCTCGGCGCGATCGGCCACTTCTACTTCTGGTACCTGAATTTCTATCGAAAGCGCCTGGCACTCCTCACGAGCGGCGTCGTCTACTTCAACAACACCGTCACCTACAGCGCGACGGTCAACGCGCTCTACGCCAAGTACGCTCGTGACCTTGAAACTTCGCTGGCTGGTGCCGCACGGCCGACGGACTTCCCAGAGCTGGCGACCGTTACTCGATCCTTCGAAGGCGTCATCGATGAGCTGAAGGCACGCGTCCAGCACGAGCAGATGAAGTGTCGGGATCGTTCGATCGGCTACGCTGTGGTCGCCGCGGCAGCCGCGTTCGTCGGCAAATTGTTCGTCGGATAGGCGACCGTCGCGATGCCGCCACACCACAACGAAGCCGAGGAGCTTGGCTCCTCGGCTCGAAACTTACAGGAGGTATGGGGTCGCTGAGCTGCTGGCCGCGCTCAGGACCGACGCATCACTTCTTCTTGGCGGCCGGCTTCTTCGCGGCTGCTGCAGGCTTCTTCGCTGCCGCTGCAGGCTTCTTCGCTGCCGGCTTCTTCGCTGCGTCCTTAGCCATTGTCGTCTCCTTCTGCCTCCAAAGTGTTCGAATCATTCGAACAAGAAAACTATGCGGGAGTCGTCAGCGAATGTTGATCCTGATCACCGATCTTAACTGGGAAAAGTCGTGCATTGACCCCAAAGTGTTGCTCGATCTCCTCATTTCTCGCCGTCATCGGCGCACTGACGATCCCTCCCCGTCCTCGCCGGCGCCTCAGCGTCCCTTCATCATGCGCGTCGGCGTGTAGATCATGACTGTCTCGCCGCGCTGATTGACAACCACATTCCTTGTTCGGACGATCCCGCGTCCTCCTTTCGACGTGGCACGCGCCTCGACGACCTCGATCTCGACATGAATCGTGTCGCCCGCGAACGACGGCGCCTTGATGTCGAGCTGCATACCGAGGAAGGCGAGGCCCGTCCCCTGGATCGTGCCGGCGATCGTCAATCCCTCCGCGAATGAGAAGACGAGCGCGCCCGGCGCGAGGCGCCCCTTGATCGCGCTCTCGGTCTGCCGGTAGACCTCGTTGGTGAACAGCACCTCGAGCATCCCCGTCACTCCGATGAAGGCGACGATGTCGGGCTCCGTGATCGTGCGTCCGAACGTGCGGAAGCTGTCGCCGACCTTCATGTCCTGCCAGTACATGCCCTCGCCGAGCAATTTCATCCGCCCACTCCCTTTCTGTTCCGATCCGATGTTCGCTGCGACCACGTCCGTGCGCAGGCCTTCGAAGAACGCCTT
>DAORNH010000081.1:13316-14777 GCA_035440865.1 Hyphomicrobiaceae bacterium | reverse complement strand
GCGTGAAACCGGGGAGAGCAAGGGCTACAACGCGAGCTTCACGAAGGCCGACCGCTCTCGCTTCCTGCAGGCGCTCGAGGAGGCGATGCGGGCGACCAAGCGGTCCTGAATTCACCGACCGAGCGGCGCGAAAGGGTTCCGAAGGCCATCGATGCGAGCATCGCTCCGCGATGACTGCCATTGACGGGGCGCGGAGCAGAGCCCTTCAAGACCTGAAGCAACGGTCTCTCAGCTCGCGCGTGACCCGCCCTCCGCTATGCGCTTCAAGCCCGCGAGGCCCGCCTCGAAACGCCCGCCCACCATGCGATCGCAGTCGTAGAAGAGCGTCATGCACTTGGCGAGCAGCGGCTGGCGGCCGCTCATGGCCCAGGTCACCTTTGTGCCGTCGCCGCTCGGCTCGAGTGTGAATTCCACCCGGTTGTCAGCGGCAATCGGCTTCACCATGACGAGCCGCATGACGACCTTTGCGGGTGCCTCGGCCTCGATCACCTCGATATGGCCCGCGCCGACGTGGCGGTTGCCGTCCCAGGTGTGCGCGGCGCCGCGGCCGAGGTCGGGGCCGCTGTAGGTGATCTTGATGTCCGGGTCCGGCGAGACGAACGGGTTCCACTCGTTCATCGCGCGGAGGCTCGCGATGCGCGGGTAGACGTTTGCGATCGGCGCTGCAACTTGAGCCGAGCGCTCGACGCGGAACGTATCGGGGCGCCGCGAGGCGACCATGAGAATGCCGGCGATCGCGAGCGCCGCGACGCCGAGGATAGTGATCACTGTCGACATCTGCCGTTTCTCTTTGTGAATTGGACTGCTGACTCGAAGACGGGCTGGCACCAGCCGGGCCCACATCGGTTCTGGACTATTTCAGCCGCTCCATTCTGAACGCCGAGTAGCTCTCGGGCGAAGGCACGTTCGCGCGGTCGGTCATGGCATTGGCGAGCGCCTCGGCGATCACGACGGCTGCTTCCTGGTCACGCACCGCAATCAGCACGAACGGGCGCTGCCAGTTCGTGTCACCGGTCTCGCAGCCGGTGCAGGCGATCCGGTACTGGCCGAGGTTCAGCGTCCACAGTTCCACCTCCGCGCCGAGCGCTGCGCGTGTCCAATCGGCGGTCTGCTTCGCGCGGTCGCCGGCACGTTTCAGCTCGACATCCGGGTCACCTTCCTGCGAGGCGATACCGACGGCGATCAGCTGCTTCGACGGCTTCAGGCCCTGCCGTACGCGCTCGCTGAAGATCTCCTTCAGAACGTCGCCAGCTGCCAAGACCCGCCCGCCCTTGACGAGTTCGCCCGTGCTGCCGCGCACCCAGGCATACTCCTTCGTCAGCAGCAGCACGTTGAAGCTCGCCCGTTTGCCGGCCTTGTCGAAGCCGGTGATCGGGAAGACGACCGAGTTGTCGTCCCATCGGGTCATGACGACCGGTGGCGGCATCGCCTTCGCCCGGATCTGGTGGTCGACCGCGTCGT
>DAORNH010000081.1:12923-13281 GCA_035440865.1 Hyphomicrobiaceae bacterium | reverse complement strand
GCCGCCGTGAGGCCGGCGACGGCGTTGCCGGTGCTGATGCTCGAGAAGCCAAGCCAGTTGTACGCCCGCCAGAAGAACGAGCCCGTTCGATAGGCGCGCTTGGCATGGTCGAGCGCCGTCCGCCCCTCAGTGCCTGTCTCAGCCATGGCGACCTCCGAACCTCGCGAATCCCAAGTTGCAGGCGGAACCAAACCCGCCGCGGACGCACCGGTCAAGCACGCTGTTGCCGGTGGGGAAAAGCTCGCCTCGTCACCACGTGGGCAAGCCTCCTGTCACGGGACTGACGGCGAAGCCGCTGGTTCTGCGGGCGGCTTGCCCCTATGGTCGGCGGCCAAGCGAGGGAGGCCCCATGGCAACC
>DAORNH010000081.1:12523-12887 GCA_035440865.1 Hyphomicrobiaceae bacterium | reverse complement strand
CAACGTGTTCGCGCGGAGCGGCTTCGACGTCCGCCTCTGGGATCCGCATGAGGCGACGCTGCGCGAGGCGCGGGACCTGATCGCGGCCTCGCTCGACGAGCTTGCCCGGCACGGCCTCGTCGCCGACCCGGCCGGCGCCGCAAAGCGGATCACCACCTGCACCTCGATGAGCGAAGCGGTCGCCGGCGCCGAGATCGTGCAGGAGAACGGGCCGGAGCGCCTCGACGCCAAGCTCGCGATCTTCGCCGAGCTCGATCGCCTCGCGCCGGCGACTGCGATCCTCGCCTCGTCGTCGTCGGCGATCGTCGCCTCGAAGTTTACCGAAGGGCTCGCCGGACGGAGCCGCTGCCTGATCGCCCATCCC
>DAORNH010000081.1:3909-12513 GCA_035440865.1 Hyphomicrobiaceae bacterium | reverse complement strand
TGAACCCGCCGCACGTCGTGCCGATCGTCGAGCTCTGCGGTGCGCCCTGGACGAGTCCGGATGTCGTCGCCCGTGCCCGCGCCATCTACCAGAGCGCGGGGCAGGTGCCGATCACGGTGAAGAAGGAGGTCGACGGCTTCATCCTCAACCGGCTGCAGGTGGCCCTCCTCACCGAGGCCTTCCGGTTGGTCCAGGAGGGCTATGTCTCGCCGAGGGACCTCGATCACACCATCGCCGACGGCCTCGGCCTGCGCTGGGCCTTCATGGGGCCTTTCGAGACGATCGAGCTCAACGCGCCCGAGGGCATCGCCGACTACTGCACGCGCTATGTCGAGTGGTTCCGCCGCTACATGAAGGACATGCCGCCGGCGAGCGTATGGGATGATGCGAGCTGGAAGAAGGCGGCAGAGAGCTGGGGCCCGGCGCCGCCGCGCGAGGCCATCCGCCGCAAGAGCCAGTGGCGGGACGAGCGCCTCGCCGCCCTCGTCGCCCACAAGCGCGCCCAGAAGCGCCATCAGGATCGATGACCCGCTTCCGTGCTGATCTCATCCTGCTCGGCTGTGCCGTGATCTGGGGCTTTGCCTTCCTGTTCCAGAAGACGGCGATGGAGCACGTCGGGCCGCTGACCTTCGTCGCCTCGCGCGCGGCGCTGGCAGCCGTCGTGCTTGCTCCGCTCGCCTATTCAGAGCTCCGCCGCAAGGGGCTCGCGCTCGATCGCGACATCCTTTGCCATGGTGCCTTCTGCGGGCTCCTTTTCTTTTCAGGCGCCGCGTTCCAGCAGCTGGGCCTCACCACGGCGACGGTCACGAACGCGGGCTTCTTGACGGCGCTCTACGTAATCCTCGTGCCGTTCATCGCCTGGGTGACGCTCGGCAAGCTGCCGGCGAGCGTCGTGTGGCCCGCAGCCGCCATGTCGTTTGCCGGGACGTGGCTTCTTGGCGGCGGCACGCTCGGTCATTTCAGCCAGGGCGATCTCTGGATCATCGTCTGCGCGTTCTTTTGGGCCGGCCATGTGGTGTCACTGAGCCGGCCGACGGCGCTCGCCCGGCCGCTGACGCTCATGTGCGTCCAGTTCGCGACCGTGTTCGCGCTGGCGGCCACGGGCGCACTCGCGCTCGAGACGGTCGCGTTTGCCGGGGTGATGGCCGCCACGCCGCAGATCCTCTATCTCGGCGTACTCGCAGGTGCGATCACCTTCACGGCTTTCACTTATGCGATGCGCGCGACGCCGGCCGCCGAGGCCGCCGTGATCGTCAGCCTCGAGACGCTCTTTGCAGCCATCGCCGGCTACATGTTCCTGAACGAGCGGCTCGGGCTCGTCGGCTGGCTCGGCGCCGCGCTCATCGTCTCAGCCGGCCTCCTCGTACAGCTCTCGCCACTCGTCTCGCGCCACCTCAGCCAGGCTTCGTCCCCCTGACGCGGCCGAGGAAGACGAGCTTCCAGGGATCAGGGAACTCGCCGACCGGCACCTCGATGAGGCTCGGCTCCTTCGCTTTGAAGGCCGTGCCGAGTGCCTTGGCGAGGGCGTCCGGCGTCTTGGCGCGCTCTGAGCGCACGCCGAAGCTTTCGCCGAGTTTCACGAAATCGGGGTTTTTCAAGTCGCTCGCGATGACGCGGCCTTCGTAGTTCGCCGCCTGCATGCGCCGCACGTTGCCGTAGGCGTCATCGGTGAAGACGACGCTGACGAGCGGGATGTTGTGACGGACGGCCGTCGCCAATTCCTGCACGCCGAACATGAAGCCGCCGTCGCCGTTGATCGAGAGCACCGCGCGATCGGGCATCGCGACCTTCACGCCGAGCGCGGTCGAGAGGCCCCAGCCGAGCGTGCCCTGATAGCCGCTCGAGATATAGGTGCGCGGCTTGTACACGGGATAGAGGAAGCGGCTCGCATAGCTGATTTGGGTCAGCTCCTCGACGACGATGCCGTCCTCGGGAACCGTGCGGCGGATGGCGTCCACCCAGGCCTTCTGGGGGGCGAGCACCTCGAGCTCCTTGCCGACGCGGGCCTTGAGCTCCGCCATCTCCTCCTTGCGGCTCGCGCGCTTCATGTTGTGCTTGGCAAGCGCGTCGATGAGCGCCCGCACACCCTCCGCGGCGTCCGCGATGATGCCGACTTCGGGCTTGGTGATGCGTCCGATGCGGGTGGGATCGATATCGAGATGGATCACCTTGATGTCGTCGTCGAGGCCCCAGTCGATCTGGTGCTGCTGGAGCCGCGTGCCGATCGCAAGCACGACGTCGACGTCCTTCCAGATCCGGTGCGCATAGACGTTGCGAATCGCGAGGTGGTGGCGGCTGTCGAGGACGCCTTGCCCGGTGCGATTGGCGGCAACAGGTGCTTCCAGCATGTTGGCGAGTGCCGTCACCTCCGCACTTGCGCCCTGCGCGCCGCCTCCGACCACGATCAGCGGCTTCTTCGCCTTGCCGAGCAGCTTTGCCGCAGCCTTCACCTGGTCGAGGTCGATCGCCGGCGTCCTGCGCGTCGCTGCCTCGTCGTCGAAGGCGACCTCGCCCGCATGCTTCCACCGGTCCCAGCCGCACGAGATGCCGACGGGACCCGGCACGCCCGAGTTCAGCTGTCGGAAGGCCTCGCGGATCTTCGGCCCGGCATCCTCCGCGCCGCCGATGTGCTCGGCCCACTTGGTGAGCGTCTTCATGATGCCGAGCTGGTTCGGGATCTCGTGGAGATAGCCGTAGCCCTTGCCGATGTAGCGCTCGACGATGTGGCCCGAGATGCAGAGCACGGGTTGGGTCAGCGATTGGGCGGTGGCGAGTGGCGTCGAGGCATTGAGAAAGCCGATGCCGGGGACAACGCAGTACGCCTGCGGCTTGCCTGTCGCCAGCGCCGCGCCGAGCGCCATGTAGGCAGTCGCCTGCTCGTGGCGCGTGTGGATCGGCCGGATGGCGCCACCGATGCGGGCGAGCGCATCGAAGAAGTCGTCGTTCTGCACGCCGGGAAGGCAGTAAAGCTCTTTGATACCGTTGGCGATCAGCGTCTTCACCACCACTTCGGCGGCATTGAGCTTTGCTAGGTTCGTCTGGGCCATGGCTGGTCTCGTCCCGCGCATTTGTGTTCGTGACATCATGGGCCGTGAAGTGGTGCGATCACAAGGGTGATCATCGGGCTCGGCCGATTGCGGTGCTCGGTGCCCGACGCTTGACCTCTCCGCCCGATCGCCGCAATCGTCTCTCCATCGGCCGCCCGAGTGCGGTCATCGAGACGTGTTGGAGCGGGGATGACGCAGAATACGCTCACGCTGGCCATCGCCGGGCTCGGTGCCATCGGCCTCGCGGTTGCGCGGAAGGTCGATCAGGGAACTGTTCCAGGGCTGAAGCTCGTCGCTGTCGCTGCCAGGGATCGCGCGAAGGCCGAGCGCAACCTCGCCAGTTTCCGCGCTTTCCCGGAGAACGTGACCCTGCCCGAGCTTGCCGAGCGGGCCGAGGTCATCCTCGAATGCATTCCAGCGCGGCACTTCGCCGAGGTCGCCGAGGCGGCGGTCGCGCGCGGCCGCATCTTCATGCCGCTCTCCGTCGGCCAGCTGCTTGGCAACATGCATCTCGTCGACAAGGCAAAGACGACGGGCGCGCGCATCATCGTGCCGACCGGCGCGCTGCTCGGCCTCGATGCCGTGCGCGCGGTTGCGGAAGGGAACGTCGAGAGTGTCACGATCTCGACGCGTAAGCCGCCGAAAGGCCTCATTGGCGCGCCGCACCTCATCGAGAACGCCATCTCCGTCGAGGGGCTCACGGCCGCCAAGAAGGTGTTCGAGGGCAATGCCCGCGAGGCCATCAAGGGCTTCCCGGCGAATGTGAACGTGGCGGTCGCCCTTTCGCTCGCCGGCATCGGGCCGGAGCGCACGCGTGTAGAGGTGTGGGCCGATCCGGCGGTGACGCGCAACACGCATACGATCCGCGTCAAGTCCGACAGCTCCGACCTCACCATGACTATCGAGAACATCCCCTCCGCCGAGAACCCGGCCACGGGCAAGGTGACGGCGCTGTCGGCGATTGCAGCACTCCGCCGCCTGACGGCGCCGCTCGTCGTCGGCACCTGAGCCGCTATGCTGCTGAAGGCGTGGCTGCTCCTCGGGCTTGCTGTGGTGACGGGCTGGTTCATCTGGAACTTCGTGCCCGTGCTCATTCCGATGGCGGCCGTGCTCGCGGGCCTCGGCGCGATCGCCTTCGCCATGGTCCGGCTCGCCCGCTGGATCGAGCGGGCGCGCGGCCTTCCCCCTCGCATGGACCAGCACGAATGAGTGGTCGCGTCCCGGCTGCACTGTCGGTCAGCCCCGAGATCTGGCAGGGTGTTCGGCGGCGACGTCTTGAGTCGGTGGTGTCGGTAAGGCTCATCGGGAGCGGCGATTGAAGGCGGCAAAGGCCGATCAGGTCACGACGGCGAGCGGGGCGGCAATGCAACCCTCGCTCAGTGTCGAGACATGGCCGAGCGGCGTCGAGCCGACATCGGAGTATGCGGCGGCGATCGCCCATGTGCGCGAGGGCGCGGGCAACCTCTTCATCACAGGCCGCGCCGGCACGGGCAAATCCACGCTTCTCAGGTCAATCGTCGACATGGTGCCCGAGGAGCGTGCCATCGTCGCGCCGACCGGGCTCGCGGCCGTCAATGTCGGCGGGCAGACGATCCACTCGTTCTTCGGCCTGCCGCCGCGCCTCATCCGGAGCGAGGACATCCGCCGCAGTCGTAACGGCAGCGTGATGCGCCGCCTGAAGCATCTCATCATCGACGAGGTGTCGATGGTGCGCTCCGACCTGATGTGGGCGATCGACCAGTCGCTGCGGCTCAATCGCGGGCGGCCGCGCGAGCCCTTTGGCGGCGTGCGCCTCATTCTCTTCGGCGATCTCCACCAGCTGCCGCCGGTCGTGCAGGAGGCGGAGGTCGCGGCCCATCTCGAGGCGACCTACGGCGGGCCGTTCTTCTTCTCCGTGTCGACGCTGCGTGAAGGCGCCGGCACCGCGCTCCTCGAGCTGACGCAGGTCTTCCGCCAGCGTGACGAGGCGTTGCTCCGCGTCCTCAATCGCATCCGCGACGGCGACGCGGACGAGGCCGATCTCGAGGCCCTGAACGAGCGTGTGCATCCGATCCGCACGCTCTCCGAGGGCGACCCTTACGTGATCCTGACGCCGACAAATGCCGCGGCGAACCGCATCAATCTCGCTTTCCTCGATGCACTGCCGGGCAAAGCGATGAGCTACGAGGCGGGCGTCACCGGCGACTACTCTGAGAGCGCGCACCCGACCGACGCGACACTCGTCCTGAAGCCTGGTGCCAAGGTCATCCTGCTGCGCAACGACAGCGACCGGCGCTGGGTGAACGGCACCATCGCGCGCATCTCGCGGCTCGAGGAGAAGCGGGTCTTCGTCGAGATCAAAGGGAGCGAGCACGAAGTCGAGCAGGTCGCCTGGGAGGCGCGGCGCTATGCCTTCGACCAGGCGCAAGGGAAGATCGTCGAGACGATCGCCGGGACGTTCCGTCAGCTGCCGCTGCGCCTCGCCTGGGCGCTGACCATCCACAAGAGCCAGGGGCTGACGCTCGACAAGGTCTATATCGATCTCGGCCGCGGCACCTTTGCGCACGGCCAGACCTATGTGGCGCTTTCGCGTTGCCGCACGCTTGCGGGCCTCGCACTCGCCCGCCGCATGACGCCGCGCGACATCCTCTTCGACCGCTCGGCCATGGGCTATCGCGATCTGTTCCCGACACTTGCGTAGCCCGGGTGCGTAGCACGGGAGCTGCCGCTGTCGGCCTACTTGAAGCGATAGCCGGCATGACAGCCGACGCACGCGCTCATGACCTCGCCGAGGGTCGCCAATGCAGGTCGGACGTCGCCCGTCACCCCGACGTTCTGGGCCTCGATCGCGAAGCGGCTGGCAGCGCGGTGCATTGCGCTGCCGGCGTCCTGCATACCCTTCGGCATGAACTTCGCGATCTCATGCGCGCCGTGCGATCCGAGCGAACTCATGCCTAGGCGCTGCTCTGCGATTCTGGCCGCCTTGTCGTGCAGGCCCTTGGCCAATGCTTCCGTGATCTCCTGAAGGGCGAGGAGGTGGTCGCGCATGTTGGCGAGGGTGTGCGCCGCCATGGCCGGCGGGACATTGACGACCACTCGCGCGTCCGCAACCGACGGAAGTCCTTTGTGGTCGCCGGAGCCGCGATGCTGGGCCGAGGCAAGTCCGCTCACCAGAACGATCAGTCCGGCGACGAGCGCGGCAAGAACGGAATTGCGCATGTGCAGGCTCCTTGATGGCAAGGGCCGATCCATAGACCGCGGGCGTACCGTCACCATATGATTGAGATCATAAGCAGCCGCGCGGCAACGGACATGGCACATGTTATCGACTGGCGCTCGCTCGAGGCAGCCTCGCCTCTCGTCGCTCACATGCCCGAGCGGCTTCGGCAGGCGGCTCGCACGGTTCAGATCCCGGGCGGCGGCAGCATTTTCAGGCGCGGCGACAGGCCTTCCGCCATGTACTTCGTCGTATCGGGCGAGGCGCACCTCCTCCGCCGGACACCGGTCGGTCATGACGTGATCCTGCAGCGTGCGCGATCAGGCTTTCTGGCGGAGGCTAGTCTCGACCAGTCGGCCTACCATTGTGATGCACTGGCAATTGTCGACTGCACACTCATGTGCCTGCCGCAGAAGCGGTTCAGCGAGGCTCTGTCCGTCGAAAACTTCCGTCAGAGCTGGATTGCCCATCTGTCCCGGGAGTTGCGGCGCGTGCGCGCTCAAGCGGAGCGCCTGAGCCTCAAGACCGCACGCGAGCGCGTCATCCACTATCTCGAGACCGAGGGCGAGCGTGCCACTATCGTGCTTGCGCATTCGAAGAAGCAGTGGGCCGCTGAGCTTGGCCTGACCCACGAGGCGCTCTATCGGACACTAGCGTGCCTGACGCGCGAGCGCCTTATCGCGCTGGAGGGCTCGACGATCCGGATCACTCGCCGAGGCGAGAGTGTCTGAGCCCGCCTTGCTCCGCAATGGCAACCCCTCGTCGCAGCGTTTCAGGTATTGCCGCGCTCGATTGCGGCGATCACGGCCGCGGTGACGTCCTTGGTGCGCGCCGTGCCGCCTAGATCTGGCGTGTGATTGCGCGGGTCCGCCGTCACGCGCTCGATCGCGGCCATGAGTCGCGCACCGGCTGCCGTCTCGCCGAGGTGATCGAGCAGCATCACCGCCGACCAGAATGTGCCGATCGGATTGGCGACGCCCTTGCCCATGATGTCGAAGGCGGAGCCATGGATCGGCTCGAACATCGAGGGAAAGGCGCGCTCGGGATTGAGGTTTGCCGTCGGTGCGATGCCGAGCGAGCCGGCGAGTGCCGCCGCAAGGTCCGAGAGGATGTCGGCGTGCAGGTTGGTGGCGACGACAGTGTCGATCGAGGCGGGCTTGCCCACCATGCGCATGGTCATGGCATCGACCAGCATCTTGTCCCACTTGACGTCCGGGAACTCTTTGGCGACCTCGACGGCGATCTCGTCCCACATGACCATAGCGTGGCGCTGCGCGTTCGACTTCGTCACGACCGTCAGCAGCTTGCGCGGCCGTGAGCGCGCGAGCTTGAATGCGAAGCGCATGATGCGGGTCACGCCTGCGCGGGTCATGATCGATACATCGGTTGCCGCTTCTTCCGGCAATCCCTGATGCACACGGCCACCGACTCCGGAATATTCGCCTTCGGAATTTTCCCGCACGATCACCCAGTCCAGTTCCGGACCACTCACCTTGCGCAGCGGCGATGTAATTCCAGGAAGGATCCGCGTCGGCCGTACATTCGCGTATTGGTCGAAGGGCTGGCAGATCGCCAGCCGCAAGCCCCACAGGGTGATGTGATCGGCAATTTCGGGATGCCCGGCCGAGCCGAACAGAATCGCGTCGTGAGTCCTGATCTGTGCACGGCCATCCTCGGGCATCATGCGTCCGTGTTTCTTATAATACTCGCCGCCCCAGTCAAAACGGTCGAATTGCAGATCGAATGCTTCGCGCATGGCGAGAGCCTTCAGGACTTCGACGCCTGCGTCGATCACTTCAGTGCCAATGCCATCGCCGGGAATGGCAGCAATACGATAGGTTTTCATGATCATTCCTTATTCCTTTCTTCCATGGAACATTACATGGAAGATGTCAACGCAGGCTGACTGGTCAAGGTTGTGGCAGGCTGGTAGAAGCGGGAACGGAGGTCCGGAGGGTGTGGCCAGCGTGAAAACGATGCGTTCAAACCGGTCCTGGCTTGTTGATGACGCCTATGCTGCGCTCAAGGCCGCCATTCTGGCCAATGACTACACGTCAGGCCAGCACATCTCGGCTCAGGACATTGCCGCGCGGCTGGGGATGAGCCGGACGCCCGTTCAGGAAGCGGCGCTGCGATTGCAGCAGGAGGGGCTGCTCGATATCCTGCCCAAGCGTGGCATTCGAATCCGCAGCCTGACACACGAGGATATATCCGAGATTTATGATGTTCTGATCGCGCTGGAAGGCCATGCCGCCGCGATGCTGGCCGCACAGCCAGAGGAGAAGCGCCGTAACGCTTGCGCCCGTCTTGCGGAAGACACCGACAACATGGCCGGTGCCATTGCCCGTGGTGACCGGGCCG
>DAORNH010000081.1:3645-3889 GCA_035440865.1 Hyphomicrobiaceae bacterium | reverse complement strand
GATGCTGACGCACGGTTTCATCATCTACTCATCGAACGATGCGAAAACTTCAGGTTCCAGACCATCGTGGGAACCGTCAATGCGCAGGCCCATCGCGTCCGTACGCTCACTGTGAACCTGCGTCACAGCCTCAAGGACTCCGTCACGGAGCATCGCCGGATCATTGCGGCTGTTGCGGCCGGCGATGCCGGGCAGGCTTCGGGGGAGGCGCGAGGGCACCGGGCCCGCGCCCGGCTTGAAATCC
>DAORNH010000081.1:2885-3532 GCA_035440865.1 Hyphomicrobiaceae bacterium | reverse complement strand
CTCGATCGCGACAACCGCGGAAAAGGCGGTGAGATTGAGGTAGCCGAAGGTGGATTTGCCGGTGGCGGCGCCAGACGCCATGAAGTCGTTGAAAGCCTCGGCGCCGCGTGCGCGGCAATCGGCAAGAAACCGTTCCATCATGATCTGTGCCACCTTGGCGACAGAGATATTGTAGAGGGCGCAACCAACGTCACCATACTCAGCGTGGCCGATCAGCGGACGCACAGAACTGGCGTTGATGTAGATCGGGACATTCGGGAATGCCTCCGTGACACGGCGCATTTCCTCGCGGCTCTGCAGGGCCATCACCATCAGCATGTCGACACCGGCCTTGAGATAGGCCTCACAGCGTTGCATCACCTCGTCCATTCCGCCTCCGACAGCGGCGCGCGCGTCGGTCCTTGCGATGACCACGACATCAGGATCAAGTCTGTCTCGCTCGGCCAGCGCAGCGCGGTACTTTCCTGCCGCCTCGTCAATGCCGATGACCTCGACACCTTTGGTGAAGCCGCAACGTTTGGGAAACACCTGATCCTCAAGGAATAATCCGGCGACGCCGGCGCTGATGAACTCATGCACGGCACGTGTTGTGTTGACGACATTGCCGAACCCGGTCTCGCAGTCGGCAATGACCGGAATGGTCACGG
>DAORNH010000081.1:2341-2664 GCA_035440865.1 Hyphomicrobiaceae bacterium | reverse complement strand
TACGGCCCTCGCACACGGTGGGTCTGAGATGCACGGGGCGTCTCCTCGTTCGTCTGGCGACTGTTTCGGAGCTTCAGGGAACGACGGTACAGACTAAGTGTCAACAGAAATGTTCAAAACCCTTGAATTATGGGCGGTTGTGAAATCTATAAAGTCAATTTTGTTGACATATATGCGCGCCGCTGTTAGCGCTGACAGCACAGGCCGGGAGACCGTGCCGGAGCGCCGGGAGGGCGGGATGACGCGGAACATGCCAGCGTTGCTCTTTGGCAGCTTTGTTCTTGTGCTTGGTGCAGCCGTGCTCGTGGTGGCAGGCAGTATTC
>DAORNH010000081.1:1828-2296 GCA_035440865.1 Hyphomicrobiaceae bacterium | reverse complement strand
GGTTGCCGGTGCCGGTCTGGTACTCTCGGCGCTGGTCATCCTTGGCGAGGCCGTCCTTCGTCCGGGTGCGGCTGATGGTGATTTCACGGGTGTCGACGTCTGGCCTGTGGCGCTGATGTCGGCAGCCCTGCTGGCCGAAGCTGTCCTGATCGCACGGATCGGGTGGGTTCCGGTTGTGACGATACTGTTCGCGACGGGTGCCTGGGCGTTCGGTGACAGGCGGGTGATGTCCAATCTCCTGATAGGATTCAGCGTCGGCCTGGTGGTTCTGGTCGCTTTCCGTTTCGGGCTTGGCATTGACCTGCCTCTGGGGCCGCTGGCTCCCCTGCTCCCGGTAACGAGCTGAGGTGCGGCATGGATACGCTGACGCATCTTCTGGCCGGCTTTGCGGTCGCACTCACGCCAGCCAACCTTGTGTGGTCGATGGTCGGTGTCACGCTTGGCACCGCGATCGGTGTCCTGCCGGGG
>DAORNH010000081.1:362-1656 GCA_035440865.1 Hyphomicrobiaceae bacterium | reverse complement strand
ATCGATGGCAATGCGATGGCGCGCAAGGGGCGCGGCGCGCAGGCTCTGGCGACCGCTGCGATCGGGTCGTTTGTTGCCGGAACGATCGCCACAATCGGACTGACCTTTGCCGCGCCGCTGCTGGTTGCCATGGCGATCACGCTGACGGCGCCCGACTATTTCGCCCTGATGGTGCTGTCGCTGGCCACAGCCACAGCCGTGATCAGCCGTCCGTCCGGCGGCGGGTTCATCGGCTATGGGCTGGCTTCGCTGTTTTTTGGATTGCTGCTGGGGACAGTGGGGCTTGATCCGCAAACCGGGCAGGCACGTTTTGCTTTCGGGGTCCCGGAACTGCTGGACGGCATCGATACGGTGGTCGTGGCGGTCGGGCTGTTTGCTGTCGGAGAGACGCTCTATGTTGCGGCCACGGACGGTGGCAAGCCCGATGCCATGCATCAGATGAAGGGTTCGCTATGGCTCAGTCGTGAAGACTGGGCGCGGTCGTGGAAGCCGTGGCTGCGGGGTACGTTTATCGGCTTTCCCATCGGGGCTATTCCGGCCGGTGGGTCGGAAATCCCGACGATCCTGTCCTATACGCTTGAAAAGAAGCTGTCGAAGAACCCGGGCGAGTTCGGGCAGGGCGCCATCGAGGGCGTGGCTGGTCCGGAGGCTGCCAACAATGCCTCCGCTGCCGGCGTTCTGTCCCCGTTGCTGGCGCTTGGCCTGCCAACGTCGACCACAGCAGCGGTTCTGCTTGCCGCATTCCAGCAATATGGTCTGCGTCCCGGACCGATGCTGTTCGAATCCAACGCCACGCTTGTCTGGGGTCTGATCGCCTCTCTCTACATTGGCAATGTCTTTCTGCTGGTCCTCAACCTGCCGCTGGTCGGGCTGTGGGTGCGGCTGTTGTCCATCCCGAAACCCTGGCTTTATGCAGGGATTCTGGTGCTGGCCTCGCTCGGGACGTACAGCCTCAACTCCAATGCCGTTGATCTCGTGCTGCTGTGGGGTTTCGGTATCATCGGGTTTGCGATGCGCGTGCTCGGTGTGCCGGTGGTGCCCTGCATTCTCGGGCTTATTCTTGGTCCCCTCATTGAACAGCAACTGCGCCGCTCGCTGGCGATCAGCCAGGGTGACTGGACGGTGTTCCTGACGCAACCGGTCTCCGCTCTGCTGTTGTCCGCTGCGGCGATTCTGGTGCTCTGGCCGGTCTTCAAGACGTTCAAACCCCGTCGCGCCCCGGCATGAGGCGCACAACAAGACCATCTTCGGGAGGATACCATGATGATTGACAGGCGCGAGACCCTTGCCGGTC
>DAORNH010000081.1:0-288 GCA_035440865.1 Hyphomicrobiaceae bacterium | reverse complement strand
GTCACGGTGCCGGGCGGGCCGGGCAGTGGCCTCGATCAGGCCGCGCGTGGGGTTGAGGATGCCCTGAAGGCCGAAAACCTTGCCGGTGCAATCCGGATCGCCAATGTCACGGGCGGCGGAGGCATGATCGCGCTATCGCAGTTCGTGACGACCAAAGAGGCGAACAAGACTGCTGTCGTCTTCCAGGGTGCGGGGACAGTGTTCTTTCCGCTCACCAACAAGACGCAGGTTTCACTGGCCGATGTGCGCCCCCTTGCCCGTCTTGCCGGTGAATACGAGGTGATGGCG
>DAORNH010000080.1:8560-14922 GCA_035440865.1 Hyphomicrobiaceae bacterium | reverse complement strand
GATCGATGTGGCCGTTGTCGGTGACCTCGTGCCTGTGTATTCCGTTGGCGACGAACAGGGAATCGATACCAAAGCCGGCGGCGCCGGCGATATCGGTCCGCATCGCGTCGCCGATCGCCAGTATCGATGACTTGGGTATCGACCGCGCGAGCAGCCGCTCGGCCTCGGAGCGTGCCCGGTGATAGGCCGGCAGATGCGGCTTGCCCGCCCAGAAGACCTCGCCGCCCATCTCCTCGTAGAGTTTCGCGACGGCGCCGGCGCAGAGATACAACCGGCCGCCGACGTCGACGATCAGATCCGGGTTGGCGCAAATGAACGGCAGGCGGCGCGCCAGGGCCTTGGCGAGCATCGGCCGATAGGCTTTGGCCGTCTCGTTGTGATCATCGACGAGGCCCGTGCAGACGATCGCCTCGGCCGTCTCGATCGGGGCGGCCTCGCCGGAAAGGCGCGCGAAGAACGGCAAGCTTCGCGGCAGCGGGCCGATGCGCGCGGTCCGCCGAAAGCCGCTTTTCGCGACATGCTCGAGCGCCAGGTCGCCGGAGCTCACGATCGCGTCCCAGGCCTCGCGCGGCACGTTGCGTTCATCGAGGATCTCGCCGACGCGCTCCTTGGGTTGGGGCGCATTCGACACGAGCACGACAGCGCCACCCTGCGCCTTGAAGGCGATCAGCGCCGAACATGCCGATTTGAACGCATCGCGACCGTCATGCAGCACGCCCCACACGTCGCAGAAGACGGCGTCGTAGCGCGCGAGCAGGTCGCGCGCACCCTCGATCACAGGTGGGTTCAGCATCACGGCAGGCCGACGTCGTGGCGCGGCGCGTGCCAGTTCGCAGCCGAGGCTGCACACCGCTCGACATCCTCCTCGAGCATCAGGCGATCGGCCACGAGACGTCGGGCGGCCGCGACGATTGCCTCGGCATAGCCGCGCTGCGTGCCGTAGCGCTCGGCGATGGAGCGGCGCGGATCGCCCGTGGCGCGCGCCTCCTCCGCCGTCCCGGGGAACGGCAGTGTCGAGCCCGTGAACTCGTGCATGGCGCCATGGCCGACGCCGCGTGTGCGGAGATTCCAGCCTGTGTAGGTCGCGAGTGGCGCCTCGACCATAGGCGCGCGCACGCCGGCGATGTCGTTGCCGTCCTTGTCGACCTGCGGCACGAGCACGGCATAGCCTTGCTCGGCGAGCACCTGTGGCGGCTCGATGAGGATGCCGCGGCTCGCCTCCGGCCCCCAGTCGAGCAATGGCGCCTCGCTCGGCGAGCGCGGCGTCATCACGCCGGGGATCGCCGGGAAGGCTTTCCGCCACTCCTCCAACGTGACGAGCGTGCCGTCGCTGCGGCGTGGGATCCGGCTCGCAGGCGGCGGCGTGCCCTTGGTCGCCCAGGCATCGAGTGCGTCGAGCATGGCGCGGAACAGCATCGACGTCCAAACCACGTTGACGACGTTCTGGCAGACGCCGCGCGCGGGCTTCGCAAGCCGTGGATCGGCGAAGTGCTGCGAGCTCGACCAGAGGTAGGCGCGCACATTCTCGGGGAGCGCGACGTCGTTGCCCTTCGTGTCGGTGTGGACGAGCGAGCCCCGCCGCTGCCAATATTCCGTCGCGGTCTGGGTGTGCAGCACGAGGGGATCGGTTGCCGGCCGCTTCATGATTGCGTCGGACTTGCCTGTGTTGTGGTTCGTCGTCGGCGCGTAGGTGAACGGGAACTGGTCGGCCGGATTGTAGTGGTCCTCGTACTGCTGGCCAGCGGCGACGATCACGTTGGCGAAGCGGCTCAGCCACATCAGGCCGGCGCCGGAGACGTGCGGCAGCAGGCCGTCGAAGACGCGACGGCCGGCGGCATCCGCATTGAAGCCGCGGTGGATGAAGTCGCGGATGCAGCGCCCGGTCTGCGAACGGCCCCAGCCGTAGGCCTTCTCCATGGCGACGCTGCCGGCGCGGAGCGGATTGCCCGTCTCGCCATGCCGGAGGAAGCTCACCAGATCGCGAACCGCGACATGGCCGAGGCCGAGCACGAGCGGATCGCGGCCCTCGTAGACGAGCTCGTAGATCCAGCCGGTCTCGAAACCTTTCGGAATGTGGATGTGTGTATCGGATGGGATCACCGAGAACTCGGCGCCCTGATTGTCGAGGCCGGTGCCGCCTTCGACTCGGGCGAACATCCACTGGTCGTGCGGGATTGGCTGACGCGGATCGCCGGGATAGCGCCGACGCGTCAACGTTGCCTTGCGCGTGTCGAGCGAGACGGCCGGGTGGCTCCGCGTCGAGGCGCGCGAGGAGAGCGGGAACGTCGTGATGCCCGCTTGATCGGCGATGTACTCGACGCGCACGGGGCCAGTGACCGGGCGGCCATTGTCCGTCGCCACCGGCACGTCGAGCAGGAAGCGATGGTCGCCGGCGAGGAGGTCAGCCTGCCAGGCGCACCAGACGAGCGAGTAACCGCGGCGGAGCAGGAAGCCGTTGCCGGCGTGCGCACGCGTGCGCGGGTCGTTCGAGCCCGGCGCATCATTGAAGAACTGGAGGCAGCGGATGTTGCCGCGGTTGCCCCAGTCGAAGAAGAGCCGCCGGTTGGAGCGAGCGAGATCGGAGGGCTTCAGGATCGAGATGTCCGCCGTGAAGGTGACGCGGCCGTCGGCGCCGCGCGGCGCCTTGTCGAGGTCGACGATGCCGGCTTGCGCCTGTGCCGTCGGATCGACGGCAAAGCGCGCGCGCCCCTTGAGCCGCTCATAGGAACCGGCGTCGCCGAACGCATGTCCATCGGCAAACGCGAAGCGCTCGGAGATGTCGAGCTCGATGAGGGACGGCACGGGCATGGCGGCGGGTCTCCGGGTGCGATGTTTGCGAGCTTAGGCCTTGATCGGGAGTGTGTGTAGGGGGCATCAGGCCTCGAGGGCTCGCGCCGCGTTCTCCCAATCATTGGGCCAGGAGATGCATTCACCGACGGGCCTTGCCTCGGCCTCAATGGCCGCTATGATCCGCCGCAATCGTCCGGCCGCGCCGGAACGGGGTCACGCTCGACGCCAACAACCAGCGGATGGACGCGCCTCATGAGATTGAAAAGTTTCGCCTTGGCGGGCCTCGCGCTCGCGATTGGCACCACGACCGCCGTGCTGGCGCAGCGCGGACCTGGTCCTGGTCCGGCGCCGTTCGGCGCGCCCAAGTCCCACGTCGCTGGCCAGTTCGACTACTACGCGCTCGTCCTCTCCTGGAGCCCGACGCACTGCGCGACCGCGACCCCGGGGCGCGACGACATGCAGTGCCGGCCGCGCAACAACAAGCGCTACTCCTTCGTGCTGCATGGCCTCTGGCCGCAGTACGAGCGCGGCTTCCCCGAGTCGTGCCAGACGCGCGAGCGGCCGTTCGTGCCGGATGCGCTCATCACCCGCATGCTCGACATCATGCCGGCGCGCGGGCTCGTGATCCACGAGTACAGGAAGCACGGCACCTGCTCGGGCCTCTCGCCGGAAGGCTACTTCGAGACGAGCCGCAAACTCTTTTCCAAGGTGAAGATCCCCGACCGGTTCGATGAGCCTGCTGCGGCGCAGTTCGTGAGCCCCGCCGAGCTGATCGCGGCCTTTGTCGCAGCGAATCCGGGCCTGAAGACCGAATCGATTGCCGTGCAGTGCTCGCGTCCGGGCGACCGCCTGAAAGAGGTGCGCATCTGCTTCACGCGCGATGGCGCCTATCGTGCCTGCGGCAACAACGAGAACCAGTCGCGCCTCTGCTCGGCCGCGCGCATGTATGTGCCGCCGGTGCGGCCGGGTGCGCCGGGTGCGGTGCCGAACCCGAAGGCGCCGAACACGCCACCGCCGCTCCCCGGCGATCGCAAGATCTGATCCCCCCGCGAGCCACAGATTTCGCTTGTGGGCCGCCGCCGTGCGGCCCACATCAGTTTTGGCAGCTCGGTTCTCGCGCTCTGGAAGGACACCATGACCAAATCGGTGCTCGGCATCATCGGTGGCAGCGGTCTCTATGATCTGCCGGCCTTCGAAAATCCACGCTGGCAGGCGGTCGCGAGCCCGTGGGGCGAGCCCTCGGATGCGATCCTCTTTGCCGAGGTTGCTGGCCTGCCGATCCGTTTCCTGCCGCGACATGGACGCGGCCACGGGACACCTCCCTCCGCGATCAACTATCGCGCCAACATCGACGCCCTGAAGCGGGCCGGTGTCACCGATCTCATCTCGATCTCGGCTTGCGGCTCCCTCAAGGAGGAGTTCCCGCCCGGCCATTTCGTGCTCGTCGACCAGTTCATCGATCGCACGTTCGCGCGCGAGAAGAGCTTCTTCGGCACGGGTTGCGTTGCCCACGTGGCGCTCGCCGATCCCGTGAGCCCCGGCCTCGTCGATCTCATCGAGAAAGCCGCGAATGCCGAGGGCATCGCCGCGACGCGCGGCGGCACCTACATCGTCATGGAAGGCCCGCAGTTCTCGACGCGCGCGGAATCGAACCTCTACCGGAGCTGGGGCTGCTCCGTGATCGGCATGACCAACATGCCGGAAGCCAAGCTCGCGCGCGAGGCAGAGCTCCCTTATGCGACCGTCGCCATGGTCACCGACTACGACTGCTGGCACGAGGACCACGATGATGTGGACGTCGCCGCCGTCATAAAGGTGCTGACCGCCAATGTCGCCAAGGCGCAGCGCCTCGTCACGCGGCTTGCCCGCGAGTTCCCGCGCGAGCACCCGAAGTGCCCCGTCGGCTCGGATCATGCGCTCGACGTCGCCATCATTACGGCCCCCGACAAGCGCGATCCGGCGCTGGTCGCCAAGCTCGACGCCGTCGCCGGGCGGGTGCTCGGCAAAAAGGCCTGAGGCAACCGCGGAGGCTCGTCATGAATGTGCTGGTCATCGGCTCCGGCGGCCGGGAGCATGCGCTCGCCTGGGCGATTGTCGCTAGTCCGCTCGCGACCCGCGTCTATGTGGCGCCGGGCAACGCCGGCATCGCCGAGGTCGCGACCTGCGTGCCGCTCAACGTCTCGAAGCACGACGAGATCATCCGCTTCTGCCGGGAGACGCGCATTGACTTCGTGGTGATCGGACCTGAGGCGCCGCTCGTCGCCGGTCTCGCCGACGATCTCGCGGCGGCAGGCATCAAACACTTCGGCCCATCGAAGGCCGCGGCAGCACTCGAGGGCTCGAAGGGCTTCACCAAGGATCTCTGCGCCGAGGTCGGCATCCCGACGGGCGCCTACGGCCGCTTCTCCGACAAGGCTGCCGCCATGGCCTACCTCGCCCGACAACCGGTTCCGATCGTCGTCAAGGCAGATGGGCTCGCGGCCGGCAAGGGCGTGGTAGTCGCGACGACACGCGACATGGCCGAGGCGGCCGTCGAGGCCTGCTTCGCAGGCGCTTTCGGTTCGGCGGGCGCGGAGGTCGTGATCGAGGAGTTTCTCGAGGGCGAGGAGGTGAGCTTCTTCGCGCTCTGCGACGGGACGAGCGTGCTGTCGCTCGCGACAGCCCAGGATCACAAGCGCGTCGGCGACGGCGACACGGGCCCCAACACGGGCGGCATGGGCGCCTACTCGCCGGCGCCCGTCGTGACGCCGGCCATCCACAAGCGCATCATGGCCGAGATCATCCGGCCGACGGTCGCGGCCATGGCGCGGCGCGGCACGCCGTTCAAGGGCGTGCTTTTCGCGGGCATCATGATCACGCCGGCCGGCCCGAAGATCTACGAGTACAACTGCCGCTTCGGCGATCCGGAGTGCCAGGTCCTGATGATGCGGCTCAAGTCCGACGTTCTGGCGGCGCTGCTCGCGACCGCCGACGGGGTGCTCGGCACGTTCGATCTGCGCTGGCATGACGAGCCCGCACTTGTCGTGGTCATGGCGGCTGAGGGCTACCCGGGCGAGCCGCGGCGTGGCACGGAGATTCGCGGCCTTGCCGAGGCTACAACGGTGCCCGACGTCGAGGTTTTCCATGCCGGCACGAAGCGCGACGGCGACCGCATCCTCGCCAACGGCGGTCGCGTGCTCGGCGTCGCGGCGCGCGGCAAGACGGTCGCCGAGGCCCGCGAGAAGGCCTATGCCGCGGTCGACCGCATCCAGTGGCCCGAAGGCTTCTGCCGCCGCGATATCGGCTGGCGGGCGGTAGGGCGGTCAACATGAGCTGAACTGCCGACTTTGACACGCGTGCCAGTTGGCTCGATCATTCGCCCCAACGCGGGGGTGATTCGCGATGATCAAGGCGACATTCGAGCTCGAAGAGGCAGAGTTGCGGCTCGGTCGTGGCCCGATCGCCGGCATCGATGAGGCAGGCCGTGGACCGTGGGCCGGGCCCGTAGTTGCGGCAGCGGTGATCCTCGATCCGGCCCGCATTCCGGCCGGCATCGCCGACAGCAAGGCGATCGATGCCGACGACCGCGAGGC
>DAORNH010000080.1:1785-8431 GCA_035440865.1 Hyphomicrobiaceae bacterium | reverse complement strand
GCCCCACCTCGCGCTGATCGACGGCAATCGCGCGCCGCATCTCGCCTGTCCGACACGCACGATCGTCAAAGGTGATGCCCGTTGCCTGTCGATCGCGGCGGCGTCGATCATCGCCAAGGTGACGCGCGACCGGCTGATGATTGCGCTTGCCCGCGAGCTGCCAGGCTACGGCTTCGAGCGCCACAAGGGCTACGGCACACCCGAGCACCAGGATGCGCTCCGCCGGCTCGGTGTGACGGAGCAGCACCGGCGCTCGTTCAAGCCCGTGCAGCTGGCACTCGAGATCGCCTGAAAGCAAAGGCCTCTCAGCGCGGCGGTCGCACGCGTACGCCCGGAGCGGCGCGCTCGACGACGACCTCGCTGCGGAAGCGGAAAAGCTTGGCGGGCCGGCCTCCGGTGCGGCTGCGCACCGATCCGGTCGGCTCGACGAGGCGGCCGGCCTCGATGAGGCGTCGGAAGTTCTGCTTGTGAAGGTGGGGGCCGAGCAGTGCTTCCACCGTGCGCTGCAGCTCGAACAGCGTGAATTCGGCGGCCATCATCTCAAATACGATCGGCCGCGACTTGATCTTGCCTCGCACGCGCGAGATGGCGGTCGCCAGTATGCGGCGATGATCGAACTGCATCGGGCGCCCGAGCGCCGACATTTTCGGTCCGAGCGGGGCGCGCCGCCCCTCGGCGCGTGCCTCCTCGAGGAGACCGCTTTCAAAGAGCAGCTCGTAGCGCTCGAGGACGCGCTCCTCGTCCCAGGCCGACTCACCCGTCGCGAAGGCGATCTTGACTCGCTCGCCGCGGCCGAGCGCCGTTGCATTGCTGCGGCCAAAGTCCGGCTCCTGCGCCCAGGCGGCCAGGCGCGGAATGATTTGCTCGTCGAGGATTGTCGGCCGTCCCTGCCGCCAGTCTTCCCAGGGGAGATAGGTATACCAGCTCTTCCAGCTCCTGCTCGCCCCGTGTCCCTCGCTGCTCTCACCCATTCGTGCAAGAGCAAGGTAGGCAACAGAGATGCGATGGCTCGATGCCGGCGGCGCGTACGGCGATGCTCGGTGATCGCTCAGCGTGACCAGTTGCTCGACGTGCCCGAGATCGAGACCGGCATCGCGAGAAACGGTTGAACGGACGCCCGCCTCGAGCGTTCGGTCCATCGACGGCGTGAAGCCTCCTGCAGGAAGCTGATCGCCGTCGGCTCCTCGCACTGTCAGTATCATCGGCTCGTCGTCGCGCACTGCAGCAACGGCGGCGATGAGCCGAAGGTCGATTTGCCCCGCGGCAGGCGGTGCAGTCGACACGAAATCGGCTCGGCCCAGATCGAAGGCCCGATCGTCAGCGGTCATGACAATCCTCCTTCCGTCTTGATGCCTCCAGAATTGGGCGAAAATCAGGGAAATAGTTTCTCCTGGGCGTGGACAGTATTGAACGATCTTCACTTGGGCCGTGCTGCAAGCCATACGCCGAAGAGGATCAGGGCAAGTCCGTACAAGTGGTAGCTGGCCAAGGCTTCGTTCAGGAACAGCATGGCCAATATTGCCCCGAAGAAGGGGATCATGTGCGTGAAGGCGCCGGCGCGCGGGCCGCCGATCAGTTCCACGCCGCGCACATAGGCGAGATAGGCGAGCACGCCCGCGAAGAGGCCGACGTAAAGGATAGCGGCCGTCGTCTTCAGATCGGGATGCAGGCGCTGGCCCCCTGCGAGCTCGAGTGCCGCGAACGGCAGGTTGACCAGTGCCGCCGCCCAGAACATGACGGCGACGAAGGCAAAAGGATGCAGTGCGGGCCGCTTGCGCAGGAACGCCGTGTAGACCGCCCAGCTTACCATGCCGACGAAGATGATCGCGTCCCCGCGATTGAACGAGAGGGCGAGCAGGCCGGCGGGGTCGCCGCGTGCGATGATCGCCAGCACGCCGGCGAGCGAGATGGCGATGCCGAGCGACTGCAGGCGCGTCAGCCGGTCGCGAAAGATCAGCGTGCAGGCGACGGCGATGAGTACCGGCGCCGCCGAGTTGAGGACGAGGGCGTTGAGCGCGGTCGTGTAGTTGAGGCCGATGTACTGGAGCGTGTTGAGCGTACCGCCGCCGATGACGCCGAGGAAGGCCAGCAGCGGCAGGTTTGCGCGCACGATCGACCAGTCACGCGTCAAATGGGGCCAGGCGAGCGGCGTGATGATCAGCGATGCCAGCAGCCAGCGCGAAAAGCCGAGCGTCACCGGCGGCACGTGCCCGGCGACCATGCGACCGACGATCTGGTTGCCCGCCCAGAACAGCGATGTGGCCGCGAGCAGGAAGTAAGCGTTGTCATAGATCGCTCGCCCAATGCGGCCGATCATGCCGGCGGCCGGCCATGGGCGACGAGATGACGGGCGATGACGAGCTGCTGGATCTGGCTCGTCCCCTCGAACAGGCGGAACAGGCGCACGTCGCGATAAAGCCGCTCGATCGGATGGCTCCATGTAGCCCGCGCCGCCGTGGATCTGCACCGCCTGATCGGCGACACGGCAGACCATCTCGGACGCGTAGAGTTTGCAGGCGGCGATATCGGCAACGACGCCTGCGTCGGGCGGCGATCGGAATCGGCGCGCCGTGTCGACCACCATGGCACGGCCGGCAAGGCTCTCGGCGCGCATCGTTGCAAGCATGTTGCCGACCGACTGGAACTCGGCGATCGGCTGGCCGAACTGGCGCCGCGAGCGGGCATAGGCCAGCGCCTCGTCGAGCAGCCGCTCGGATTGGCCGACGCAGGTCGCGGCGACGTGGAGCCGTGCGGTGTTGATGCCGGCCATCGCGTTCTTGAAGCCGTCACCCTCCTTGCCGCCGAGGAGGGCCGTCGCGGGCACGCGGCAGCGCTCGAGGTAGACCTCCGCCGTGGGCGCGCCGGCTTGCCCCATCTTGCGGTCGACCGGACCGGTGGAAAGACCCGGCGTGCCGCGCTCGACGAGGAAGGCCGCCAGCCCTGCCGGGCCCGCGCGCGCGGCATCGACGCGGGCGATCACGACGAACAGCCCCGCGATGTTGGCATTGGTGATGTAGCGCTTCCGGCCGGTGAGGACGTAGTCGGCCCCGTCCTTGTCAGCTCGGGTCGCGACGGCACCCGCATCGGAGCCCGCGCCCTCCTCGGTCAGCGCGAAGGCGGCCGTCAGCCGGCCGCTCGCCATCGCAGGCAAATAGCGCGCGCATTGCGCTTCAGTACCGTTGAAGAGGATCGCCTGCGAGCAGAGCCCGAGCGTCGTCGAGACGCGCGAACGGTAGCATGCCGAGGCATAGGTGAGGGCGAGCGTTGCCTCGACCTGCTGCTCCATTGTGAGCCCGATCCCGCCAAAGCGTTCCGGGATCGTCATGCCGAAGAGGCCGAGCTCGCGGAGGCGCTCGGCCATGTCTTCCGGGCAACCGGCATCGTCCGAAAGCCGGCTCTCGGCTGGGATCAGCTCCTCGCGCACGATTGCGCGGAGGCGCGCGAGGTAGGCCGGGAAATCGCTGCGGGCGAGCGCGCTCAGCATTGGTCGTTCCGATCGATCAGGCCGAAACCCATTCGCCGCCGCGCATCACCGGCTCGGCAGAGCCGTCCGCTGCGATGCCGTCGACGTCCACCTTGTTGGAGCCGATCATCCAGTCGATGTGGATGAGGCTGCGGTTGGCGCCGCGACCGGCCAGTCTGGCCGGGCTTTCGGCGGCACCATCCTTGAACGTCGACGTGTAAGCCTGGCCGAGTGCGATGTGGCTCGCGGCGTTCTCGTCGAAGAGCGTGTTGTAGAACAGGAGCCCGCTCTTCGAGATCGGCGAGGTGTAGGGGACCAGCGCCACCTCACCGAGGCGGCGCGCGCCATCATCGGTCTCGAGAACCTTGTGCAGGACATCGCCGCCCTTCTTGGCCTTGGCATCGACGATGGCGCCCTTCTCGAAACGCACCGCGATCTCCTCGATGAGCGTGCCCATGTAGGAGAGCGGCTTCGTTGCCGTGACCGTCCCCTCGACCCGATCCTTGTGCGGCGCAGTGAAGACCTCCTCCGTCGGCATGTTCGGATTGCAGACGATGCCGTTCTTCGCCCGCTCGGCGCCGCCGCACCAGACATGACCATCGCCGAGGCCGACCGTGAGGTCGGTGCCAGGCCCCTTGAAGTGGAGGCTCGCGAAGCTCCTCTGATTGAGCCATTTCGACCGGCGCGCGAGCTGCTTGTTGTGCTCCGACCAGGCCGCGACCGGATCGTCCGCGTCGACACGTGTCGTCATGAAGAGCGCGTTCCAGAGCTTCCTGACTGCGGTCGTCTCGCTGGCCTCTGGGAATACCGCGCGGGCCCACGCCGCCGAAGCATAGGGGACGATCGTCCAGTTGATGTCGAAGCCGGTGATGCGCTCCATCATCGGCTTCGCGGCAATCGACTGGGCGCGGTTGACGCGAGAGACCTTGGCCGGGTCCTGCCCCGCGAGCAGCGAGGGATTGCCGCCGCGGATGGCGAGACGTCCGGCGCCCTGCTCGTAAGCCTTGGCGACACCGTCATGGAGCCAGCCCGGCGCTTTGTCGAAACTGGCGTTGGCGGCATGCTTGTAGCGGAGCAGCGTTGCTTCTTCATCGTCGTACAGGACGGTGACGAGGCCGGCGCCTGCCTCATAGGCATGCTTCACGACCAGTCTCGCGAGATCCACACCCTCGACCGGCGCCGTGACGATGACGTCCTGCCCGCGCTTCAGATTGAGGCCGACGCGAACCGCGATGTGAGCGAGCCGGTCAAGCCGTTCCTGGTGATCGAGGCATTTGCTTTTCTTTGCCGCCGCGCGTGCCATGTGCTGTGACCCTGCGTTCAGGATTGAGGTTCAACGCCTTCGATACCATGCCGCTCGCCGCCGACAATCGTTGATTGCGGGCTCCGGGTGGCAGCGCTTCGGGCGATCTGGTAGACGATCGACATCGACAATAACCGATGCAGCCGAGCCAGGAGCCAGCCATGCCGAACTACGTGATTGCCCCGCCAGCACAGGCCGCTCTGCCGATCCGCGGCACCGACAAGCTCTTTCCAGTGCACCGCATCTACTGCATTGGCCGCAACTATGCCGAGCACGCCCGCGAGATGGGCCACGACCCCAACAAGGAGCCACCGTTCTTCTTCCTGAAGAACCCGGACAACATCCGCCTCGACGGACGCTTTCCCTATCCCGCCGGCACCAAGGACGTGCATTTCGAGATCGAGATGCTGGTGGCCCTGAAGTCAGGCGGCACAAACATCAAGGCCGAGGATGCGCTCAATCACGTCTGGGGCTACGGCGTTGGCCTCGACATGACGCGGCGCGACCTGCAGAGCGAAGCCAAGAAGCTCGGCCGGCCCTGGGAGGTCGGCAAGGCCTTCGAGCACTCCGCGCCGGCGACGCCGCTGGTGCCCGCGTCCGAGATCGGGCATCCGTCCAAGGGCGCGATCTGGCTCGAGGTCAATGGGCAGAAGCGCCAGACGGCCGACCTCTCGATGATGATCTGGAGCGTGCCGCAGCAGATCGCCATTCTCTCCTCGCTGTTCGAGATGCGAGCCGGCGACATCATCATGTCGGGGACACCGGCAGGCGTGGGCGCGACCGTAAAGGGCGACAAGCTCAAGGGTTACGTCGAGGGCGTCGACACGCTCGAGGTGACGGTCGTCTGAAGGAGCTGACACTCTAAACTCAGCGCGCAGAATGGAGGGGCTCGACGCGTGGACGTCGGGCCCATTTCTTTCGGCCCACTTGATCTCGGTGAGAGTTCGAATGCAAAGCTGAAACACAATATCGATTGCTGATGGACGCTTCCGGAGCCTAAGCTCGGACTATTCTATCCATGTTCGGAGTCGAGATCATGCAGTCGCGCTCCCTCATTGTCACGATTGCGCTTTCCACCGCCGTTGCCATTTCGATGGCCGCGGCTCAAGCCCCGACCGAGGTAGACGTTGCCAAGCGCCTGATGATCTCCGTCGAGGAGGTCCGACTCATCCGGGAGAAGCGCGGCATCAGGCTCGAACAGCTCGCGCTGATGACCCGCGACCGGGCGATCAAGATTCTCGGACGCATCCAGGCTCCACTGCCCGAGAACCCGCTCGGCGCCGGCGAGTACATGGCGCTCATGGAAACCGGCAGGAAGGATGGCAAGCGGCGCGTCGACGCCATCGAGCGCGCCGTGAGCCAGACGGCGATCGGCCGTGCACGTGCGCTTTCGGCGGTGACGCGGCCGGTCGGCGCCGAAGTGCGGACGACTGCCGCAGGACAGGTGATCGAGATCGCCGGCATACCCGTCGCAGATACCGGGCCGCGGGTGGCTGCGACCGGAGATGCGCGCGCCGCTGGCATGGACACGCTCTCGTTCGAGCCGATCCTCCCGCTCACCGCTATGCGCAACCGGGAGCCCGGTGATCTCTCGCCGCGGCGCTGGAACTGGATCGGTCCGACGAACATAGGCGGGCGGACGCGCGCTATCGTGATCAACCCGCAAGATCCCAATGTCATGTATGCGGCGGGCGTCTCGGGTGGCGTATGGAAATCCATCAATGCGGGCCAGAGCTGGGCGCCGCTCGCCGACTTCATGGCGAGCATCAATGTGACGACGCTCGCGCTCGACAGGTCCAACCCGAATATCATCTATGCGGGCACGGGCGAGTTCTGGGGCCGGAGCGAGTTCGGGCCCGGCCTCGGCGTCTTCCGCTCGA
>DAORNH010000080.1:0-1698 GCA_035440865.1 Hyphomicrobiaceae bacterium | reverse complement strand
GCGATGCTGATCGCGACCAATTCCGGGATCTACCGCTCGACCAACTATCGCGATCAGAACGCAGAGGCCGTCACCTTCACGCGGGCGGGCCAACCGCACGCGCAGGTGCACATGCCCCAGGTCGAGTGCAGCCGGAGCGTCGCCCAGCATTGTGTGGCCGGAAGCATCCTCGGCACTGCGATGGTGTCACGTGATGCAGGCAGCACGTGGACCCCCGCAACGGGCTTTCCTGCTGTCCCGCCGAACGCGCGTTCCGGCATGCGCATCGAGCTCGCCATGTCGGCCGCCAACCCGACGATCGTCTACGCGAGCGTCGATCGCAATCTCGGTGAGCTCTATCGTTCCGACGACGGCGGCCAGACGTTCACGCTGCGCAGCACGGGGGCCAACTGGCTCGGCTCGATCCGAAATGGCGTGCCGAACAGCCAGGGCTGGTATGCCAACGCTATCTGGGCCGGCGATCCGACCCGGCCCGATCTCGTCGTCGTGGGTGGTCTCGATATTTTCCGCAGCCTCGATGGCGGGCGAACATTTACCTGGATCGCCGACTGGACCATCTCGCCACGGTCGCCGCATGCCGACCACCATGTGCTTGCGGCGCATCCGGGCTACAATGGTACGACCAACCGCACAATCTACAATGGCAACGACGGCGGCATCTATCGGCACGACAACATCATCGTGGCGGAGCCGACGCGCGGCTGGATACTGCTCAACACCAACTATGGCGTGACGCAGTTCTACAGCGTTGCCGGCGACCCGAAGACCGGGCGCATCGTCGGCGGTACGCAAGATAACGGCACGCTCGCCTACGACCCGCCGGCGAGCGGTCCGCCGGCCGATCGGTTCCGTCGCATCTATGGCGGCGACGGTAGCTATGCCGCCGTCGACCCTACGGACCCCAATTTCGTCTACGGGGCGACGCAGTTCCTGGGTCTTGTCCGTAGCCGCGATGGCGGCTTCGCCACCGAGCGGATCAGCGAGGGCGTGTTCGATTCGGGTGCCGCATCCGGCTCGAACTTCATTGCGCCGTTCATACTTGATCCCAACAATCCGAACGTCCTGTTCGCCGGCGGTGAGAGCCTGTGGCGCACGCGCGAGGCGAAAGGGCCGCGTCCCGCCTGGCAACAGGTGAAGATGGCCGGAGAGGGTTCCGGCAATCATGTCAGCGCTATCGAGGCTGCGCGCAGTGGCAAGGCAGCCGGACCCGGTTCGGATATCGTGTGGGTCGGTCACAACATGGGCGACCTCTACGTCTCACGCAATGCCAGCGCTCGCGAGCCCGAGTGGACAAAGCTCGATGTGAAGGGCCTGAAGCTGCCAGCGCGCGCCGTCACCCGCATTCGCGTGAGCTCGCACAATCCCGCGATTGTCTATGTGAGCTACGCCGGTTACGAGAAGACCAACCTCTGGCGCACGCGCGACGATGGCAAGTCCTGGGAGAACGTCCACGGCGCGCTTCCGGAAATTTCGGTCCGCGATGTTGCCGTGCACCCCGTGAACCCACGCTGGCTTTACGCGGCAACGCACGTCGGCCTGTTCGCCAGCGCTGACGAGGGCGTGACCTGGACCGCGTCCAACCGTGGTCCGGCCAACGTCGCCGTACATCAGTTGATCTGGATGGGCGAGCGGCTGGTCGCGGCGACGCACGGGCGCGGCATCTATGAGTATTCGTTTGCGACGCAACAGTTTGTGTAT
>DAORNH010000079.1:0-14987 GCA_035440865.1 Hyphomicrobiaceae bacterium | reverse complement strand
TCGGGAGTTACGAGACCTGGTCGCGCATCATGGGCGGCGTGCTCGAGGTCGCCGGGATTGAGGGGTTTCTCGCCAATCTCGACGAGATGCTGGCCGCCGCCGATGGTGAGGGCGCGATCTGGCGCAGCTTCGTCGCCGCCTGGTGGGACCGCTTCGGGACGGCGGAGGTCGGCACCGGCGACCTCTATGAGGTGGCGTTGGCCTGCGAGCCCCCGCTGCCGCTGGGCTCCGGGGGCGACCGGTCACAGCGCACACGGCTCGGCAAGGCGCTCGCCCGCATGCGGGACCGGGTGTTCGATATCGACGGCCGCAAGATGCGCGTGCGCACGCTGGGCGTCTCCCATCAGGCCAAGCGCTGGCAGCTCACGATCGAAGGGGAACGTGGGGAACGTTTTCCGCAGGGTGTCGAGGCTCAAGCCGGGGAACGTTGTGGCCAAGAGGGGAACGTCGAAAACCAACGTTCCCCGGCCCAACCCCTTGAAACAAAAGGCTCTGGGGAACGTGGGGAACATGGGGAACGTTTCTCAATACTAACGCATGCGCGCGGCTGCACCCGCGCGATAGAGGATCGGGAACAACGTTCCCCATGTTCCCCACCTTCCCAAAGCGTCGGTTCTTCAAACGCTTATGATGGGGAACCTGGCGGGGAACGTCCTCCCTCACGTTCCCCGGACGGCGCTGCGCCCGATTGGCTGAAGGAGGTGCTCTGATGAGCGCGCTCCGTCATCTCGACCGTCTCCTGGCGGCAGCGACCGGTCCGCCGCGATGGGTCTTCGATCCGAAACCCGACCCTTGCTCGCGCTCCTTGGAGACAATCATGATCTCGACCATCGAAACCGGCCCCGCCGCAGCAGGGGCCATCGCATTCCGTCCGCATCCGGCTCATGCGCATCGCGCCATTCTCGGCCTCGATCTCGGCACCACGACCGGCTGGGCACTGCGCAGCCATGACGGCCTGATCACAAGCGGCACGGTCTCGTTCCGGCCGAGCCGCTATGACGGGGGCGGCATGCGCTACCTGCGTTTCCGAAGCTGGCTGGACCAGATCGCCGCCGATGGCGGCGGTCTCGCGGCGCTTTATTTCGAGGAGGTTCGCCGCCATGTCGGCACCGATGCCGCCCATCTCTATGGCGGTTTCCTGGCGACGCTGAGCGCCTGGTGCGAGAGCCACGCGATCGCCCATCAGGGCGTTCCCGTCGGCACCATCAAGCGGCACATCGCCGCCAAGGGCAACGCCGACAAGGCCGCAGTCATGGCTGCCGTTCGCGCCCGCGGCTTTTCGCCCTCGGACGATAATGAAGCCGACGCCATCGCCATCCTGCTCTGGGCCATCGAGACCGAGGGAGGTGTGCGATGAGCGGGGAGACGATGCTCAGGCACGCCGCGTCGGTCGTCGCCGAGCGCCGCGAGATATATGGCGATCCGGCCGCCGCGATGGCCCTGGTCGCCAGACGCTGGTCGATCACACTTGGCCGCCCCGTCACGTCGGCGGAGGTCGTGCTCTGCCTCATCGATCTCAAGCTGGCGCGGCTCGGGCACGATCCGAAGCATCAGGATTCGATCCTCGACATCGCCGGCTATGCAGCGGTGCTGCAGGAGGTCGGACGATGAGATGGCTGCCGAAAGGATATGGCGGCGAACGCCAGTCGGCCGAAGAGGTCAAGCGGGAGGGCTGGAGCGAGCAGGGCCTCCTCGTCGTCAGCCCCACCGATCCGCGCCTCACCTGGCCCGAGCGAGAACTCGTTCGCCAGCTGGGCGAGAAGCTCTATGGCGGACGGCGCCAGCCGACGGAGCATCGGCATGGCTGATTGGACTCGTGAACAGGTCGAGGAGCGGTTGATCGAAGCTGCCGACGTCATTAAGCGCCTGCCCGAGGTTCGGGTGCAGGGCTATTTCTCGGTATGGCCGAAGATCGTGCATGAGTTCGCCGATCTCGTCGGTCAGGAGCCGCCGCGCATGAAGCGTCCGCCGCCCTTGCCGGACGCCATCAGCCGCATGGAGGCGACGCTGCCCTGGATGCGATGGCTGGAAGCCGACGATGCACGGCTTGTCTGGGCGCGCGCCGAGGGCACGCCGTGGAAGCCGATCTGCTGGCGCTTCGGGATCTCCCGCGCCACGGCGTGCCGCCGCTGGGAATACAGCCTTTGCCTGATCACGTGGCGGCTGAATGGACGGCGCCCGCCTTCGACAAAACTGGGACGCGAGCATCTCGTCGAACGGGTGAGATTCGTTTACGGATGATCGGTGAGTCAGTGCTATGTCCGCCAAGGCCCCTCGGCCGGCCAATGATCCAGATTCGGGCCAGCGCCGCTCGCGGCGGACAGCACGGGCATGAGGAAGTCGCGGAGCTTCAAGATGACCTCGCTGAAGTCAACGACATCTGCGGCCAGGCGGTCGCGCGTTGTGAATGCGCGCCATCTCGCGGTAACCGCAGGCTCTGACGTAAAGGCGTCGCTGAGCCCATCGGGGACTGTTGTGGGAATTTCTGTCCGGCGTCGTTCAAATGTGGATCGAACCGCCTGAACCAGGCTTGGCCCGTCAAAATCGAAGTGCCGCGCCATCATGACAAGGTCGTAGAAATCCTTCATGCGGCTATTGATGAAGCCGAGGGATACAAGAGCTTCGAGCTTTTCGGCGACCACCGTCTCGCGCGGATAGGCGCGCAAGCGAACCCCCTCCGCGCTGAGCAGCGTCGGATAGTCGATTTCGTCTGCACCCGGCGTGATCGCGTCGCCGAAGCCGATATCGACCTGAATGGGCACCCGAGCCCGCTCGATCGTCGCGGTGGTTTCGATGCGGATGCCCCCATAGCGGGCGTCCTCGCGGATGGCTGCGGCGCGGAGGCCGTCGATGTCAAAGGTGAGGCCATCATCATCGATGGTCAGAGATAGAATCTTTCGGAAGACCGCAGCCATCTCTTCCTCATCGGGACTACCGTGCCCGAGCAGGTCGAGATCGCGAGTGGGGCGGAAAGGATCATCCAGCCAGATCGTGAAGAGCAATGCTCCTTTGAGTACGAAACGGTCCTTGAAAGGCGATACGCTGAGGCGATAGAGCAGCCTTTCCAGGGCATAATGTGTGAGCACCAGCTGGAAATCCCGCTTTGTTTCCCGCGCGTGATTGAGCAGCCGGGCGCGGATGGAAGCGGCGACGTTTTTGATTTCACGCGCCATCGTTCGCCGCCGATTCGAGATAGGGCCGCATGACGCTCAGGATTCGGAGGTCGCGCGCGAGCTTCCACAGCTCGCTAGCGGAGCAGCGTCGTTTTTGAAGACTTTCACGAAGAGCCTCGATCGCGACATCCGTCCCGATCTTGTTGCGGTAGCGGAAGCAGTCAACCACGGTCTTGGCGACGCTGGTGATGCGGACGGGAACGCCGTCGATCGTATGTGTCTTGACGCCCGTGTTCATCGACCGGTCGCCAAATCGTACGATTCGGATCGGCGGGTACGATATTGCTGGCTTCCATGCCGTGCGGTCGATGGCTATCCAGACTTGCGATGGTAGCTGCGTCGTGAGCCCATGATATTGGAGAGCCGAGATCAGGCAGATCACACCCTTTGGCACGAGCTTCGCCACCTCGGCGAGGCTATGCGCTGCATCGATCTCGGTATCGGATAGTTGGTATAGCCCGCGGGATGATCGGATGACTCGGCCTTGGCGAACAAGCCGGGCAAGAGTTTCTTCCCCGATTCCGGCCTCGGTGAGTTCGCGGAGGCGCAGCATGCCACGCTCAGCGAGCAGTGCCTGGGCACGCTCGGCTTGAGAGGGTTTCTGAGGTTGCTGCGACCCGCTTGCGACCATGTGATGATTCCTTGGCTAAGGCAGCTTAGTGCAGAGGTTTTATCACATATAATAGACGGAGCCAAGCGGAGTGCTACCGGCTGTCAACCCGAAAGCGGAACGTGAGACATCTTTCCGTGAGACACCCCCAGACGAGACGGAACGGCCGGATTTCCGCTAGATTCTGACCATGCTCGGGCAAGGAGCGCATGGACCGATGCAATGCGGACCCTAGGGTTCGCATCCTTTATTTGGCCCCTGCTCTAATTAAAAGACACGCCGATATCCTTTCTTTAGGGCGCAAATACCCAATTCGACGCCCATTTACACCCAAATCGCCTAAGCCACTGATATCGCGGGTCCTTCCTGGCCGAAACCGTATGCTGGCGGCAGTGGCGCGGAAGTTCGCTTCCGACAGCCCCGAAATCCGAGTTACCAGTTACCACGGCCCCGGCGCGATCAGCCGCTTCAAGCCTTTGATATGGCGCGACCTTGCGGGCAAGCGGGACTGGTAACTCGATCCGGTAACCGGCAAAGCCGGTTACCACCCCGAACATCGAACCCCTGGTAACGCCATCCCGTCATGCAACCTCGCTTGCCCGACAGCGTCGAGCATTGGCCGCTCGACCGCCTGCGTGCCTATGCGCGCAATCCGCGCACGCATTCCGACGCGCAGGTCGCCCGGATCGCGGCCAGCATCGTCGAATTCGGCTGGACCAACCCGGTCCTGGTCGCTGGCGACGGGACGGTGATTGCCGGCCATGGCCGCCTGGATGCCGCGCGGCGTCTCGGATTGAGCATGGTCCCCGTGCTTGTGCTCGATCATCTAAGCGAGGCGCAGCGCCGCGCCTATGTGATCGCCGACAACAAGCTGGCACTGAACGCGGGCTGGAACGATGAATTGCTCGCCGCCGAGCTCCATGTGCTGAACGGCGACGGCTTCAATCTCGAACTCACCGGCTTCGACGAAGCCGAACTCGAGCGCCTGATGGCGCCGCTCGACGACGATTCTGGTGCTGGCGGCGATGCTACCGACGATGCCGACGAGGCGCCCGAGCCGCCCCGCAATCCGGTCAGCCGATCGGGCGATCTCTGGCGCATGGGCGAGCATCGCCTGCTTTGCGGCGACAGCACGGACGGTGCTGCGATCGCGCGTCTCATGGAAAGCGAGCGCGCCGCACTGCTCTTCACCAGCCCGCCCTATGGCAATCAGCGCAACTACACGACCGGCGGGATCGGCGATTGGGAAGCCTTGATGCGCGGCGTGTTCGGTCGGCTCGACGAGGTCATGGCGCAAGACGGCCAGGTTCTGGTCAATCTCGGCATGATCCATCGCGACAACGAGTGGCAGCCCTATTGGAATGGCTGGCTCGACTGGATGCGCGCGTCCGGATGGCGACGCTTCGGCTTCTACGTTTGGGATCAGGGCCCCGGGCTCCCCGGCGACTGGAATGGTCGGCTCGCGCCGGCATTCGAGCTGCTCTTTCACTTCAATCGGCAAATGCGCAAGCCGAACAAGATCGTGCCCTGCAAATGGGCCGGCCACATCAACGACAGCCATGGCGGCATGCGCGGCAAGGACGGAACGGTCGGCGAGTGGACCCATGCCGGCCAGGGCGTTCAGGAAACCCGCATCCCCGACAATGTCCTGCGCATCACCCGGCACAAGGCGCGCGGCATCGAGACCGAGCACCCGGCGGTATTCCCGGTAGCGCTGCCTGAGTTCGTGATGAACACCTACTGCGACCGGAACGACATCGTCTTCGAGCCATTTGCGGGATCCGGCACGACGCTGGTGGCGGGCGAGCGCGCGGGTCGTCGCGTGCACGCGATCGAGTTGGCGCCCGAATATGTCGACGTCGCCTTGCTGCGTTGGCGTCAGCTTTTTCCGTCTTCCGCAGTCGTGCTCGATGGCGATGGGCAATCGTTCGAAGCGGTCGCGGCCGAACGGGGCATCGAGATCGACGATGCAGCGTGACCATATCCAAATCGAGCAGTGGCCTTTGGATCGGCTATTGCCCTATGCGGCCAACGCCCGAACGCATCCGGATGAGCAGGTTGCCCAGATCGCTGGATCGATCGCGGAATTCGGCTTCAACGTCCCGTGCCTCGTCGACGAGCGCGGGGTGCTGGTTGCCGGTCATGGCCGCCTGCTCGCCGCCCAGCGTCTCGGACTTTCACAGGTCCCGGTCATTCGGCTCGACCATCTGACCGACGCGCAGGCGCGTGCCTATCGCATCGCCGACAATCAGATCGCGCTCAATTCCGGATGGGACGATGCGCTGTTGTCGGCCGAGGTTGCGCGGCTCAAGGAAGATGGGGTCGATCTGGAGCTTCTCGGTTTTCCCGAGGATGAGCTCGATCGGCTGCTCGCTGGGCTGGACGGCGAGAAGGGCGGCAACGAGGACGAGGATGTCGTCCCGGAGCCACCGGAGACGCCGATCTCACGGCCCGGCGATCTCTGGATCCTCGGGCGTCATCGCCTCCTTTGCGGCGACGCGACTTGTGCTTCGGATGTCGCGCGACTCGTTGGCGATGTTCGCCCGCATCTGATGGTCACCGATCCGCCCTACGGCGTCGACTACGACCCGTCCTGGCGCAACGATGCTGGTGTATCGGCCACCGCCCGCACGGGCCGGGTATCCAACGACGATCGTGCGGACTGGCGCGAGGCTTGGGCGCTCTTCCCCGGCGATGTCGCCTATGTCTGGCACGCGGGTGTTCACGCCCGGACGGTGGCCGAAAGTCTCGATGCCAGCGGGTTTCCGATCCGCTCGCAGATCATCTGGTCGAAGTCGCGCTTCGTGCTCGGCCGGGGCGACTATCACTGGCAGCACGAGCCCTGTTTCTACGCGGTGCGGAAGGGCGCGACCGGCCATTGGCAGGGCGCGCGCGATCAATCGACGGTCTGGACGATCGGCGGCGGTGGTGATGAGGATGCGGCGACCGTCCACGGCACGCAGAAGCCGGTCGAATGCATGCGTCGCCCCATGGTCAATAACAGTGAGCGCGGCGATGCCGTCTATGAGCCTTTTGCCGGTAGCGGCACGACGCTCATCGCGGCGGAGAGCATCGAGCGCCGCTGCTTCGCGATGGAGATCGATCCGCGATACTGCGATGTGATCATCGAGCGCTGGCAATCCTTCACCGGCTCCAAGGCGCAACTCGAGACCGATGGTCGGTCCGTCGAAGATGTACGATCCGAGCGCGGCGCATGAACAAGCAATCCCGAAGGATGTCGCTGGTCGAATCGATCGCTAATGTCGTGGTCGGCTTCGGCATCGCCGTTCTAACGCAGATCGCGGTCTTCCCGATCTTCGGTCTGCAGGTTTCGCTCGCCGACAATCTGGTCATCGGCTTGGTCTTCACGTTCGTATCGATTGCCCGATCCTTTGCGCTGCGCCGCGTGTTCGAGGAATTCCGGGTGCGCGCCGAACGCAAAAGCGCCGTCAGGCTTTGATGCCCGACGGCGCTGATGGTTGGCGCGATCAGGCGATCCGATAGACCCGGCCGCGTCCGTCGATCTTCTCCGACGTCACGTCGAGACCGAGCTTTTTCTTCAGGGCGCCGGCAATCGCACCCCGGACCGTGTGGGCTTGCCAGTCGAATGCCGCGACGATCTCCTCGATGCTGGCGCCCTCGGGGCGCTTGAGCATCTCGATGAGCTTCGCCTGCTTGCTGTCTCCGCGCGTGCGCGGCGCCTGATCGGTCTTGCGCGCGCGGGTTTCGATCTTGGCCGCGACGATGCCTTGCTCGGCTGGGCTGCCGCTCACCAGTCCGCAATCGTCGATGGCGGCAGCATGGCGTCCCTCGGTGGCGGGATCCGTCTCGGGCTCGATACCAAGTTCGTCATAGGCGGCGCGCGACGCTTGTAGCGTCAGCGGCGCGCCATCGTCGTAGCGCCAGACGGTATCGTCTGCGCGGCCAGGGACTTCTTCGAGAAATCCCTTGGTGAGGAGGCTCTTCAGGACGTTGCCGACGGCATTGCCCTTGAGTTTCAGGGTGACCGGGAAGACGCAGCCATCAGGGCGTTGGCAGGCGGTCGAAAGAACGACGAGTTGGGAATCGGAAAGTTTCGCCATGGTGTTGGCTCCTTGCCTAGCGAGCCGCGACCATCGCGGCCCTCCTACGAGCCCAAGCCCCGCCGGCCTGGCCGGTCGGGGCATAAGCGGGATGAGGGTCGCCTATTCGGCGTGTTCGCCTTCCTTGAACGCGCTGTCGGTGATGCGCTTCAGAAGCTCGGCGTAATGGGCGAGCGTCCCGACATGGCCCCAATCGATGTCGTCGGGTGCGTAGTCGAAATGGTCGTCGCTCAGGCTCTTCAGCCGGTCGAGCATCGCGTCGATTTCGGCCTTGCGAGCGATGAAGGCGTCGAGGGCGGTTTGCTTAAGCGGGGTCTTGGTCATGGCGCTCTCCGTTCCTTGATGGTGACGCCATACACGCGCTGCTTTGGCCCGGAGCCAAGCTCTTAAGCGCAGCATTTGATTGCTTTCTTCGAGCCAGGACGATCATGGGATTATCAATCCGCGCCTATGCCCGGCATCGCGGCGTGAGCCACGTCGCGGTGCTGCGCGCTGCCAAGGCGGGGCGCGTATCCCTTGAGCCGGATGGCACGATCGACCCGGCCAAGGCCGACATTTCCTGGGAGCGTTCGACCGAACCCGGGCGGTCCAGGGCCAAGCCCGAAAAGCTCAAGCCCGTAGCCGAGGCCGCCATGGGGTCGGTTCGGGAGACCCTCAAGGAGCAGGGCCTGCCGGCGAGCGGCAACGTGACCTTCGTCCAGGCGCGGACCGCCCATGAGATCGCCAAGGCGCATCTCGCGCGGCTGCGGCTCCAGCGCATGAAAGGCGAGCTGATCGACCGGGCACGCGCAACCGCACTCGTCTTCCGCATGGCGCGCGAGGAGCGGGACACCTGGGTCAATTGGCCCGCCCGTGTCGCTGCGCTGATCGCGGCCGAGCTTGGCGTGGAGGCGCATCCGATGCAGAAGGCTTTAGAGACACATGTCCGCGCCCACCTCGCCGAACTTGCCGAGGTCCGACCAGAGTTCCGTTGATCTGTTCGGCTTCGAGGGTGCTGAAGAGCTATGGCAATCCTGGCGAGACGGTCTCACCCCGGATCCGCTGCTCACTGTTTCCGAATGGGCGGACCGGCATCGCTTCCTGAGCCCGCGCGCCTCGGCCGAACCGGGGCGCTATCGAACCGATCGCACGCCCTATATGCGCGCGATCATGGATGCGCTGTCGCCGTCGCACCCCGCGCGGCGCATCGTGTTCATGAAGGCAGCACAGGTCGGGGCGACCGAGGCCGGCAACAACTGGATCGGCTACGTCATCCATCATGCGCCGGGTCCGATGCTCTCGGTGCAGCCGACCGTCGAGCTTGCCAAGCGCTTTTCGCGCCAGCGCATCGAGCCCTTGATCGCCGAAAGCCCGGCGTTGCGCGAGCGGGTCAAACCGGCGCGCGCGCGGGATGCCGGCAACACGGTCCTGTCGAAGGAGTTTCCGGCCGGTCTTCTGGTCATCACCGGTGCGAACAGTGCGGTCGGCCTGCGCTCGATGCCGGCGCGCTATCTCTTTCTCGACGAGGTCGACGCCTATCCGCCCTCGGCCGACGAGGAAGGCGATCCGGTCGCGCTCGCCGAGGCGCGCACGCGCACCTTCTCGTGGCGTTCGAAAGTGCTTCTCGCTTCGACGCCGACGATCTATGGCGTGTCGCGGATCGAGCGCGAGTTCGATGCGTCCGATCAGCGGCGATTCTTCGTGCCTTGCCCCCATTGCCAGCATCGGCAGTGGCTGCGCTTCGAGCGGCTGCGCTGGGAGAAGGGAAAGCCCGATTCCGCGCATTACCAATGCGAAGCCTGCGACGGCGAGATCGAAGAGCACCACAAGATCGAAATGCTCCATGCCGGCGACTGGCGTCCGACGGCGGAAGCCGCCGATCCCGGCACGATCGGGTTCCATCTGTCGGCGCTTTACTCGCCGGTCGGCTGGATGAGCTGGGCGATGATCGCGCGCATGTGGGAAGCGTCGCTGGCGACCAATGAAGCCAAGCGCAGTTTCAAGAACGGCGTGTTGGGCGAGACCTGGATCGAAACCGGCGAAGCGCCCGACTGGCAACGACTCTATGAGCGCCGCGAGGACTGGCAGATCGGCACCGTGCCGAGCGGTGGTTTGTTCCTGACCGCTGGCGCCGACGTCCAGAAGGACCGGATCGAGGTCTCGGTCTGGGCCTGGGGGCGGGGACTGACCAGCTGGTTCGTCGACCATATCGTCATCGATGGCGGGCCCGAGCATGCCGAGACTTGGAGCCAACTCTCAGGCCTGCTCGACCGGACGTGGCCGCATGCCCATGGCGCGCGGCTTGGTCTCGCGAAACTTGGCATCGATAGCGGCTACGAGTCGCCAGCCGTCTATGCCTGGGCACGATCGGCGGGCCATGCGCAGGTCGTACCCCTGAAGGGTGTCGAAGGCTTCAATCGGGCCGCACCCGTCGTGGGCCCAAGTTTCGTCGATGTCACGGAAGCCGGCCGCAAGCTGCGGCGCGGTGCCAGGCTTTGGACGGTCGCGGTGGCGACGTTCAAAAGCGAAACCTATCGGCATCTGCGTCTCACGCGCCCGACCGACGAGGAAATCGCCGAGGGCGCGCAATATCCAGCGGGCTTCGTGCATCTGCCGCGCGGGCTCGAAGCGGAATGGGTCAAGCAGCTCGTCGCCGAGCAACTCGTGAGCGCGAAGACCCGTCGCGGGTTCCAGCGGCTCGAATGGCAGAAGCTTCGCGAACGCAACGAGGTCCTCGACTGCCGGGTCTACGCCCGGGCGGCTGCCTGGATCGCGGGCGCGGATCGCTGGACCGATGAGAAATGGCGCGATCTGGAAGATCAGGTCGGACCTGTGCCTGAAGGAATCGTCGATGTGAAAGCGGACGCGTCGATCGCCGCCGGTGTGCTGGCGCGTGCTCCCGTTGCCGGCGGCAAACGTCGCTCCGACTGGCTCTCGGGCGTGGACAAAGGATGGTTGCGATGAGCTGGACGACAGCCGAACTCGATGCGCTGCGGCGCGCCTACGCGTCTGGCACGTTGCGGGTCAGCTACGACGGCAAGACCGTCGAATACGGCTCCGCCGCCGACCTCTTGTCGCGGATCCGCACGATCGAGCGTGAGATCGCCGGGGCTGCCGAAAACCGTCCACCCGTCGCTGGTTTCGCCGGGTTCTCGCGCGGGGAGCGCTGATGCGCCGCGTCTCCTGGCTTGACCGCGCGATCGGCTCGGTCGCCCCCCGGGCGGCACTGCGCCGTGTGCAGGCGCGCGAGAGCTTCGATGCCTTGGCGCGCGGCTATGACGGTGCTGCCAAGGGGCGGCGAACCGATGGCTGGCGCGTGGCCGGAACATCGGCCGACAGCGAGATCGCTGTCGCGGGCGGGCTGCTGCGCGACCGTATGCGCGATCTCGTGCGCAACAATCCGCATGCCGCCAAGGCGGTGTCGGTTCTGGTCAATAACATCATCGGCTCGGGCATCATCGCGCGTGCGGCGAGCGGAAACGACAAACTCGACTCGCAAGTGAATGCGCTCTGGGAGGCATGGTCAGCGCTTTGCGATGCCGACGGCCAACTCGACTTCCTGGGTCTGCAGACCTTGGCCTGTCGCCAGATGATCGAAGCAGGCGAAGTGCTGATCCGGCGCAGGCCACGTCGTGCGAGTGACGGGCTCGATGTGCCGCTGCAGCTGCAGTTGCTCGAAGCCGACATGCTCGATGCCGGGCGCAATGGCGATCTCGCGGATGGCGGTCGTGTCGTCCAGGGGATCGAGTTCTCAAGCCTCGGACAGCGGCGTGCCTTCTGGCTGTTCGCGCAGCACCCGGGCGACAGCGTGGTCACGACGCGGCGGCGTCTCGACAGTCTCGCGATCCCGGCTGCCGACATCGTGCATCTATATGAGAAGCAGCGCATGCAGGTACGCGGCGTGCCGTGGGGCACGCCGGTGATGCGCGCACTGCGCGATCTCGACGACTGGACGCAAGCCGAGCTGGTTCGCAAGAAGACCGAAGCCTGCGTGGTCGGCATCGTGCTTGGCGCCGATGAGGCCGAGCAGGGAGTAGCACCGTCCGTGGTGGACGCCGATGGCAACCGGGTCGAACAGTTCGAGCCCGGCCTCATCGCCTATGCGCGCGGCGGCAAGGATATCCGCTTCAATCAGCCAGCAACGACGGCCGGCGTGGCGGAATGGCTGCGCGCCCAGTTGCACATCGTGGCGGCGGGTTTCCGAATGCCTTACGAGCTTCTGACCGGCGATCTCAGTCAGGTCAACTATTCGTCGATCCGCGCCGGGCTCGTCGAGTTCCGCCGCCTGATCGATGCGGTCCAGTGGCAGATCGTCATTCCGATGCTCTGCCAGCCCACTTGGGACTGGTTCACCGAACAGGCCTGGGCGGCGGGCAAGCTCCCGCAGCCGCGCATCCCGGTCGAATGGTCGCCGCCGCGCTTCGAGGCGGTCGATCCGTTGAAGGATGCCATGGCCGACCTTCTGGCGATGCGGTCCGGCACCATGACGTTGGCACAAGCGATCGCCCGGCAGGGTCACAATCCCGATGCGGTGCTGGCCGAGATCGCGGCGATGAACGCCAAAATCGATGCGCTCGGACTCATTTTCGACAGCGATCCACGCCGGGTCACCAAGACCGGCGTGATGCAGCCCGATCCAGGGCTCACCTCTACGTAAGGACGACACCATGCATGGCACGATCGAACTGCCGGCGATGCGCCGCGCAGCCGACCTGTTGCCGGCCACGCTCGACGAGCAGGATCGCTCGATCGAGGTGGTCTGGTCGACGGGCGCAAGGGTCCGGCGGCAGCCGCTATTCGGCGAGCCGTTCGACGAAGAACTCAGCATGGATCCCGGCAGCGTGCGGCTAGAACGGCTCAATGCCGGGGGGCCGCTACTCAAGGTCCATGATCTCCGCACACTCGACAGCGTCATCGGCTCCGTCGTGCCGGGGACTGCCAGGATCGATAGCGGTCGGGGCATTGCCCGGGTCCGCTTCAGCGAGCGCGACGATGTCGAGCCGATCTGGGCCGATGTGCGGGCGGGCCATCTGCGGGCCGTCTCCATTGGCTATCAGGTCCATCGCTTCGAGGTCAGTCGACCCGCCAATGCGCCGGAGGTCTGGCGCGCGGTCGACTGGACACCTTTCGAGATTTCCGCGGTCCCGGTCGGGGCCGATCCGGCGGCCGGCTTCCGTTCGGTTGACCCGCTGATCCCCTGCGTCGTGGACCGGGACGACGCTTCCCAACAGATGAGGACTTCCATGGAAGAGACCAATGTGACCCCCACGCCGGCGCAGGCTACGCCCGAGCCGATCACCCGTGCGGCCGATCCCCAGCCCGATACGCAGGCCCTGATCGCCAATGCCCAGACGGCCGAGCGCGAGCGGGTCGGCACCATCTACGATCTCGCAAGCCGCCTCGGTCTGGAGCGCAGCCTGGCCGAAGATCTTGTCACGCGGGGCGTCGCCATCGACGAGGCCCGCCGGGTCATTCTCGACAAGGTGGCCGACACCGCCGAGAAGACGCGGACCTTCCCGCATGTCTCGGTTCCGCTCGGCGGGCGTGACGAACGGCTGACCCGTCGCGAGGCGGTCGCCAATGCGCTGCTGCATCGCTACAGCCCGACGCTGTTCGGCTTAAGCGATCCCGCGCGCGAGTATCGCGGCATGACGCTCCTGGAGCTGTCGCGGGAGTTTCTCGCTTCGGCTGGCGTCAATGTGCGCGGCATGTCGCGCGACGAGATCGCCACGCGCGCTCTGCACTCGACCTCGGACTTCCCGGAGGTGCTAGCCGCCGTCACCAACAAGACGCTGCGCCAGGCCTATGACGTCTATCCGCGCACCTTCGTGCCGTTCTGCCGTCAGGTGCTCGCGACCGACTTCAAGGCGATGAACCGGGTCCAGCTCGGCGAAGCGCCGCAGCTGCTGAAGGTGAGCGAGGGCGGCGAGTTCAAGCGCGGCACGATCTCGGAGTCGAAGGAAAGCTATCGCATCGAGACCTATGGCCGCGTCGTCGCCATCACGCGTCAGGTCCTGATCAACGATGATCTCGATGCCTTCACTCGCATTCCGGCGATGTACGGCACGGCGATCGCCACGCTCGAAAGCGACGTGGTCTGGGGCATCGTCACGGCCAATGCCGCGATGGCGGATGGCGTGGCGCTGTTCCACGCGACGCACAAGAACCTCGCCGGTACCGGCGCCGCACTCAGCGTCGCGGCGGTCGGCGAAGGGCGCGCCTCGATGGCCAAGCAAACCGGCCTCGACAAGAAGACGGTTCTGAACATCCGCCCGAGCTATCTGGTCGTGCCGGCCGCACTCGAACTGGCGGCCGAGCAGCTCATCGCCCAGAACCTCGTGCCTGCGAAGACCGGGGATGTGGTGCCGCAATCGATCCGCACGCTGACGCCGATCTCCGAGCCGCGTCTCGATGCGGTGAGCACGGGCGCCTGGTATCTCGCCGCCAATCCAGCTCAGATCGACACCATCGAGTACGCCTATCTCGAAGGTCAGCAGGGCGCCTATATCGAGACCCGCAACGGCTTCGATGTCGATGGCGTCGAGATCAAGTGCCGCCTCGATTTCGGCGCGAAAGCGATCGATTGGCGCGGCCTTTACAAGAACCCCGGCGCGTAAAGCACACATCCCCCAGCCTTCGTGACGAGATAGGGCGGCTTCCAGCCGCCCTTCGTCATTCAGAGAGGAGTTTCTCCATGAAGAACTACGTCCAACCTGGCAATACGATCACCCTGGCGGCCCCCTACGCAGTTGCGTCGGGAGACGGCCTCTTGGTCGGCGCCATCTTCGGTGTCGCCACCGCAGCCGCCGCCAATGCCGAGCCGGTCGAAGCAGCACTCGTCGGCGTCTTCGACCTCAAGAAGGTCGGTTCGCAGGCCTGGGCCGCAGGCGACAAGATCTATTGGGACAACACCGCCAAAGAGACCACCAAGACGGCGACGGCAAACACGCTGATCGGCGTTGCTGTCGAAGCCGTGGCCAACGGCGCGGCTGACATCGTCGGCCGGGTGCGTCTCAACGCCAGTTTCTGATGTCGAGCGCCCTTTCCGCCGCGCTGGATACGCTGTTTGCCGACCCGAACATCGCGCGCGATGCGATCTGGCGGGTGGCAGGCGCCGGATCCGGCGTGGCGATCCGCGCCGTC
>DAORNH010000078.1:9882-15024 GCA_035440865.1 Hyphomicrobiaceae bacterium | reverse complement strand
TGGTCGCCGCGGCCGGGCTGGGGCTGTCCGCCGCCGAGCACCTGGCCGAGGATATCGCCGAGCCCACCCATGCCGCCCGCGGGTTGCGCTGGCTGCCCGCGGCCCGCGCCCTGCCCGGCGCCGCCCATCATCATCTCGATCAGCTGCCTGGCATCGAACATGGCCGTCTCCTTCACCGGTTGAGCAGTCATTGGTGCCGCGTCATGGGCCCCCCACCCCACCAATACAATAGCGGGGCGCGATCTTCGCGACGATAACTGTTGTTCCGGGCGAAGATCAGGACGCGAGCGCCAGGATCTCCATGACTTCGGCCGGTGACGGAATTGGGCGCGGATTGCGCGGCACCCACGGCGTCGCCATTGCCTGCTCGGCGATCCGGCCGAAGCTCTCGCGGCCGATCTTCACGGCCGAGAGGCTGCGCGGCATGCCGAGCCCGGCGATGAAGCGATCGAGCACGTCGGCGGCCTCGCGCCCGGGTTCGCCCATGGCGATGGCGACGATCGCCTGCTTGTCCGAGTTCGCCGCCCTGTTCCAGCGCATCACGGCCGGCAGCATGATGCACGAGGTGTGGCCGTGCGGGACGCCATGAGCCGCACCGAGCACATAGCCGATGCCGTGGCTCGCGCCCATCGGCACGCCGGCCGCGAGCGGCCCCATCGAAAGCCACGTGCCCATCTGGCAATCGAGGCGCGCGGCGAGATCGGCAGGATTGGCCTTGACACGCGGCAGCCCGCTCGCGAGCAGCGCCAGACCCTTGACGGCCTGCGCGTCCGAGAAATGGTTGGCCTCGGCCGTGCAGAGCCCCTCGACGCAGTGATCGACCGCGCGCACACCCGTCGACAGCCACAGCCACTCGGGCGTGTGCAACGTGATCGTCGGATCGAGGATGACCGCCGCCGGCATGATGCCGGGATGCCGGATCAACTCCTTCACCTTAGTTCGCTCGTCCGTGACGCCGGCAATGGCGCTGAACTCGCCGCCCGAGATCGTGGTCGGCACGCTGATCTGGCGCACCGTCGGCGCCTTGAGGGAGAGCGGCGGGCCCATCGCACCGTCTGCGCCTTTCACCGGCAGGAGCCGGTCAATCGCCTCGGGGATGCGAATATCGTTGGCGAGGCAGAGCTGGACAGCCTTGGCGCCATCCGTGATCGAGCCGCCGCCGACCGTGACGATGAGGTCAGCCTGGGCGACACGAGCCTGCTCGGCCGCCTCGATCACGGCGGCTCGCGGCGTATGCGGCGGCATCGCATCGAACGTGCCGGCACAGCTGTCGCCGAGCGCCCGGCGGACCTTCTCGATTTCCTCCGTCGTCCGGTTGAGCGTACCGCTCACCATGAGGAAGACGCGCCGCGCCCTGCGCCGCCTTGCGATCTCGGCGACAGCCTCGGCCGCCGGCCGGCCGAATACAACCTCGTCCATGGCCCCGAACGCGACCCGCCCTTGTACCGTCATGGTTTCCCCCGTGCGCTTTGACGCGCGGCCTGTCTCCCGCTGTCACTCTGGCAGGCGAGCTGCGTCGCGGCAAGCGCCCGCCCTCAGGCGGCTCTCAGGCCGCTTTCGCCGCGACGGCGGGGTCGAGGGCGCGGATCGCATCGAACTGCGCGAGGAACACGCGGCCCGTCAGATCATCGAGAAAATGTGATCGCTTCAGGCGGTCCATCACCGGTCCCTTGACTTCCGACAGATGGAACGTGATCCCTGCAGCCTTGAAATTGCGATTGATGGCCTCGAGGCTCTCGAGCGCACTCGCGTCGATATGGTTGACCGCGGAGCACATCAGGATGACGTGCTTGAGTGCCGGCCGATCGGCGGCAAGGTCGGCGAAGCGATCCTCGAGGTAGCGGGCGTTCGTGAAGTAGAGGCTCTCGTCGATTCGCAGAGTGAGAACCTCGGGGCTGGTGATCACGCGGTGCCGCTCCACGTTGCGGAAGTGCTGCGTGCCGGGGACGAGCCCGACGACGGCACTGTGCGGCCGGCTCGCCCGCCAGAGGTAGAGTGCCAGCGAGACGACGATGCCGGTCACGATGCCGATCTCGACGCCGATCGAAAGCGTTGCGGCGATCGTCGAGAGCATCGCGGCCGCGTCGCTGCGGGAATAGGCCCAGGTCCGCCCGACCAGACCGAGATCGACGAGCGAGAGGACCGCGACGATGATGGTTGCGGCGAGCGTCGCCTGCGGCAGATAGAAGAGAAGCGGGGTCAGGATCAGGGCCGCGAGCACGATGCCAATGGCTGTCAGCACTCCGGCGGCGGGGGTCTCGGCGCCCGCGTCGTCATTGACGACCGAGCGCGCAAAGCCGCCGGTGACAGGATAACCGCCCGTCAGGGACGCCGAAATATTGGCCGCGCCGAGCCCGATCAGCTCCTGGTCGGGATCGATGCGCAGGCGCTTGCGCGCGGCGAGCGTCTGGCCGACGGAGACGGATTCGACGAAGCCGACGATGCTGATCAGCAATGCAGGTACGGCAAGCTGCCGCCAGAGCGCGATGTCGAAGCTCGGCCAGGTGAGCGGCGGCAGCCCGCTCGGGATGGCGCCGACGATCCTCACGCCGTGCCGATCGAGCGAGAAGGCGAACGTCGCGAGCGTCGTCACCGCAATGGCCGCCACGGGCGCCGCGCGGCTCAGCACATCGGCAAGCCGCGCCTGGACCCCATTCGCCTTGAGGAGCGGCTTCAGTCGGCTGCGGCTCCAGAACAGGAAGGCGATCGTGCCCGCCCCGATGACGAGGGTCGCGAGGCTCGTCGCGCCGAGCCCCGCAAGGAGCGAGGGCACGAGCCGCAGCATCGTGTCGCCGTCGGCCTTGATGCCGAGGATGTACTTGAGCTGGCCCGCGGCAATCAGGATGCCAGATGCCGTGATGAAACCCGAAATGACGGGATGGCTCAGGAAATTCGCGAGCAATCCCAGCCGCAGCAGCCCCATGACGAGCAGCATGCCGCCGGACAGGAAGGCGAGCAATACCGCCAGGATCGCCGGCTCGATACCGGTCGCGGCGCTCACCGGACCGATCGCCGAGGCCGTCATCAGCGAGATGACGGCCACCGGCCCGACGGCGAGTGTGCGTCCCGTGCCGAAGAGGGCATAGGCGGCGAGCGGCAGGATGCTCGCGTAGAGCCCAACCTGCGGAGGGAGGCCCGCCAGCATCGCATAGGCGAGGCTTTGCGGGATCAGCATAATGGTGACGATTACTGCCGCGAGCAGGTCGTTCGAGAATGTCTCGCGGGTGTAGCTGCGGGCCCAGCCGAGAATCGGCAGTTTGCGCTGCACCGAGTTTGAAGCGGCCATTGTCGCGAGCAGGCGTGCGGACACGCGAGTGATCTCGTGGCGGCCTGGCACCTTCATGACGTGACGCTGCCCCGACGAGCGTTGGCAAGCATCGTTCGGACTTTTCGAGCCAAGGCGATCCCGACCACGAACGCCGCAAAGAAGGCGAGCGACTCGAGGCGGCCGAGGCCCAGCATGGGAATGACGCCGCCGGGGCAGAACCCGGTCAATCCCCAACCGATCCCGAAAACGGCCGATCCAGCGACGAGCGGCGTGTCGATCGCCGTGCCGGCCGGAACGTTGAAGCGCGACGCGAGCACCGGCGCATTCCGCTTGAAGACGAGGCGATACCCGACGGCCGTGACGATCAGCGCGCCCCCCATCACAAAGGCAAGGCTCGGATCCCAGGCGCCGGCGACGTCGAAGAAGGCGAGGACCTTGGCGGGATTGCCCATCCCTGAGATCGCGATCCCGAGCCCGAAGAGCAGGCCGATCAGGGCCGCGGTGACGATGTTGGTGAGGCTCGAGGACATGGTCATGGCCCGATCAGGTGGCGGACGACGAAGACCGTCACCGCGGTCGATGCCATGAAGGTTGCGACCGCGACCAGGGAGCGGCGCGAGAAGCGGGCGAGACCGCAGACCCCGTGTCCGCTCGTGCAGCCCGAGCTGAAATGCACGCCGATGCCGGTGATGAGGCCCCCGATCACAAGTGTGATCACGGACGCCGTCGCATGGAATGCGGGGCTCCGGCCGGCAACAAGCCAGTATGTGGCGGGCGCTGAGACCATCCCGACGAGGAGAGCGAGGCGCCACTGCCAGTCATTCATGGCGATCGGCGGTATAAGCCCCGACACGATGCCCGTGAGCCCGGCGATGCGTCCATGCAGCAGCATGAGGAGCACGGACGCCGTGCCGATGAGCGCGCCGCCGAACAGCGACTGCCACGGGGTGAATTCGGTAGCCGGCATCGTGCCTCCCTGAGATCAGTGCATGAGCTTGAGGGTGACGGCGATGCCGACAGCACCCCAGATCATCGTATTGAAGAAGCTGCGCAGAACCTGGCGATGCTCGCTCTCGCCCTCGAGGCCGAAGGCGTTGCAGAGGAGGTCGCCCGGTAGAAGAACGAGGCGAGCCAGCCGGCCTGGACTGTCCTGATTGCGTGACATGCGGGTTCCTTGATCTGGATCGACCCGTTGCTACGCGATCTGCTCCGTCCGATATGTGACTACGTCACCGATCGCTGGCGCAGCAACCGACCCGCCAGCATCTCTTTGACGCAGCCGTCGCCCGTCACTGCCGGGAAACCAGGCTCGGCCTTGCCCGAAATACGGCGCTTGCACGCTGCCTCGGATATGCGATGCTGGTCGGGCTCGACGGCTCGGGGCCCCGCCTTCGCGGATGACATTCGAGAACATCGGCCGAGAGCAACGGCGCGTGGGGATGGGTGGGGTGGCATCACTCTCAGGTCATATGAGTTCGAGATGGCTTGGCCGGCTCGCGCTTAAGGGCGCAGCAGGCCTGGGACTGGCCTACATCCTGACACCGCTCGTCTTCGTCACCTGGCTAGCGTTCTTCCAGCAGGAGATCCCCTCGTTCCCGCCCGAGGGCTACTCGCTCAAGTGGTTCCGCGCGATTCCGGGAAATGATCGCTTCCTCTCCGGCTTCGTGCTGAGCATGCAGGTCGCCGTCACCGCGACCCTCATCGGCCTCGCTCTCGGCGTACCGGCGGCACTCTGCCTCGCCCGGTTCCGCTTTCGCGGCCGCGAGGGGCTGAACAGCCTCCTGCTCATGCCGCTCGTCGTGCCGGGGATCGTTCTCGGCATGGCGCTCTACGTGTTCCACGTCGAGACGCAGATCCACACCGGCCTCGAGGTG
>DAORNH010000078.1:5688-9857 GCA_035440865.1 Hyphomicrobiaceae bacterium | reverse complement strand
CGGACATGTGCTGGTCGTTATCCCCTGGACCGTGCGCCTCGTCACCGCGAGCCTCGCCGGCTTCGACCGCACCATCGAGGAGGCGGCGCAGAGCCTCGGTGCCAATCGCTGGACGACGTTCCGGCGCATCACGTTGCCCGCGATCCTGCCGGGAATCGTCGCCGCCGCCCTGTTCGGCTTCGTCTCCTCGTTCGGCAATCTCGAGATGAGCCTGTTCCTCGTCGGTCCCGGCCGCACCACGCTGCCGATCGCCATCCTCCAGTATCTCGAATGGAAGATCGACCCGACGATCGCGGCCGTCTCGGTCGTCCAGATCGTGCTCATCGGGGCGGCCATGCTAGTCACTGACCGCTTCGTGAAAATCAGCAGGGTGGTCTGATGGCGGGCCTGACACTCGACCAAGTGAGCAAGCGCTACGGCGATTTCCATGCCGTGAAGCGCGTGTCGCTCGCCGTGCCCGAGGGCGAGTTCCTCGTCCTGCTCGGGCCCTCGGGCTGCGGCAAGACGACGACGCTCAGGATCGTCGCCGGCTTCATCGAGCCGACAGAAGGAAACGTTCGTCTCGGCGAACGCGATGTGACAGCGCTGCCGCCGTGGAAGCGCAATGCCGGGCTCGTCTTCCAGAGCTACGCACTCTTTCCGCACCTGACGGTCGCGCAAAACGTCGCCTTCGGCCTCGAGATGCGCAAGGTCGCTCCCGGCGAGATCGGCCCCCGCGTTTCCGAGGCCTTGAAGCTCGTCCGGCTCGGCCACCTCGGCGAACGCCTGCCGCGCCAGCTCTCTGGCGGCCAGCAGCAACGCGTGGCGCTTGCCCGCGCCCTCGTCTTCAAGCCGGACGTGCTGCTTCTCGACGAACCGCTTTCGAACCTCGATGCCAAGCTCCGCCAAGAGGTGCGCGTCGAGATCCGCGAGTTGCAGCGCTCGCTCGGCCTCACCACGATCATGGTGACGCACGACCAGGAGGAGGCGCTGACCATGGCCGACCGCCTTGTCGTGATGAACGAGGGCGAGGTGCGCCAACTCGGCACGCAGCAGGACCTCTACGAGCGACCGGCGGACCGCTTCGTTGCGGGCTTCGTCGGCCGCTCGACCTTTCTCGAGGGCACCGTCGAATCGGCTGGAGCTTTCCGTTCACTGGGCGGGCTGCTCGTCCACTGCTCGGGCGGCGCACCGGGGCCTGCCTCACTCGCCCTCCGTCCCGAACGGCTGGTGCTCACCGAGCCCGGAGGCGCGTTTCTCGAAAACGCCTACCCCGGCGTCGTCGAGTTCACATCCTATCTCGGTGCAGTGCTCGACGTTCACGTCCGCCTGAACGAGCAGGAGCGCGTCATCGTCCAGATTCCCAATCGGCCCGATGGCCAAAGCCCCAGAGTAGGCGATAGTGTCAGTGTCGGCTGGAGCCGGGCGACGGGATCGCTGTTTGCCGGGCGCAGTGACGCGACCGGATCTTGAGCAGACGCATAGACGCAATCAAGCTCAATCGGAGGAAACGCATGACCAAGCGAGACGACAGCAAGCTTTCACGGCGCCAGGTGCTTGGTGCCACGGCCGCCATCGCCGGCAGCGCGGCACTCGGTCGTACCACACCCGCCAAGGCCCAGGCAAAGGGCCGCATCATCGTCGGCACCTGGGGCGGCGACTACGCCAAGCTCCTCAACAAGAACATCGAGACGCCGCACCTCATCTCGAAAGGCTGGGAGGTCGTGCAGGACCAGGCCGGCGACCCACAGCGCCGCTCCAAGCTGCTCGCCGAGAAGCGCCTGCCGAAGGGCACCTCGGACATCCAGGGCCTCTCCGCCGTCAACATGCACCAGATGCATGACGCCGGCGTCATCGACATGATCGACTACGCCAAGCTCTCGAATGCGCCCAATCTGCTCGCCTCGATGAAGTATCCTTACGGCGTCGGCCACATCTACTCGGGCAAGGTCGCCGTCCAGAACAACAAGGTCGTGAAGGACCCGATCACGAGCTACAAGGACGTGTTCAATCCGAAGCACGGCAACAAGCTCGCCATCATCGACATTCAGTACCAGTACACGCTGGTGTGCGCGGCCCTTGCTGCAGGCGGCACACCGAAAGACCTCGAGCCCGCCAAGGCGCTGCTGCTCGCCTGCAAGAAGGCCGGCATGCGCATCTACCCGACGAACGAGGCCTTCGCCGCCGGTCTCAAGGCGGACGAGTTCGGTGCCGGCGTGATGTGGAAGGCACGCGTCGTCCAATGGCAGAACGCCGGCATCAACGTTGCCGCGATCACGCCGAGCGAGGGCGCTCTCGCCTATGTCTCGGGCTTCGTTATCCCGAAGAACGCGCCGAACAAGGAGGGCTCCTACGCCTACATGAACGCCATGCTCGAGAAGAGCGCGCAGGAGGCCTTCGCGGTCGACATGGGCTACAACCCGACCGTCACCACCGCTGCCGTCGCGCCCGACCTCAACAAGCGCATCGGCTTCACACCCGACGAGATCAAGAAGCTCGTCGATCTCGACTACCCATACATGACGGCGAACGACGTCGCCTTGAAGGAGTGGTGGGACAAGGAGCTCAAGTCCTGATCGGAGCGGGCCGGCAGCAACGCCGGCCCATGATGCGCCATGGCGGCAGCAGCACAACCAGCACGCGGCATGGTCGATGAGGGGCGAGGCGGCTCGCTGCTCTCGGCGGGCGCGCTTCTCGGCCCAGCGACCTTCATGGTCGTGCTCGGGCTTCTGCTGCCGATGGCAATCCTCTTCCGCTACAGCCTCAATATCTTCCGTCCGCGCGTGATGATGGTCGACGCGTTCTCGGCCGAGAACTACGCCAAGTTCTTCACCGACCCCTACTACCTGAACGTGTTCGGCACGACGGTCCGCGTGGCACTACTGTGCACGGTCATCTGCCTCATACTCGGCTTCCCTCTCGCCTATGTGCTCGCCCGCACGACGACGCGCTTCAAGAATGTGCTGATCATGCTCGTCGTGTTGCCGCTCTTCGTCGGCAATGCGGTGCGCGCGGCCGGCTGGATGACGCTGTTCGGACCGAAGGGCTTCATCAATGTGTCGCTCGAGTGGATGGGCTTCCTCAAGGAGCCGCTGCAGATCATGTTCACTGAGCCCGCGGTGATCATCGGCATCATCGCGGTGAACCTTCCCTACATGGTGCTGACCCTGCAGAGCGTGATCGAAGGGATCGAGCGTAACGTCGAGGAAGCGGCCTTCTCGCTCGGCGCGGGGCCGATGGTGATGTTCCGCCGCGTGCTGCTGCCGCTCGCGCTGCCGGGCGTGATCGCCGGCACGATCCTGACGTTCATCCTCGGCATGAACGCCTATGCGACGCCGGTGCTGCTCGGCGGGCCCAAATTCAAGATGATGGGGCCGCTCGTCTTCAACCAGTTCCAACTGAACAACTGGCCATTCGGCGCAGCGATCGCCTTCATCCTGATGGCGGCGACGCTGATCCTGACTGCGCTCGCCAATCTCGCCGTGCAGCGCCGCTACCGGCGCTGAGCGCTATCCGATCCCCAGCGCCGCGAGCTCGGTCGCGAGCCGGTCCAGCGGATTGACCGCAAGCGGTCGCACGGCGGCGAGCTCGGCGAGGAAGCGCTCAGGCGTCAACCCGACAAGCGGCAGGAAGCGGCTCCAGCCCTGACGTTCCATGAAGGCGCGATACTCGCGCTCATCGTCCTTGAAGCTCGACTGCCCGGGCGTGACGCCGACGACCGGCAGCCGCGCGGCGATCGCCTCCGACACCATGGTCGAGCTGTCGGCGGTGGCGAGGATCGCATCGACCTCCTGGAAGAGGCGCGGCAGCGTGCCCGGCCCTGCGCTCCGATAGTCGATCAGTTTTTCGATCGGGCTTCCCGACCGACGGGCGAGCGCGACGGCCTTGTCGGCAACGTGGGCGGACGTACGCCGTGACGTCGAGACGATCCAGCGTGTGCCATGGGCCGCGTGCGAGGCATCGAGAAAGTCGAGCAGCTGGCGCCACTCCGCCTCCTCATAGTGAAAGAGGCCGGAATCGCCGCCGATCAGCAGCCCCGCGCGGCGCGGCGGCGAAGCGAGCGTCACTGCCTGCCGGGCCGGCATGGCGTCTGGATCGATGCCTGACGGCTTCAGTGCGACGATATGGCGGGGGCGGCCAGCATGGCGATCGTAGGAGGAGACGACCGCCGTCACGGCCGCCTCCGGAAC
>DAORNH010000078.1:3255-5651 GCA_035440865.1 Hyphomicrobiaceae bacterium | reverse complement strand
AGCCTCTGAGGCCTGCCACGGCAGCATTGGCGGCGACCGTATCGCCGCCAGCCGAGACGACGATGTCGGCGGCCGGGATCTGGCTTGCACCGAGCCCGTATCCGAGCCTGAGAACGGTCCGCCGCGCCCCCATGGCGAGCAGGCCGGCGAGCACGCGTCCGGGGGCACTCCGCCGCCGTCGGACCTCGAGGCGCTCGACGTGGACGAACCGGCGGCGCGCGATCGCCGCCACCACGCCTTCGCTGAGGTGATAGTGGCCGGGTCGACCGTCGGAGATGAGGAGGATCGTAAGCGGCGTCATCAGGCTCGTCGCAGGTAGGGAAGGCTCCGATTAAGCCTTCGACGCCAGCCTTGCCACGCTGCTCTTCGTCGCGGTGGCACGCCTGCGACGATCATCCCCGTCGATGGCCGCTTCGGAGGAGGATTTGAGCTTGCACCCACGGCGGCGAGCGATCATCATATGCAGGCATTCGAATAAACCGTTCGGCAGCAGAGCACACCCATGCCCGTCGTCAAAGGTTGCAACCTCCCCGACAACCTCCTCTACGATGTCGACAACCACATCTGGTTCGACGAGCAGCCGGACGGCACCGTCAAGCTCGGCATGACGACGATTGCGACGGCGATGGCTGGCCAGCTCGTTGCCTTCACGCCGAAGAAGGTCGGTCGCAGCGTCGACGCCGGCAAGAGCTGCGCGACAGTCGAGAGCGGCAAATGGGTGGGACCGGCCAAGAGCGCTGCGGCAGGCGAGGTCGTGAAGATCAACGACGACCTCGTCGCGAGCCCGCATATCGCCAATCAGGACCCCTACACGCAAGGCTGGTTCATCATCCTGAGGCCGACCGACTGGGCGTCGGTCAAGGCGACGCTCACGCCCGGTGCCGCCGTCGCACCGAAGTATGAGGCCAAGATGCAGGCCGACGGCTTCGCCGGCTGCCAGTAGGCTTACGTCCCCGAAGGCTCTTCGCGAGGTCGACATGCCGCCGCGCAAGCCACGCGTGTCTGGGCCTGCGGGCCGAGCGCCGGTCACCGAGGCCTATCCGCGCGATCTCGTCGGTTACGGGCGGACGCCGCCGGACCCGCAATGGCCCGGCCGCGCCCGCATCGCCGTGCAGTTCGTGATCAACTGGGAGGAGGGCGGCGAGAACTGCATCCTGCACGGGGACCAGGCCTCGGAGGCATTCCTCTCCGAGATCGTCGGCGCGCAGCCCTGGCCCGGCCAGCGGCACATGAATATGGAATCGATCTACGAATACGGCGCGCGCGCGGGCTTCTGGCGGCTCTGGCGGGCGTTCACGTCGCGCCGCGTGCCCGTGACGGCCTTTGCCGTCGCACACGCCATGATGCGCGGCCGCGAGCAGGTCGCCGCCATGCAGGAGGCGGGCTGGGAGCTCGCCACGCATGGCCTCAAGTGGATCGACTACAAGGACATGGGCGAGGCCGAGGAGCGGGCGCAGATCCTCGAGGCCGTCCGCCTCCACACCGAGATTGCGGGAGAGCGGCCGCTCGGCTTCTACCAGGGGCGCTGCTCGGCCAACACGCTCGCAATCGTCATGGCGGAGGGCGGGTTCCGCTACTCGGCGGACAGCTACGCCGACGATCTGCCCTACTGGGTCACGGGACCGAAAGAGCCGTTCTTGATCGTGCCGTACACGCTCGATGCCAACGACATGCGCTTTGCGACGCCGCAAGGCTTCAATGCGGGCGATCAGTTCTTCACCTATCTGAAGGATTCCTTCGACGTGCTCTACCGTGAGGGCGCCGAGGCACCGAAGATGCTGTCGATCGGCCTGCACTGCCGGCTCGCCGGCCGGCCGGGTCGGGTCGCAGCGCTCGAGCGCTTCCTCGACTACGTGCTGGCCCACGACCGCGTCTGGGTGGCGCGCCGCATCGACATCGCCGAGCATTGGCACAAGGTGCACCCGCCGAAGCCGCGGGCCTGATCAGCCGCTGTCGGCCAGGGTCGGCCAGGGTCGGCCAGGGTCGGCCGACATCGACGCCGGGGCTGACGCTCCTCAAACGCTCTTCTTGTTGATACCGAACGGCACGACATTGGTCGGCGGCACGTCGCTCGGGCTCGAGGTCTCTACAAGATCGCCGAGCCGCGCCCAATCCTCTTCGCTGTTCGGATCCATCGTCTCGAAGGCGATGCGCACCTCGCGCAGCCGATCGAGCAGGCTTTGCTCGTCCGAGCGAAGGCCATCGTCGGTCCCGGCCGCCTGCTCGAGTCCTGCGACGAGGCCGCCGAGCATGCCGCGCAAGGTGAGCAGCGGCAGGCGGCTCTGGATGTCGTCGAAGACCTCGGCGAGGAGTTCGATCCGCTCGCTCTGGTCGCCCTGGCGCGAGAAGATCACCTTCCAGGTCTCCTGCAGCTTTTCGCGCGCCTTGGCCTGCAC
>DAORNH010000078.1:245-3068 GCA_035440865.1 Hyphomicrobiaceae bacterium | reverse complement strand
CGTTGCCACGCGGTGCGCGCCTTGGCGATACCATCGCTGCTGGAGCTGCGAACGCGTCGGCTCCGCGCGCCGGCGGCGCGAGCGTTGCCATCTGCGGCTTGACGGGCTCCGGGGCGAAAGCCGCAATCGCGGAAGGGGCGACCTCCGAGGTCAGCATGCCGCCGTCGACGCTTGCGGCTGCGGGTGCCGCGATGGCCGGCCGTGTTTCTGCCTCGTGCTTGGCGCGCAAGAGCTCGCGTCCGCGGATGCGCGCAAGCGCCTTGTAGAGGTCGGTGTGGACCTCGTAGTTGGTCGTCGCACGCTGCTGGCGGCGGACATAGCGCGCGGTGGCCGCCGCGTTCAGCACCTGGCGGACGAGGCGCTGCTGATCGATCGGCACGTGGGCGATGTTGATCTCGCCCGAGTAGCCATCGACCTCGTTGATCGGGTGGATATGGCTCAGCACCAACTCAGCGCCGGGGCCGATGTTGGGGAGCAGCGCAACCGTCAGCATCTTCTCGAGGTCGGCGCGGCGCAGGTTGTCCTCGACGCGCTCGCGGTAGGCCGCGCCGCCCTCCTCGAAAGCGCGCTTCGAGAGGATCGACAGGAACTCGTAGAGCTCGGCGCGCACGAGGTAGCGATCGGGCCGCACGGGATCGCGCCTCACGGCGTTGATGGTGGCGCCGGCCATCAGCACCTTCTGCACGCGCTGGCGCGTCTCGGCGTCGAGGCGGCTCATCACCACTTCGGCCATGTAACCGGGGAGTGAGGTATCGGCATCCATCGAATCGAGGGCGGCGCGCGCGTTCTCGAACTTGTCAGGCAGCAGCGCGGTCTCGATCACGGCCTCGAGCTGGGCGGCCGAGCGGGGGCGCGAACTCGGCACGTCGGAGAGCGGCGAGCGGACGGCGTTCGCGCCGAAGAGACCCGACATGAAGACGAGGCTGTCGATCGCGATGGCGATGGCGAGTGCCAGGTAGGCGAGCCGGTTGCCATCGAGGAAGGCGTTCCAGGTGACGACGAAGCGATGCGCCTTGTCATCGCGGTTCAGGTTGATCGCGGCGAGCGAGGCGCGCAGCAGCCCCGTGTCCTTGCCGATGAGGCCGCTGTCCTGCACGCAGCGCGTCGCGAAATCCAGGAGCTTGTCGATGCCCCCGCCCTGCGGAAGCTTGTCGCCGCCAGAGCAGGTTGCCGCGAACGCGAGCTGGCCCGCGTTCAACGCGAACACGCGCGAGGCCGCCTCCGTCGCCGTCGCCGGATCGCAATCGATGTTCTTGGCCAGCGCCTTGAGATCCGGCACCTCGCTCATCGCCGAGACGAGCGTCGTGCAGAGCGTCTGGATGTTGGCAAGCGTCTCCTGCCTCGGGTCCTGGCGGAACTGCAGCGTCGCGCGTCGCAGCATCTCGAGGCCGGTCGTGGCATCGAACTTCGACTGGTCGGATTTGTTGGTCTCCTTGGCGATCCGCATCTGCTCGTCGGCCGCCTCGATGGTGGCCTTGAGCTTGGCGATCTCGCCGTCGACGAGCGCGAGTTCAGGTTCGGCCGTCTTGAGGCGGCGCTCGATCTCGGCAAGCGGTCGCTCGGCATCCTTGAGCCGCATGGCGGCGACGTCATATTCGCCCTGGGCGCGGGCGAGATCCTCCATGCGCTTCCGGAATTCGGGGCCCTTGCCGACCTTGCCGGTGCCCTCGACGCCGCGCGCCTCCGCCTCGGAGGCGACCTTGGCGGCATCGAGCGCCTTGCGCTTCTCGGCGACCACGGCCGCCGCCGCCTGGTGCGCGGCCGTTGCAGCCGGCCGCTTCGACTTGAGGTCGGCGATCTCGGCGGCAAGCACCAGGCGCCGCCGCTCGAACTCGGTGATCTGGGCTGCGGCGGTCGCCTTCACCTGCTCGTGCTTGGTAACGGCGTTGAGGCGCGTCTCGGCGCGCTGCTTGAAGAGCTGCTCGAGAAGGGCCGGCGCCGTCTCGCCGGCAGCCTTCACCCGTGCAAGCGTCTCCTCGTAGCGCTTCCAGCCGGCGCTTGCGAACAGCGCTTCCGCCTCCTCGGCGCGGCGCCTGGTGATGAGGCCGCCGGCATCCGCGACGACGCCCGCGACCTGACTCACCGCGCGGATGTCGGCGGCGCGCTTGCGCTCGTCCTTGTCGAAGATCGTGGCGAAAAGACTGTCGAAGGAGAAGAACACGCTCGTGGCCATACAGGCCAGGAACATGACCCAGAGCATGATGCTCTTCGCGATAACGCGCACGGTCGCGACGTAGGTCGTGGCGATGCTCGAGCGGTTGTTGAGGAGGCTCGCGAACAGCACCATGGCGACCACGGCGGCGGCGAGGAATACGGCGCCCTTCTGGCTCGGTGTCTCGCCGATCCCCGGGATGAGGGCCGTATCGATGGCGCCGACCCAGGTCAGGAACCCGGTCGTCAACAGCGCGAGCACAAAAAGTGTCGCAAGTGTGACGAGGTAGTTCGCGGCGGGGCTGCGGTCGCCGCTCGTCTCGTTCATGCCCGTCGCGAAGCTCTCGCCGATGAGCCACGCGATGATCAGCATCACGCCCTGGATGCCGAAGGTGATCATGCCGGAGAGCAGCGGCTCGCCGGTGAAGTTTCTCATTCCATCCCACGTCGTGTAACCCGAGGCGCACGAAAGGATGAAGGCGGCCGAGGCAATGAGCGTGAGCTGCCAGTTGGTCGTGAAGGCCTTCTTCACGGTGCGGGCGATGCGCCCGAGGAAATCGCCGGAGCGACGGATGAGCAGCGCGAGAAGGACAGCGGCGAGTGCTGTCAAGAGCCACGATATCTGCTGTTGCGAAAGCCCCAGCTGAGGAAGTTGTAGTCCATCGAGCTTCT
>DAORNH010000078.1:0-223 GCA_035440865.1 Hyphomicrobiaceae bacterium | reverse complement strand
GTGCCAACCCGCCTACCCCTGGCTCGCGACCCTGGTCGCTCGCCGACGCGTCTGATGCTCAACGTTTGCGGAGCGTCGCGCCCGTCGCCGGACTAGTACTCCGTCAAGTGATTACTGAATATCCCAGCGGCCTCGTCCAAGACAACTTAAGCTTCAGTAAGGCGGACCTCGCCGACACATTCGCCACCGTCCCCACGACCATCGGCCGATGACCTTGCCCGTC
>DAORNH010000077.1:10652-15155 GCA_035440865.1 Hyphomicrobiaceae bacterium | reverse complement strand
TCACGGTGCCGTGCGCCGCCTCGGCCTCGACCGTCTTGCCGTCCGGCGTCATGAGGACAGAAGTCATCAGGCCGAGCGATCCGAAGCCCTGCGCGACCGTATCGGACTGCACGTCGCCGTCATAGTTCTTGCAGGCCCACACGTAGCCGCCCGACCACTTGAGCGCGGCCGCCACCATGTCGTCGATGAGGCGGTGCTCGTAGGTGATCTTGGCCGCCTCGTACTTCGCCTTGAACTCCTTGTCGAAGACCTCCTGGAAGAGCTCCATGAAGCGGCCGTCGTACTGCTTCAGGATCGTATTCTTGGTCGAGAGGTATAGCGGATATCCGCGGCCAAGCGCGTAGTTCATCGAGGCGCGCGCGAACTCACGGATCGAATCGTCGAGGTTGTACATTGCCATCGTGACGCCGCCGCCCGGCGCCTTGAACACCTCGCGCTCGATCACCTTGCCGTCGTCGCCGACGAACTTGATCGAGAGCGTGCCCTTGGTTGGGAACTTGAAGTCGGTCGCGCGGTACTGGTCGCCGTAGGCATGGCGGCCGATGATGATGGGCTTCGTCCAGCCAGGCACCAGGCGCGGCACGTTCTTGCAGATGATCGGCTCGCGGAAGATCACGCCGCCGAGGATGTTGCGGATGGTGCCGTTGGGCGAGCGCCACATCTCCTTGAGGTTGAACTCCTTCACGCGACCTTCGTCCGGCGTGATCGTCGCGCACTTCACGGCGACGCCATGCTTCTTCGTCGCGTTGGCGCTGTCGATGGTGATCTGGTCGTTGGTCTTGTCGCGCATCTCGACAGACAGGTCGTAGTACTCGAGCTTCACGTCGAGGTAGGGATGGATGAGCTTGTCCTTGATGGCCTTCCAGATGATGCGGGTCATCTCGTCGCCGTCCATCTCGACGACCGTGCCTGCGACCTTGATCTTCTGCATGGGGATCCCCTGTGTCACGCCTCGGGCCTTCATATGGCGGCGCAACATAGAGCGAGGCTGCCGGCAATGGAAGTGCGGAGACTTGGCACTTTCGCAGCACAGCCCGCCGCACCTGCGGCGCCGGCTTGATGCACGCCAATGCGGGATCGGCCCGCGCGCCCCAGTCTTGCTGACGCTTGGCAAGGAGGTTCCCATGCGTCGCGCCCTCGTGATCGCTGCATTTGCCGCAGTTCCGGTACTAATCCCCCAGCTCGCCGAGGCAGCGTGCCCCGCAAACCCGCGGGCCGCGAGCCTCGCGATCTGGCCACGCGGCACCATAGCCGCCGGGCGCACGGTGACAGCGCGTCACCCTTGCGGGCGCTATCTCATGTGCACGGCCGGAACTCTCGACCAGAGCGGCAGCCGCAACTGCCAATGGCTTTGAGACGGCGAGCTATGACCGGCTGTCGTGTCGTGTCAGATGGGGCCTCGCCCACGGCAATAGTCTGCAGGCAGACTTGTCTACGACCTCCGGCGCGCGTAGGATCGTCATTGATGCAATGACCGTTGCAGCTACTTTGTCGATGAGGTTTTGCCATGCTCATGCGCTCTGTTTCCCTTGCCGCGGCCGGTGCCGCGCTCGCCACGCTGCTCGTCTCGATCGATGCCGCCGAGGCCGCCTGCCCTGCCAGTGCAGGCCGCGCGAGCCTCGACATCTGGCCGCGCGACACGCTGAAATCCGGTCAGACCGTCTCGGCGACGCACCCCTGTGGAAAGCGGCTCACCTGCACGAGTCATGGGCGCAGCGGCATCGGTGCTCGCAAATGCAGCTGGGGCTGATGCCTCTCGGCCACCGCGACCATCTGCCCGCGCGCGTGCCTCGCTCGCGTCACAGAGCGGGCTGATAGCGCTCCTTCGATTGTCGGTCTCGACAGTGCCGCGGGCACGTGCCACAGAGCCGGCAGCAGAGGGGGCAGCAGGTGGCACACGCGAGGCGGATCGCGCTCAATCTGGCTTTGCAGGGAGGCGGCGTGCACGGCGCCTTCACCTGGGGCGTGCTCGACCGCCTTCTCGATGACGAGGCGATCGAGTTCCGCTGGGTGAGCGCCGGCGCCATGAATGCAACAGCGCTCGCTTCAGGACTTCTCGCCGGTGGGCGGCAGGCCGCGCGCGAGCGCCTGTCGGCGCTCTGGCGCGGTGTCAGCGCCTTTGCGAGCCGCGACGTGACGCGCCTCAATCCGCTGCTCTTCGGGCTCACCCGAGCCGCAATGGGCACGATGAACGGTATCGTCTCGCCCTACGAGTTCAATCCTCTCGGTGTCGACCCGCTGCGCGAGCTCGTCGAGCGTGTCATCGACTTCAAGGCACTCGCCGGAGCGCACGCAAAGCTCGACCTCGTCATCACGGCGACGGACGTCGCGACCGGGCGCGCGCGCCGTTTCCGCCGTGCCGAGATTTCCTCCGACGTCCTGCTCGCCTCGGCGTGCCTGCCGACCCTGCATCATGCCGTGGAGATCGGCGGCCGGGCCTATTGGGACGGCGGGTTTTCCGCCAATCCGGATCTCCTCGAGATCGCCGGCGCGAGCCGGGTCGGCGACACGCTGATGGTGGTCCTGAACCCGCTCGATGCGCCGGGCACGCCACGGGGCGCACGTGAAATCGCCGGCGCCGCCAACCGCATCACATTCAACCAGCCGCTGCTGCGCGACGTCGACGCCATCCTCGCTGCGCGTCGGCAGGGGCGCGGCTGGTTTCACAGGCGCACGCGCGAGCACGCGATCGCCGCGCACCGCTTTCACATGATCACGGCTGGCCGCTACACGGCGGCACTGAGCCACGACAGCAAGTCGAAGCCCGACGCCGAGCTCATCGGCTACCTTTACAATGTCGGTCGCGGCGAGACCGAGAAGTGGCTGGCGAACGCGCGCCAGCATGTCGGACTGAAGGATACTGCCGATCTCGAGACGCGCTTCGCTCTCCCCGATTTTGCGCCGGCGCGGCGTCCGCTCGCGACCAAGGCGGAAGCGGCCGAGTGAGTGTCTCCGGGACGCGTCAGGCCCGCCGAGGTGCCCGCGCGATGACGATGTCGAAGGTCGCGGCAAGCGCGCCGGCCTCGACGGCGTCGGCCGGCTCGAAGCGAGCGATCACGCTCTCGCGCTGTCGGCGATCGCGGATCCTGCTCAGCACGCCATCCCGCTCGTTGGCCGGATCGCCGTGCACGTAGAGTTGGGTCGTGAGCGTCGGGCTACCTGGAACGCGAACCTTGAAGTGGATGTGCGGCGCACGTCCCGGATAGATCGCGGGGCGCAGCGTGCGGAAGGCATAACGTCCATCGCTGCCGGTCTCGACGCGACCGTGCCCCTGAAAGCCGGGGTCGGGCGCGCGGCCGGCGCCGCGGTCGGCCGGGTGGCGGTAGATGCCCTTGTTGTCGCACTGCCAGATCTCGACGCGCGCGCCGGCGATCGGCTGGCCGGCGAGGTCGAGGACGCGACCGCTGACATGCGCAACGGGTCCGGCGGCCTTTGACGGCTGGCCCTTCACCTCGACGAGGTCATGGTCGATGTCGCCGGACCAGTCGACGGGATAGTAGGGGCCTTCGGTCTGGGACGGCGTGACGACGAGCTCGCCGCTCCGCTGGGCGAGTGCATGCGTCACGACAGCTGCCGATCCGGCCATCACGAGACCGGTCAGCGCCGCGCGACGGCTGACATTTGTTGACTGCGGCATGGGAATCTCCGTTTCCGGTTGAGGCGAGCGCCTCCTATGCCTACTCGGAGGCTGAGATGGTGACGGCAGCGGGGAGGCGGCATGCCCCGCGCATCAATTCGCCGTGATCCGGGCGCCGCGCCGCTGACCGGCGACCTCAGCGCGCGCCATTGAGGAGATGCGCCAGAAGATCGTCCGCGCTCCGCCAGTAGCCGTCCTGGCGGAGATGGACGCGATCGCGATGCGCAAGGCTCCGGCGGTACCAGTCGTCGAGTCCGCACTCCGACGGCATCAACGCCGACCAGTCCCAGAACGTGGCGCCGAGCCTCTTGGCCGCCGCCGCCTGATCCGCGCGAATGGTCGTCAGCGCTGCGGGCGTATGCCAGCGGCAGAGCGCGGGATCGGCACGCGCCATCATGAGATCGTAGCGTGCGCGTTCGCTCGCCGAGAGAGGCGAGCACGGCGCGAGATCCTGGGCTTCAGGTGTCAGCGCGCAGTGTCGCGGCAGGCGGTGCGCGGCCGGCGAGCCAACGATCACGAGCGAGGCATCCGGCGCACCGCGCCTGAGCAGCGCGGTGCGTCGATCGAAAGCTGGACCGTAGCCCTCGAGCCGCTCGGCGACCTGGAAGCCCTCGTTGGTGCCGAACGCGACGATGAGCAGCGACGGCGCGAGGCGGCGGAGCTGAAAGGCGATGTTGTCGAACTGCCAGCGGTCGAGGATCGAGGCTTGCGCCCCGGGAAAGCCGAAACTCAGGACACGTACCCCGCGGCGCTCGGGCTCAAGCCCTGTCGCGGCGAGATCGACCGGGCCGTCACCAAGCGGGGCAAGCGTCACGCGCGAGGCCATCGCCGGCAGGGGAATGGACGTCAGCGCGATGCGATAGTCC
>DAORNH010000077.1:0-10633 GCA_035440865.1 Hyphomicrobiaceae bacterium | reverse complement strand
AAGCCGTGCGCCGCCCGCACGCACTTCAAAGCTGCCGCCGCCGGGCTGCAGGTAGAAGTCCACCGCGAGCCGGCCGATGGCCTCGCCGTCCGTCGTCTCGATCTCGATCGTCGATTGCGGTGTGCGGCCGCGCAGGATCATGCCGGCAAGGCCGAATGGCGCAACGTCCGGCGCCGCCCGGTTGGACGTAAACTGCTCCCATGGCCCCTTCTGGACGACGCGCACCTGATAGGGCCGGAAGTAGGCAAAGGGCTCGCCCGGCTGCATCAGGCCGCGCCCGGCGTCACCGTAGATCGCCTGGAGGCGCGTGCGCAGCCGCCCGGTGAAGTGATCGTTCGCGGTGTGGCTGTCGCCGATCTGGATGATGGTGACGAGATCACGCTTGCCCATTTTCAAGTCGTCGAGCGCCCGATGGAAGACCGCCAGCGCCCCGGCGGGGACATGTGTGAGACCGGGCCGCTCCGCCTGGCTTGTCTGAGGCAGGCCTGCGGCGATCAGGACGGCCGCCAGGACGGCAACGGCCCTAGCCCGCATGCGTTCCCCCATGGCGACGCTGCCAGGCGAGCAGCATGAGAACCGTCCAGATCTGGAACGACCAATTGCGCGCGCCGGCGAGGTGCTCAGACCACGTTGTACGCACGACGGCAGGATCGAGGAGGCCGCTGTCGCGGAGCGACCGCTCCGAAACGAGATCGTCCGCCCAGTCCTTGAGCGGTCCTCTGAGCCAAGTGCCGATTGGCACGGCAAAGCCGCTCTTCGGCCGATCGAGCAGCGGCCGCGGGACGAGCTTGTAGGCGAGCCGACGCAGCAGCCACTTCGCCTCGCCGTCGCGAACCTTGAAGCGCTCGGGCAGCGCATAGGCGAACGCGACCACCTCGGGATCGAGGAGCGGCGCACGCGCTTCGAGCGAGACCGCCATGCTGGCGCGGTCGACCTTCGTCAGGATGTCGTCCGGCAGATAGGAGCGCGCGTCACGATAGGCGAGACGCGAGATCGGCTCGGCGATGAGGTCGGGGAGCGCCGTATCCGTGAGCGCGGAAGCAGGCTCGGCGACAGGCCCGAGGTCCGGGTTCAGGACGGCAGCCGGGTCGGGCCAGATGCTGATCAGCGCGCGGTAGAGCTCGTCGCCCGAGTGCCCGGCGATTGCCCCGAGCTTCTTCAGGCGATCGCCGCTCAAACGGCGTCGAACGCGCTCCGGTAGCGGTCGGATCATCAGGTCGAGGCTCGCCGTCGAGAGCCGCGACACTGCGCTCGATCCGAGGCGCCGGAGTGGCAGCGGCAGGCGACCAGCCGTCCGCATCAGCCGCTCTGCGTCGCGATAGCGATCATAGCCGGCGAACAGCTCGTCGCCCCCGTCACCCGAGAGCGCCACCGTCACATGCTGCCGCGCCAACGCCGAGACGATGCAGGTCGGTATTGCCGAGCTGTCGGCGAACGGCTCGTCATAGATGTCGGCGAGCCTCGGGATGACGTCGAGCGCGGCCTTCGCCGTGACGACGAGCTCGGTGTGGTCGGTGCCAAGGTGACGGGCAACGGCGGCCGCGTGCGGCGCCTCGTTGAAGGCATCCTCCTCGAAACCGATCGCAAACGTGCGCACAGGCGCGGCGGCCCCTTGCTGCATCAGCGCGACGATGGTCGAGCTGTCGATGCCGCCTGAGAGAAACGCGCCGAGCGGCACGTCGGAGACGAGGCGGCGGCGCACGGCACTGCCGAGGCGGTTGCCGAGCTCCTCCAAGGCCGCGGCATCGTCACCCGCAAATAGCTCGCGGCGGCCGCGCCGCGCAACTTCGGCAAGCGACCAGAACGGCTGCGGTTCGCCGCCTCCGCCCGGTCCGATGGTCACGACGTGCCCGGGTGGCAGCTGCCCGACGCCGGCGTAAATCGTGTATGGGTGCAGCATGTAGCCATGGCGGAGGTAGCCGGCGAGTGCCGATCGATCGATCCCGCGCGGCAAGGCCGGATGGCATCCGAGCGCACGCAACTCCGAGCCGAAGACGATGCGCCGGCCATCGCGCCACCAGTAGAGCGGCTTCTTCCCCATGCGATCGCGAGCGAGCGTCAGGCGGCGCTCCGACCGGTCCCAGAGCGCCAGCGCGAACATGCCGTTCGCCTTCTCAAGCGCGGAGGCGATGCCGCGCCGCGCGATCCACTCGAGCAGCACCTCCGTGTCCGAATGGCCGCGCCAGCAGGGCACGTCCGCGCCGAGTGCGCGGCGCATCTCCTCGGCATTGTAGATCTCGCCATTGTAGACGATAACGTAGCGCCTCGAGTCCGACGTCATCGGCTGCCGCCCGGCCGTGCTGAGATCGACGATCGCGAGGCGCCGGAAGGCCAGCGCGACGCCGGCGTCCGGCTCGACCCAAGTCTGCCCTTCGTCGGGCCCGCGATGAAGGATGCTCTGAGCCATCCGCTCGGCGAGGCGCGCAATCTCGCCGGGAGAAAGGCTCGGATCGACGAGACCGGCGATGCCGCACATCAGGTGGCTCCGCTCGCTGTGCCGAGGTGGAGCGCGGCGAGGACCTGCGGGATCACGCCGCGGACATCGAAGCGCCGCTCGGCCTTGAGGCGGCTCGCGCGTGCCTCGAACGGCAGAAGCTCGGGATGGGCGAAGAAGGAGCGGATCGCCTGAGCGAGCGCCTCCGGGTCGCTCGGCGGGACGAGGCAGCCGTTGATCCGCTCGTCGACGGCAAGACGCGCGCCGGGCGTTGCCGTGGTGATGATGGGCCGGCCCGCCGCAAGCCCCTGGAGCAGTTCGTACGGCGCGCCGCCGTAGGTGAGCGGCGCGACGACGACATGCGCGGCGCCGAGCACGTCGGCAAAGTCGAAGGGGGAAGGAATGTAGCGGACCGCCGCCTGGAACGCCTCGAGATGGCGGAGCGGAAAGGCACTTGGCCCGCGCCCCTCGGCACCGGCGAGCACGAATGAGGCGGACGGCATCTCGCCCCGCACGATCCGCGCCGCCTCGAGATATGCGCCGATGCCGTTCCGACGGTCGAGTGCGGCGAGCATTGCGAAAGTGAGGCCCGGCGCAGTCGGCGGCAGCGGCAGCACCGGGTTCGCCGCGAGATCGATGCCGAGACCGGGCAGCTCGGCGGTCGCCACGGCCGGCGGGATGATGCCCGCGAGGTCGGCGTCGCGACGATCTTGGTTGTCCGAGAACAGAATGCTCGACGCTCCCGCGAGCGATGTGCGCAACGAGTAGCGCGAGAGCCAGCCGGGCTTGTCGCCGTGCTTCAGCTCGAGATCGGCGAGCGTGTCGACCAGCAGCACGGCACGCGCAATGCGGGCGCGACTCGCGGCCCGGGCAGCCTGCAAGTGGGCGCGGTCGCCGAGAGCCAGGAGCGCATGGGCCTCGTAGTCGGCAAGTGCCTTCGTGAGCAGCTTCAGCACCGCCCGGTCGGTCAGCGGATTGCTCGTCTCCGGGTCGACGCCGATTGGCAGCGTATCAATGCCGCGCCCGGCCAGCCACGCTGCCGTGCTGCCGTCCGCGCTGCGTTGGGCAAAGACGCGAACGTGATGCCCGCGTCCGAGGATCGCCTCGATGAGTGGAGAGGCGATGCGCGCCAGCCGGCCCGCGTCGTCCGTGACGATGGCAACACGACGTGCGCCGGAGTCCGGGATCACGGGTGGCATCAGTTGATGGCCTTCGACGGCGGCTCGAGCGTCATCAGGTCCGGTGGTGCCTTGCGGGCCTCGGCCGTGACGACCGGCTGATAGTCGACCGTCCGCATCAGGAGGGCGCGAATCTCGGCGAGGTCGCCCGAGCGCATGGCCTGACGGAGCTCTTCAAGCACTGCCTCGAGCTCGCGGGCCGTGAGCGAGGGCTCGTCGCAGCGCATAATGCGCGGGTGGTGCGTCGTCGTGGTGTTCTCGCCGATCAAGAGCTCCTCGTAGAGCTTCTCGCCCGGCCGCGCGCCGATGTAGGAGATGGCGATGTCGCCGTCCTGGCTGCCAGGCTCGCGCACCTCGAGGCCCATCAGGCGAATCATGGAGCGGGCGAGTTCGTCGATCTTCACGGGCTCGCCCATGTCGAGCACGAACACCTCGCCCCCCTTGGCCATGGCGCCGGCCTGGATGACCAGGGTGGCGGCCTCGGGAATCGACATGAAGTAGCGGATCATCTTCGGATCGGTGACCGTGACCGGACCGCCCCCCTCGATCTGCTTGCGAAAAAGCCGCACTACGGAGCCCGAGCTGTCGAGCACATTGCCAAAGCGCACCATGGTGAAGACGGTCTCGCGGTTCCGCGCCGCGAAGGCCTGGAAGATGAGCTCGGCGAGGCGCTTGCTCGCGCCCATGATGTTCGTCGGCCTGACGGCCTTGTCGGTCGAGACCAGCACGACCTTTCCGACCCCACCGCGCGCTGCCGCCTCGGCGACCACCAGCGAGCCGAACGTGTTGTTGGCAATGCCGATGAACGGGTTCTGCTCGACGATCGGCACATGCTTGTAGGCGGCGGCATGATAGATGGTCGAGACGCGATGCGCGGCAATCGTCTGATCGAGCGTTGCCTTATCGAGCACTGAGCCGAGGACGGCGGCAACCGTCACGCGGCCTCCCTCGTTGAGACGGCGCACCTCCATCTCGATCTCGTAGAGGGCCGCCTCCGAGGCATCGAGCAACACGAGTCGCGACGGCGCGAGGCGCAGCACCTGCCGCGTGATTTCGGAGCCGATCGACCCTCCGGCGCCGGTTACCAGCACCGACTTCCGCTCGATGTCGCGGGTCAGCAGCTCAGCGTCCGCCGGCACCGGATCACGACCGAGCAGATCCTCGACATCGACCGGGCGGAGATCGCTCACCGCGACGCGCCCACTCGCGACGTCCTCCGCGGCCGGCAGCGTCTTCACGCGAACAGGATAGGCGCCAAGTGCCCGGATGACGGCCTGCCGCTCACGGCGTCGGCCGGCGGGCAGCGCCAGCAGCACGTCACGCACGCCGTGCCGCTCGATCAGCCGCGAAATCTTGTCGGGACGATAGACCTTGCAGCCGGCAATCCGCTGTCCCCAGAGCGAGGGCTGATCGTCTAGCAGACCGACCGGATCATATGTGCCCGACCGGTTGAGGGCATCGAGAAGCGCGAGCCCGGGTCCGGCGGCACCGTAGATCAGGACCGGGCGTCCAGGTCCGCGCGCGACCGGCGTCTCAATCTTCAGGACATAGGCCGCGACCTGTCGGCTCAGGATCACGAAGAGGGTGCCGAGGATCGCGTAGAGGAGTATGACGGTCCGCGGCATGCCGGTCGGGCCGAGCATGGCGCCGAGGGCTGCCCATGCCGTCACGGCAAAGAGCATCGCCATGGCGATTCGCGCCGAGCCCTTGGCGCCGAAGAAGCGGGTGACGAGCCGGTAGAGGCTCATGAGATGGAACGTCGCAACGCCCATCACAGGCGCGGCGAGCAAGAGCGCGATGAAGGCGGGGCTGTCCGGCCAATAGACGGCCGGCCAATCTAACGTATTGAAACGAAACACGAAAGATATCCAGAGCGCCAGGCCGAGCAGGAGCGCGTCGCTGGCCGCGAGCAGCCCGCGCTTCGTCCACCTCGGCAAGGCGACGAGGCTCGCGACGAGCCCCGCAGCCCTTTCCTGAAAATTGTTCGACGTCATGCCGGCCGCCGGACCCATCGCCTTGCACCTTCCCGCTTCATAGCATCCGAAGGATCAGGTGCCAAAATGCGGCAACAGCACTGGGGATAGGCGCGACATCCGGCTATAGGGAGACCGGACGTTCAATTGAAATGCAGCGAGAGGCCGGCGCGGAACGTCGTCATGTCCGCATCGACGCGGGCATTTCCGCCTGGCAGCGAAACTGTTCGATCGCCGAACATGTAGTGGAGGCCCTCGATCCTCAGACTTAGGGCTTCGTGCAGGCGATATTCGAGCCCGCCGCCGAGGACGAGGCCGAAGAGGGTATCGGAGGAGGCGAGGCCCCCGGCTGACCAGCTGGCATGGCCGGCGGCAGCGCCCGCTGTCAGATAGAGGTGGGCGTTGTCGACGGGGATGCCCACGCGGGCGCGGAGCGAGGACACCCAGTCGTGCGAGACGGTCATCGTGGTCGGACCGCCCATGCTGCTACTTCCACGTGCATTCGACCAGGTGCTGTCGGTCTCGAGACCCCAGACGATGCCGCCCGATTGCCAGTTGTAGCCGAGGTGGATGCCGCCGCCCATGCCGTCGAAGCCGACGCTGCCCCGCCCGCCGTCGAGAACCGCTGTGCCTGTCGTATAGCCGCCGTGCGCACCGAGGTACAGGCCTGTCCAGATGGGAGGGCGCCTGTATGTCACCACTGGCGCGATGGGCTCGACATAGACGGGTCGAGTGTCCCGGGCGACACTGTAGCTCGGCGCAACATAAGTTCGCCCGTAGGGCGAAGTGGTCGGGTAGGCCTTGACGAGCGGGCGCCTCTTGTCCTCGTATGCCGGGGTGCGGGCCGTGTCGCAGTAGCAAGGCGGATGGCCGAAGGCGGTTGTTGTGCTCGAGCCGGCCGGCCGGTCATATGACCAGCTGGTGCCGGCAAGAGTGACACTGGACAGAGCCGCGCCCGCGATCGAGGCGAGGGTGGCCCGGCTGGGACAACGCATACGCTATTCCTTACGCTCAACCCCACGCTCGGATTGCGGCCACTGGTCCGGTCAACCGCACGCATAGGTTGTCGTAAAGAATGGTTAGCAAATCGTTAAGTCAGCCGGCTGACCTTGCAAGCCGGCCCCTGATCCGCGATCAGGATCAGGCAGCGTCCGTGCGGATGCCGCGTGCGAGCTCGCACTCCGCCCAGAGCGTCGACAGCGCCCGCACGAGGCGATCGATATCAGCGTCACTGTGGCACGGCGTCGGCGTGATGCGGAGCCGCTCCGTGCCCTTTGGCACGGTCGGGTAGTTGATCGGCTGCACATAGATGGCGAACCGGTCGAGAAGCGTGTCGGAGACCATCTTGCAGTGCTTCGGGTCGCCGACCATGACCGGCACGATATGGCTCGGATTGTCGAGGACAGGCATGCCTGCCGCGGCAAGCCTTCGCTTCACGGTTGCAACACGCTCCTGATGCTGCGTCCGCTCGTCCGATGACGACTTCAAATGGCGGATCGAGGCGGCAGCGCCTGCGGCGATCGCAGGAGCAACCGAAGTCGTGAAGATGAAGCCCGGCGCGTAGGAGCGTATGCAGTCGCAGATTTCCGGGGATGCGGCAATGTAGCCGCCCATCACGCCAAAGCCCTTGGCGAGCGTACCGTTGATGATGTCGACCCGGTGCATGACACCGTCGCGCTCGGCAATGCCGGCGCCGCGCGGTCCATAGAGGCCGACCGCATGCACCTCGTCGAGGTAGGTGAGCGCCCCGTAGCGGCGTGCGAGATCACAGATGCCGCCGATCGGGGAGATCGTGCCGTCCATGGAGTAGACGGACTCGAAAGCGATGATCTTCGGCCGGCCCGGCTCGATAGCCGCGAGATGCCGCTCGAGATCGGCGAGGTCGTTGTGCCTGAAGATGCGCTTCTCGCCGCGACCGTTGCGGATGCCGGCGATCATCGAGGCGTGGTTCTTCTCGTCCGAAAGGACGACCACGCCGGGGAGCAGCGTCTGCAGCGTCGAGAGCGCCGCCTCGTTGGCAACGAAGGCGGACGTGAACAGAAGGGCTGCCGATTTCCCATGGAGGTCGGCGATCTCGGCCTCGAGGTCGACGTGATAACGGGTCGTGCCCGAGATGTTGCGCGTGCCGCCCGAGCCCGCGCCGGCCTCGTCAAGCGCCTGGTGCATGGCATCGAGGACCTTGGGGTGCTGGCCCATGCCGAGATAGTCGTTCGAGCACCAGACCGTCACCGGCTGGCGGGCATCGCCAGCGCGGCGCTCCGCGAGCGGGAAGCGGCCCTGCGCCCGCTTAAGGTCGGCGAACACTCGATACCGGCCCTCGGTTCGGAGCAGATCCAGCGCCGACGCAAACGTGCTGTGATAGTCCATCGCTCTGGTTCCACTGCTCAAGTCGGATATAGCTCCGGGCCGACGGGCCGTCGCCCCCCTTGGCACATCTGCGAATTTTCGTTCGCCGCGTGATCGGGTGTACGGTGTCCGCCGCGCCAGCGCCCGCCGCCCAAGCTAGTGGGGCGGCGCGGTCGGATTGTGATCTGGATCAAGTCGTATCATCGCTTCTCGACGATGTCTTTCCGCATTGGGGCGAGGATGGCGATCAGCTCGCGCTGCTCTTTCGCCGGAACCTTGAATTTATTCAACGATTTCTGGAGGTCCTCGACAAGTGCGGCGAAGTGCGCACCGTCGACCCCCATGCCCTTGTGCGCGGCCTTCATGCTGCGGCCCGTATAACGGCACGGGCCGCCGGTGCCCGCGCAGAGCTGCTCGACGAGCAGGCGCTTCAGGCGCGGAATGTTCGTCTTGGCGAAGAAACCGTTGATGCGGGCATCGGCCGCGACATTGCCGACGAAATCCTCGACGACGGCGCGCAGTGCCGGTTTGCCACCGAGGCGGTCGTAGAGCGATTTCGGCTTGTGGTGCATGGCGATCGCGCTCGAGGCGACGAGCGAGAGGGCAAGGCCAACGGCAGCGGCTTTCACAAAGCGCATCAGAACTCTCCCGAGTAGGTGCCTGGAGTTGAGCCGGCGCGCAAAGCCGATCCCTCGGCGCGCTGGCGCCGAAGCGGACCCCGTCGGGGACCAGGGCTCGTTGCTGTCGGGCTCGACCATCGTCGTTCGGTGGTCGCAAGTGATTACGCCCGCCCGGTCGGCGATGGATGGCGGCCGGAGTTCACGTCGTCGTGATGAGGGCTCAGGCGACCCGGTAGCGCTCGAGGACCGCCTGGTCCGGCTCAAAGCCGAGGCCCGGCGCAGTGGGCGGCGTGATGACGCCCTTTGCGGGACGCGGGATCGCCGGCGACAGCCAGGCATCGGGCGTGACGTAGAGGTACTCGAAGAGGCCGAGTTCGGCGCGCGCCGCGACGAGGTGCACGGTCGCCCAGTAGCCTGGCCCGAAATACGGAGAGTGCGGCATGAGCGTGCGCCCGAGCCGCTTTGCCATGTCTGCGATGGCGATCACCTCGCTCACGCCGCCGACCTTGGTGACGCTCGGCTGCGCGTAGGTGACGGCAGGTATCAGGCGCGAGAATTCGACACTCGTACAGGCATTCTCGCCAGCTGAGATGGCGATGCCGAACTTGCCGAGCTCCATCAGCGTCTCCCAGTCCTCCGGCGGAAAAATCGGCTCCTCGAGCCAGAAGAGGTCGATCTCCTTGAGATAGGGGAGGATCTGGCGCGTCTCGTCCACCGACCAGTTGCAGTTGATGTCGGTCGTGAGGCGCACCTTCGCTCCGACCCCCTTGCGGCCAGCCCCGATCGTGTCGCGCCGGATCTCGTGGAGCTTGACGTCGGCATAGCCCTCGCTGGCCGCCTTCGCCGCAAATCGCTCGACGAGCACCGGATCACCGTAGCGCATCAGGCTCGCATAGGCCGGCACCTTGCCGCCGCTCGCCGAGCGGGCGTTGCCGCCGAGAAGCTCGGTGAGGCTCGTCCCCGATCGCTTGCCCGCGATATCCCAGAGCGCGATGTCGAGGCCAGAGATCGCGAAGATCGTAATGCCGTAGCGCCCATGCAGGTGCAGGCGCTGCTGCAGCATGCGATTGAGGGCCCTGGGATCGCCGGCGTCCTGGCCGATCGCCACCGGAGCAACCATGTCGCGAACCGCCGCCGCCACGGCGCTCGAGCAGAAATAGCCGAAGCTCTCACCCCAGCCGACGAGGCCGTCATCCGTTTCCACCCGCACGAGAACGATCTCGAGCTTGGTCCAGGCCTGCGGCATGAGCCCCGTCCCGGAGCTGCCATCCGTGAAGGGGACCTTGAGGACGATCGGCTCGACTTTGGCAATCTTTGCCATGGCGCTCTCCGCAGCTCTTTCCCACTCCACCTTAGATCGCAATGCGACCGGAGACGAGGCGCCTGTTGACCGTATTTTCACCACGACATGCTAACCCGAAGCGCAATGCCGTCCGCTCTCCCACCCACTCGATTTTACCGAGGCACGTGCCGAGAGCTTTCATGTGGTGGGGGTCCGCATGCTGAGATTGCTGATCCTGCTGGTGGCAATCGCTGCTGGGCTGGTCACGGCACTGTCCGTCAGCAACCAGCTGGGCGGAAACGCGCCCGGCCCGGCGAAGACGTTGCTGACCACGACCGCGACCACGTTTCCCGACTGGCGCTCGCTGGCGATCGGCCTCGTCGTCGGGTTCGCGCTTGCCTGGTTGCGGCAGTTCCCGTGGCGCCTGCTGCCCTTCCTCCTCTCGGAATGGACGCGAGTCTGGCGCCGACGCGCCATCCTGGCGTGCCTCGCCGCGGGCTTTGTGTCGGTCCTGCTGTTCTACTGAGATCGAACCCTCGTCGAGGCACGCCCTGAAGCTCGCGCGCGCCCGAGCAGGCGCGCCGCTACGCGAGGCCCGGCTGAGAACCTGAGACGCGTGCCCCCGCGTCGCAACCCGAGCCTTGCGATCAACAGTCCTGCGTCTGGAAGCTTCGTGCTACTCGGAGCCGCCTGTCGACCCTAAGCCCGGTTGCAATCCGCCACCCGGAACGAGGAACGCCCGCGGCAATGGCGGGCGTCCCAGTTGGTTCGGCATGTGATGTCCGTGAGAGGGGCCGATC
>DAORNH010000076.1:13890-15308 GCA_035440865.1 Hyphomicrobiaceae bacterium | reverse complement strand
CGAGGCGCGAGAGCATGGGCAGCACGTAGGACGCGGTCTTGCCCGTTCCGGTCTGCGCGATCCCGAGCACGTCACGCCCGGTGACGGCGACAGGGATGGCCTCCGCCTGGATTGGCGTCGGCGTGGTGTATCCGACCGCGTCGATCGCAGCCAACACCTTGGAGCTGAGCCCGAGCCCAGCGAACGTCGTCTGTTCCAAAAGCAAGTTTCTCCGGCTGAACAACGCGCGGCTTCGCCGCAGGCGTGCGACGGATGGCCAACGGCAGGAGCGCAGTGGGGACGTGCCACAAAGGGCCTAATCAGATGGTCAGCGGGGGAAAATCCGTAAAAGAATTCGAACCCCTGCGCTCCCGGCTAGCGTTCCCTGGCACACTTCGAGTGCCCATGCAAGAACGCAGTACGGGAGCTAACGGCCGAATCATTAAGAGGCGATGAACGCCCGCACCCCGATGGGCCAGCCCTCATGCCTTGCCGAGCTTGCCCGCGAGCCCCTTGGCGATCAGCGCGCGCGTCTCGGCGATGCCGTAGAGCGCGATGAACGAGCCGAAGCGCGGCCCCTGCGTCTGACCCAGCAGCACCTCGTAGATCGCCTTGAACCAGTCGCGCAGGCTCTCGGCATAGCCGTTCGCCTTGCCGACCTCGTAGACGATGGTCTGAAGCGCCTCGGCACTGGCATCCGGGCTCGCCTTGGCGAGCTCGGCGTCGAGCGCCCCGAGTGCCTTCCTCTCAGAGGCGGTCGGCGCGCGGTATGTCTTCGTCGGCAACACGAAATCGCGGTAGTAGGCGATCGCGTAGCCCGCGAGCCGGTCGAGGATCGGGTTCTTCTCGGGGCTCGCCCCCGGCGCATAGCGGCCGATGAAGCCCCACAGCGTCGACTTGTTCGCGGCATTCGAGGCCGAGACGAGGTTGATCATCAGCGCAAAGCTCACAGGCAGTTCGGGCAGCGGCGGCCGGCCGCCGTGGATGTGCCAGGCGGGATTGTCGAGCTGCTTGGCGCCTGGCTCACCCGGAAAGGCCGAGACGAAGCCCAGATACTCGTCGACCGCCTTCGGGATCTGATCGAAGTAGAGGCGCTTTGCCGTCTTCGGCTTCTGGTACATGAAGAGCGAAAGGCTCTCGGGCGGCGCATAAGTCAGCCACTCGTCCGCCGTGAGGCCATTGCCGCGCGACTTCGAGATCTTCTCGCCGTTCTCGTCGAGGAACAGCTCGTAATTGAAGCCCTCGGGCGGCGTGCCGCCGAGTGCGCGACAAATCTTCGAGGACAGCATCACGCTGTCGATCAGGTCCTTCCCCGCCATCTCGTAGTCGACGCCGAGCGCGACCCAGCGCAGCGCCCAGTCGGCCTTCCACTGGCACTTGACGGCCCCGCCCGTGACCTTGGTCTCGACCTTCTGGCCGCCCTCCGGATCGACATATGC
>DAORNH010000076.1:6959-13842 GCA_035440865.1 Hyphomicrobiaceae bacterium | reverse complement strand
CCCGTGCGCGGGCAGACGGGCAGAAACGGCGAGTACGTCGCGCGCCGCTCGGGCCCCAGCGTCGGCAAAATGATGTCCATCACCTTGTCGTAGCCGGCAAGCATGCGGAGCAACGCCTCGTCCATGCGGCCGGACGTGTACTCCTCCGTCGCCGACAGGAACTCGTACTGGAAACCGAAGCGGTCGAGGAAGGCGCGCAGCACCGCATTGTTGTGGGCCGCGTAGCTCCCATGCTCGTTGCAGAACGGATCCGGCACGCGCGAGAGCGGCTTCTGCAGGTGTGCCGCCAGCATGTCCTTGCTCGGGACGTTATCGGGCACCTTGCGGAAGCCGTCCATGTCGTCCGAGAAGCAGAGCAGCCGCGTGGGGATCTCGCTGATCACCTCGAACGCCCGGCGGATCATCGTCGTCCGCGCCACTTCCCCGAAGGTGCCGATATGCGGCAGGCCGGAGGGACCGTATCCCGTCTCGAAGATGACCGTCTTGTCCCTGCCACCCTTCAACTTGTCGAGCCGCTGGATGAGGCGGCGGGCCTCCTCGAAGGGCCAGGCGCGGGCCTCGGCGGCAAGCGCGGCGGTTGCAGAGGTGGACATGACGTCGGGTATCCAGCTTGTGCCAGGCAGCGGCCACGCGGCCGCGCACGAGCCGCGCACCGTAGTTTCGGCGCGCGGCGGCGTCAAATTCTCGCGACGCCCTTGTCGCGGTGCATCCTCGGCAGTTCCTCTGCCCGCCGCCCCTGGCGATCGCCGCTTCTTTCCTCGTCGATGGGGGTGGGGTAGCGGTGGCACGACCGTATGGGTGTGCTTCCGACCCAGGTTGTCAATGCCCGCTGAAGTTGCCAACCCCACGACTGTCAACCTCGGGCTTGTCCCGAGGACCTATCGCTCGGCGAGCTCCGTTCGTCGCAACGGGCCAGGAGCGGTCCATAGCGTCGGCCCTGATTGTGCGCCGCAATATGCTTGCAGCGCCACGCGTCATCGGTTGCGATCGAGACCGCCGTTCGCGTGGTCCATCAGCCTGTACAAGGACCCTCGTGTTCGCGCGGCCGAAGCCGAAGCGCTTGGCAGGGCTATCTATCAACGTGCCCATTGCGTTCTTTGGTCGCGCAAATAGCGATTAGTCTGGAACACCAGCCTTCGCGAGCCCTTCCAGGAATACGTCGCAGTGCGCGAACGCGGAAAGTCTGGCCCGCGCAAAAGCAATCGTGAATTCCCGTCCGAGGCAGGCCCGCCGAAATTCGATCAGGTGCCGCGCCTCGTCGACGAGGCCGAGGTGGCCGCAGCAAGAGATCAGCCCGTTGACGTGTCCCATGTATTCGACATAGGTCGCGGCGGCCGAGCGCAGGAACGGCAAAGCTTCCTCGAAGCGGCGGGCGGCCAACAGGGCGAGGCCGTGTGCGTGCTGATAGACGGCCGTGAAGCGATCGCCGGGACTGAGCAGCAACGCCCTTTGCGTCTCGCCGATAGCCGCTATGAAATCGCCTCGCCGCAACAGCGCCCAGCCCAGCAACATGCGGCCGAGGGCGAAGCTCGGCTGCAGCTCGAGCACCCGGCGCAATTCGTCTATGGCCGCGGCATGCTTGCCAGACGAACTCAAATTGAAACCATACACGGCCCTCGCCCATGGCTCCTGGGGATCGAGCCGAAGAGCCGTCTCGGCATGAGCCATGGCCTGCTCAGCGCATCCTGCGCGGTTATCCACCCAGGAGCAATGAAACGCCCAATAGAGCGCCCAGGCCAGCGTGGCTTGCGCCCGCGCACTCGACGGATCGAGCGCGATCGCCCGTTGCAGGTGCCCTTGCGCCGTGAGGTTCGCCTCACGCTCGAACCGGTGGACCAGGCCAACGGCCCGCGCGATCAGGCCCCAGCAGTCGAGCCGCACCAGCGGTCGCTGCCGCGCCCGCATCTCTTCGGCGTCAAGCAGCGAAGGCTCGATGACGGCAACGAGGCTCTCGGTGATCTCGTCCTGCACGGCGAACACGTCGCCGAGCCGGCGGTCGAATTTGCGCGACAGGATGGTCTGCCAATTCTCCGCATCGATGACCTGACAGGTGACACGGAGCTGGTCACCGGCAAGCCGCGTGCTACCGTTGAGCACGTACCGTACGCCGCGATCCCGCGCGAGGCGCTGATGGTCTGCCGCGGTCGTCGACGCCGCGTCCGATGAATCTCGCGCCGCGACCACCAACCACTTCAGACGTGACAGAGCGGTCGTGATGTCCTCGGCGAAGCCCTCGCCGAAGTAGTCCTGCGTGGGATTGCCGCTGAGGTTCTGAAACGGCAACACGACGATCGAGGGCTTCTCGACCGGTGGCTTCGCCGATGGAGTCGGCGCAACGGCCGGCGCCTCACGCGACGACACCTGTACGCGCTCTCGGATGGGGGCCGGCCCGACGAACCGATAGCCGTGGCGCGGCAATGTCTCGACCCATCGTTCGCCACCCGGCACTTCCCCGAGCACGCGGCGAAGCGAGGCGATCTGGACAGTCAGGTTGCTTTCCTCGACGGCCCGCCCGTCCCAGGCCGCCTGCACCAAGCTGTTCTTCGACACCAGATGACCGTGATGCTCGACCAAGACGCACAGCAGGACGACGGCGCGCTGGCTCAGCGGCAGCGGCGCGGTGTCTCTAAACAGGACCCGCGCGTCGGTATCGAGGCGGAAGGGGCCGATCATGCAACTCATTGACTGCACCAGTATAATTCGCGGCGTTGGACAATTCGGAAATTTTTCGGAGCTCTTTTCTGACTTTCGTTCGCGTCGCCTGCACCCTGATCACACGTCGCCGGCCACGCACTGAAGGAACGGCGACAGAGATACGCTAGCACGAGAACCTTCGCGGCGGGAGCCTATGCCGCGAACGGGCCGACTTGTGCCCCGCTCTTGGTCTCCGCTTCAGAGGATTCATCGATGAACATGCGAACACGCGCGGCGGCTTTGGGTGCCGCACTCTGCCTGAGCCTGCTTGTCTCGTACCTGCCGCAATCGCGGGCACAAGGCGGTGTCAGCAGCAGGAATGCCACCGTCGTCGCTTATGCGACCGGTCAATTTCGACAGACCGGTCCCAAGGCGTGGGTCGAGGTAGGCAATGGCGGCGGCACGTTCAATTTCACCGAGACCGGTCGTAACGATACCTCTGTCTATCTCTCGGACGCGTCGCGCGGCATCCGCATCGAACTAAATGTGAGCTCGCGCCAGATTTTCCTGGCGCACGGTGGCGGTCCCAAAGGCCTGCTCTATCGTGTCACCAGCGTTACGGCGGACCCTGTCGGCCCCGGCACGCCGCCGCCTCCACCTATCGTCGGCGGTGGCAACGACGTCGCGGCCGTCCTCGCCCTCGTCAACCGCCATCGCAGCGATGGGGCCGTTTGCGGCGGTCAAATGATGCGCCCCGTACCGCCGCTGAAGCTGAACGCAGCGCTGACGACTGCCGCCGCGGAATGGAGCCTTGCCATGCAGCGGGCAGGCAAACTCAGCCATGACCGCATGGGAGAGCGCCTCGCTGCAGCCTGTGGCGGCGCGCGGGAAGGGGGCGAGAATGTCGCCGCAGGTTCGCCCACGCCGGCGTTGGTGCTGCAAAACTGGATGCAGAGCCCGGGTCACTGCAGGAACATCATGAGCCCTTCGATGACCGACATCGGCATCGGCCGCGCTGGAAATTTCTGGACGCAGTTGTTCGCCAAGGACTGCTGATCTAACTGCGTTCGCCAATCGGATTGTTCTAGGGACGCTGCCTTGTGGCCTCGGCCTGCAGCGTCCCTACCGCAGTTCAACGAGGTCGGCGTGCCGGCGTTCGACGGCACTGCATGGGCCGGACTGCTGGCGCCGGTCGATACGCCCAGGGACATCGTCGACAAGCTCGCCAGCGCTGCCGCAAAGGCCGCGCGAAGCGGCCCGGATCGCGAGTTCACATCGAGGATCGGCGCAACAGCCGTCGGCAGCACGCCAGCCGAGTTCTCGACATTTCTCGCCGCGGGACGCGCGCGATAGACGAAAGTCATCGCCGACGCGAACATCAACATGGTCTTGGGCTCGACGTCGCGTTCGCCGCTTCCGGCGCATGTCCGTCACAAGATCCGGGAAGCGCCTGTACGACGGTCCGAAGCGACCTCGTCCACGCCAACGACCTCGATCAGCCTCACGACTGCGGCATCAATACTGCGGATGTCCATCCGCGATGACGCGGTCAATAGAGCACTCAATTGCTGTACTTGCTCAGTTTCCCTTTGGGTCAAGAACCACTCAGCTGAGGACGCCGCCCGATGGGACCTCGGGACAAGCCCGAGGACGACATATTGAGGGTTGGCGCCATGTCCCGTCATGGCACTCAGCGATCGCGCGCCTCCCATCCTGCAATGTCACCACACCAGGCCGCAGCCGCCGAGCGCAACAGCGCGCCAGAATTGATGTGCTCCGGCCGTACCTCGCCACATTGTCCGCGCTTGCTGCCCACTCGGATTGGTGCGAGGTTTCTCGCGCGGCGGCCCGCTTCCGGAGTGCCCACATGCCACAAGCGAACCAGATCGTCCTCGACAGTGTCACGCATCTGACGGACGCGCATCGCGGCAAGGCGGCACTGTGCGCCTCGCACGGCGGCCACTACGCGGCCTATTATGGAGCCACGAAGGCCGTCTCAGCGCTGATACTCAATGATGCCGGCGTCGGTCGCGAGCGCGTCGGCTTCTCGGGCTCAATCTATCTGGAACGGCTCGGCCTTCCGGCGGCGACCATCTCGAGCCAGTCGGCACGCATCGGCGATGGCCGTGACGGTCACGCCAACGGCATCATCTCGTTCGTCAATGCGCCGGCCGCCAAGCTCAAGCTCAAGGTCGGCATGCGCTGCCGCGAGGCGCTCGACATGCTGGCAACGGCCGGACTGCCGCCCTCACCACCACCTCCTGCCGAGGACGAACACCGCACCGAGATCGTCGATGCGGGGCGCGGGAAGACGCGCGTCATCGCAATGGATTCGATTTCGCTCGTCGCGACCACGGACCGGCAGAACATCGTGGTGACGGGCTCGCACGGAGGACTGCTCGGCGGGCGGAAGGAAACGGCGATCAAGTTCCCTGTTGCCGGTGTCGTGTGCAACGACGCGGGCTTCGGGCGCGACAACGCCGGCATGTCGCGGCTTCCCGTGCTCGATGCCCTCGGCATCCCCGCCGCCTGCGTCTCGAACTTCTCGGCCCGCATCGGTGACGGCATGTCGACCTATCGCGACGGCTACGTCTCCGCACTCAACGAGGCCGCGAAGAAGGCCGGCGGCCTCATCGGGCAATCGTGCCGCGAGCTCGTCGCGCTGATCGTTGCCTCCGCTCCGAGCCCATAGTTGCAGAGGCGGCTACGTCGTTTCCGCTTGCCGAGCGTGTCACGAAAGCGTAACCGACCGTCGCACAGGGGGCGCCCATCGCTCTCGTGCATCAGTCTGCACGTGAGGAGGGCCGGATGGCCAACGTCGTCGTTGTCGGCGCCCAGTGGGGCGACGAAGGCAAAGGAAAAATCGTCGATTGGCTGTCCGAGCGCGCGGACATCGTCGTGCGCTTCCAGGGCGGGCACAACGCGGGCCACACCCTCGTCATCGACGGCAAGACCTACAAGCTGTCCCTCCTCCCCTCCGGCCTCGTGCGCAAGGGCAAGCTCAGCGTCATCGGCAACGGCGTCGTCCTCGACCCCTGGCATCTCGTGAAGGAGATCGCCGACCTCAAGGCGCAGGGCGTCGACGTCAATCCGGACGTGCTGCGCATCGCCGAGAATGCGACGCTGATCCTTCCTCTACATAGCGACCTCGACAAGTTGCGCGAGGAGGCCGCGGGCGGTCAGAAGATCGGCACCACGGGTCGCGGCATCGGCCCGGCCTACGAGGACAAGGTCGGCCGCCGCGCGATCCGCGTGCAGGACCTGAAGAACCTCGGGACCCTCGAGCCAAAGATTGATCGCCTGCTCGTCCATCACAACGCATTGCGCCGGGGCCTCGGCCGGCCCGAGATCGACAAGGGCAAGCTGATGGCCGATCTCGTGGAGATCTCGCCGAAGCTGCTCCCCTACATGGACACCGTCTGGGATCTCCTCGACAAGGCGCGCCGGCAAGGAAAGCGCATCCTGTTCGAGGGCGCGCAGGGCGCACTTCTCGACGTCGACCACGGCACCTACCCGTTCGTCACGTCGTCAAATACGGTCGCGGCGCAGGCGGCGACGGGCTCGGGGCTTGGCCCCAAATCGATCGGCTACGTGCTCGGCCTCGCCAAGGCCTACACGACGCGTGTCGGCTCTGGGCCGTTCCCGACCGAGCTCAACGACGAGGTCGGCCGCATGCTCGGCGAAAGGGGGCGCGAGTTCGGGACCGTGACCGGTCGCGCGCGCCGCTGCGGCTGGTTCGACGCCGTGCTGGTCCGCCAGGTGTGCAAGGTCTCGGGCATCGACGGCATCGCGCTGACCAAGCTCGACGTGCTCGACGGGCTCAAGGAGATCCGCGTCTGCGTCGGCTACCGGCTCGACGGCGAGCGCATCTCGAAGCTGCCGGCCGGGCAGAACGCGCAGGCGCGCGTCGAGCCGATCTACGAGGTGCTGAGCGGCTGGTCGGGCTCGACCAAGGGTGCCAAGAAGTGGAGCGAGCTGCCGGCCGAGGCCGTCAAGTACGTGCGCCACATCGAGGAGCTGATCGAGTGCCCTGTGACGCTGCTCTCGACGAGTCCGGAGCGCGTCGACACAATCATGGTCAAGGACCCGTTCGCGGATTGAACGGGCGTTCGTTGGAACCGGGGCGCTCGATGATGTTGTCCTCTTCGGTCAGTACTTCACTCCCTTCCCCCTTGACGGGGGAAGGGTCGGGGATGGGGGTGGTGCACGACGATCCAGGGCTGCTCGCCGCACTGGCTGCCTTCGGCCG
>DAORNH010000076.1:5367-6949 GCA_035440865.1 Hyphomicrobiaceae bacterium | reverse complement strand
ACACCCCCCACCCTGTCCCTCCCCCGCAAGGGGGGAGGGGACGCTAGCGGCACGGGAGGAATCGCGCCTAGCAGAGCCAGGTCGGCAAGCTGATGAGGCCCGACGATGACGGCGCACCGAGCCACGGTCGAAATCAAGATCCTCGACACGCGGCTCCGCGAGTGGGGCCTGCCGCGCTACCAGAGCGACGGCGCGGCGGCGATCGACCTCCTCGCCTGCCTCGATGAGCCGCTGCTCCTCGCGCCGCAGGCACCGGCCGTCCTGATCCCCTCGGGCATTGCTGTGAGCATGGGGGATGCGAACCTCGCCGCGCTGATCGTGCCGCGCTCCGGCCTCGGGCACAAACAAGGCTTGGTGCTCGGCAATCTGATGGGCCTCATCGATGCGGACTACCAAGGCCCGATCATGATCAGCGCCTGGAACCGGAGTGCGCCTGGCACGGCGCCGATCCGCATCGCACCGGGTGAGCGGATCGCGCAGATGCTGTTCGTGCCGATCGTCCGGCCGGCATTCGAAGTCGTCGACGCGTTCGCGAGCGCGACCCGCCGCGGCGCCGGCGGCTTCGGCTCGACCGGGCGCTGAGGCAAGGCTGCCTCAGCCCGCAAGTGCATCAGGCTCGACGGCGAGGAGACCGTCTGCTCCCGTCATGACCGTGTCGGCGAGGCCCGGCGCCGCGGTCGCGAGGTTCTCGGCAAAGAAGCGCGCGATCGCCACCGTCTGCGCGGAGGCGCCTCCGCTGGTGCGCGTCGCATCAAGCGCGGCGCGAGCGAGATAGACGCCGCCCGCTGCAAGCCCGAACAAGCGGAGATAAGGCTGCGCGCCGGCGAGCGCCGCCTCCTGGTTCGAGGCGAGCGCCTTGCCGACCCAGCGCGAGGCAGCACCTAGGCTCTCGACGGCCGCGCCGAGCCGCTCCGCCATGCGGCCGAACTCGGGCCGGTTCGAGGCGCGCACCTCCTCGACGGTCTTTGCGAGTTCACCGATGTAGGCGGCCGCAACCTTGCCGCCCTCGATCGGCAGCTTCCGCGTGACGAGGTCGAGCGCCTGGATGCCGTTGGTGCCTTCGTAGATCGGCAGGATGCGCGCATCACGGTAGTGCTGCGCCGCGCCCGTCTCCTCGACGAAGCCCATGCCGCCGTGAATCTGCACGCCCATCGAGGTCACCTCGATGGCGATGTCGGTCGAGAAGGCCTTGGCGATCGGTGTCAGCAGCGCGGTGCGGTTGGCGGCGGTCTGACGCTCGGCCGCGTCGGCTGCATGGTGCGAGATGTCGACCTCGCGAGCCGTCGCGAGGCAGATGGCGCGCGCCGCCTGTGTCAGCGCCTTCATGATCATGAGCGTGCGGCGAATGTCGGCGTGCTCGATGATCGGGCTCATCTCGCCGGCCTTGCCCTTGGCCGAGCGGCCCTGGCGACGCTCCTTGGCGTAGGCGATGGCACGCTGCGTCGCCCGCTCGGCGAGCGCCACACCCTGCACGCCGACGGCGAGCCGCGCCTCGTTCATCATGATGAACATGGCATTGAGGCCGCGGTTCTCTTCGCCGACCAGATAGCCGATGGCGCCCTCGCCGCCTTCGCCGTACTTC
>DAORNH010000076.1:0-5301 GCA_035440865.1 Hyphomicrobiaceae bacterium | reverse complement strand
CGGCGTTGAGCAGGTGCTTCGGCACCAGGAACAGCGAGATGCCGCGCGTGCCGGCGGGTGCATCGGAGAGTCGCGCGAGCACGAGATGGATGATGTTCTCCGTCATCTCGTGGTCGCCGTAGGTGATGAAGATCTTCGTGCCGAAGATGCGGTAGCTGCCGTCCGACATGCGCTCGGCGCGCGAGCGCAGGTGCCCGAGGTCGGAGCCCGCATGCGGCTCGGTCAGGTTCATGGTGCCGGTCCACTCGCCCGACACCATCTTCGGCAGGTACTGCGCCTTCAATGCGTCGGAGCCCTGGGCAATCAGCGCCGCGATCGCGCCCTGCGTCAGCAGCGGGCAGAGGCCGAACGAGAGGTTCGACGCGTTCCAGATCTCGCAGGCCGCCATGGAGGCAACTTCCGGCAGGCCTTGGCCGCCGAAGGCCTCGGGACAGGGGAGTGCTCCCCAGCCGCCCTCGACGAACGCTTTGTAAGCCTCCGTCCACCCAGCCGGCGTCACGACCTTGCCGTCGACGAGCTTCGAGCCGGTGCGGTCGCCCGACCAGTTGAGCGGGTCGAGCACCTCGGAGCCGAACTTGCCGGCCTCCTCGACGACGGCGCGCAGCGTCTCCTCGTCGACCTTCACGACGCCGCGGGCGATGAGGTCATCGAGGCCTGCCGCCGTCTTCAGCGCACTCATGATGTCGTCGACGGGGGCACGATAGGTCATGGACGCCTCGCTTGCGCTGGTCTGCCGGCACACGACTGCATACCGGATTCAGGCCGATACTGCGTCTCCGAAGCACAAATTCGCGGTTCATGGAAGCGCTCAGAAGGTGGACCCGCGCGCACGGCGCGTTGTATCTCACCTCGAGAGCCAGCGCACAGCTGACACACGGGGCGGCAGAGGACACATGACGCAGCACTTGAAACCCGTGATCGCGCTGATCCTCAGCGCGGCGATCCTGCTCATGGGGAACGGGCTCCTCGGTCTCCTCGGACCCATCCGGGCCGATGGAGCAGGCTTCACGCGGCTTGACATCGGCATCATGGGCTCCTTTCACTTCGCGGGCCTGATGGCGGGCTGCATCCTCTGGCCGCGCGTCGTCGCCAAGGTCGGCCACATCCGCGCCTTCGCGGCACTCACCGCCATGGCCGCGATCACACCGCTCTGCCAGGCGATCTGGACGACGCCCGTCGTGTGGTGGGGGCTGCGTGCCCTCAATGGCCTCTGCTTCGCCGGCCTCTTCATGGTGATCGAGACGTGGCTGACGGGCGCCTCGACGCCCGAGACGCGCGGGCGCGTGCTCGGCGTCTACACGATGGTGAACCTCACCGTGGTCACGGTCGGCATGCAGCTGATCGGGGTCGGCGATCCGAAAAGCTTCGAGCTCTTCTCGCTGGTCGCAATCCTCTATGCGTTGGCGGCCGTTCCCGTGGCGCTCGCGCCGCAGACGCCGCCCTCGCCACCTCGCGAAGCCAAGTTGCGGCTCGGCTGGCTCTATTCGGTGTCGCCGGCTGCCGTCATGGGCTGCTTCTTCACGGGCATCGCGAACTCGAGCTTCTGGTCGCTGTCGCCGCTCTATGCGCAGGGCGCCGGCCTCTCGATCAAGGAGGCTGCCGTATTCGTGACATCCGCCGTGCTCGGGGGCGCGGCCAGCCAGTGGCCGGTCGGTCGGCTGTCTGACCGGCTCGGGCGGCGGGCCGTTGCCATCGTCGTCTGCTCGGTCGCGGCCCTTGCGGGCGTTCTCCTCTTCACCATGGCCGACAAGCCGCCGCGTGCGCTGCTCCTATCGCTCGCAGCGCTCTACGGCACGATGGCGTTCACGGTCTACACGCTGTGCGTCGCCCACGCGAACGACCTCGTGCACAAGAAGCGCGCCGTCGAAGTGTCGAGCGGGCTCTTGCTGACGTTTTCCGGTGGCGCCATTCTCGGGCCGCTCGCCGCCTCCTACCTGATGCACATCTTCGGCCACGGCGGGCTCTTCCTGCACTCCGCGATCGCGCACGGCGCCATTGCGGCCGTGATGCTGCTGCGCGCGAGCCAGCGCCCGACGCTGCCGATCGCGCGGCGCGAACCGTTCGTGCCAGTGCCGAAGACGACGCCCGCCGTGTTCGACCTCGATCCGCGCGGCGAAGGCGAGGACAAGGACGCGCCGACGCCGATCGATGCTAAGCTGCCGCCAGCAAATGTCGCGCGGCCCACGCCGCAGCCCGAGGGAGCCCGCCCATGACCGACCAGAAATCGCTGGTCCAATCGCAGTTCGGCGCCAGCGCTGCCGCCTACTCGACCTCGAAGGTTCACGCCAAGGGCGCCTCCCTCGGCCGCCTCGTGGAGCTCGTAAAGCCAGAAAAGCACTGGCGCGCGCTCGACGTCGCGACGGGCGCAGGGCATACGGCCGCGGCCTTCGCCCCGCACGTCGCGAGCGTGGTGGCGAGCGACATCACGCCAGAGATGCTCGGCGAGGCGCAAAAGCTCGCCAAGGCCAAGGGCTTCGCGAACATGACGACGGCCGCGGCCGATGCGGAGGCGCTGCCATTTCCGGACAAGAGCTTCGAACTCGTGACCTGCCGCATCGCGCCGCACCACTTTCCGAACGTCAAAGCGTTCGTCGGCGAGGTCGCGCGTGTGCTCACCCCCGGCGGCACTTTCGCGCTCGTCGACAACATCTCGCCGGACAACCTCTCGACGCCCGGGTTCTCCGCCGCCGAGCTTCAGGAAGCGGCGGCGGCCTACAATGCCTTCGAGAAACTCCGCGATCCCTCTCACGGACGCGCGCTCGCCATCAGCGAATGGCTCGGCCTGATCGAAGCGGCCGACCTGAACGTCGCCCATCAGGAGCGGCTGCCGAAGGACATGGAGTTCCAGGATTGGGCCGTACGCATGGGCTGCACGCGCGAGACGATCGCGACGCTGCGCGGCATGCTGACCGGCGCGTCGCCGGCGCTTGGCGCCTTCCTCAAGCCACGCTCCGCGGGCGAAGACATCCACTTCACGCTCGACGAGGCGCTGATCATCGCGCGGAAGGGCTGAACCTTCTGCGGCTCTGGCCATCCTGGTCCGGGGTTTGCTATGAGGCGTCGACCCATTCGCATGTGAGCGACGAGATCCAGAGATGCAGGACAAGAGCAGGGCCGGTGGCAAGTCCGGCAAGGCCAAGCCGACGCATACCATCGATGGCGCAACGGGCCCGTGGGAGATCGTGATCGGCATGGAGATCCACGCCCAGGTCGCGACGAAGGCGAAGCTCTTCTCGGGCGCCTCGACCGAGTTCGGGGCCGCACCCAACGCGCATGTCTCGCTCGTCGATGCGGCGATGCCCGGCATGCTGCCGGTGATCAATCGCGCCTGCGTCGATCAGGCGGTCCGCACGGGCCTCGGCCTCGATGCCGCGATCAACCTGAAAAGCGTCTTCGACCGCAAGAACTACTTCTATCCGGACCTGCCGCAGGGCTACCAGATCAGCCAGTACAAGCAGCCCGTCGTCGGCGAGGGCCGTGTCTCGATCGACGCCGACGGTGAGACGATCGAGGTCGGTATCGAGCGCCTCCATCTCGAGCAGGATGCGGGGAAATCCATCCACGACCAGCATCCCGACTACAGCTACGTCGACCTCAACCGGTCGGGCGTGGCACTGATGGAGATCGTTTCCAAGCCGCACCTGCGCTCTTCGAAGCAGGCGCAGGCCTACGTCTCGAAGCTGCGCACGATCCTGCGCTATCTCGGCACCTGCGACGGCGACATGGAGAAGGGCAACCTGCGCGCCGACGTCAACGTTTCGGTCTGCAAGCCGGGCGCCTATGAGAAGTTCCGCGCGAGCGGCGACTTCAAGCACCTCGGCACGCGCTGTGAAATCAAAAACGTCAACTCGATCCGCTTCATCGGCCAGGCGATCGAGGTGGAGGCGCGCCGACAGATCGGCATCATCGAGGACGGCGGGACAATCGACCAGGAGACGCGGTTGTTCGATTCCGTGAAAGGCGAGACGCGCTCGATGCGTTCCAAGGAGGAGGCGCACGACTATCGCTATTTCCCCGATCCGGACCTGCTTCCCCTCGAGCTCACCAGGGACGAGGTCGAACGGCTGAAGGCGGGGCTTCCCGAGCTTCCCGATGCCAAGCAGGCGCGCTTCGTGCAGGCCTATGGCCTCTCCGCTTACGACGCCGCGGTGCTCGTTGCCGAGCGCGAGAGCGCCGATTTCTTCGAGACGGTCGCCAAGGGCCGCGACGGCAAGCTCGCTGCCAACTGGGTGATCAACGAGCTCTTCGGCCGCCTCAACAAGGAGGGCCTCAAGATCGGCGAGAGCCCGGTCGGCGCGACGGCGCTCGGCGAGATCGTCGGCCTGATCGAAGCCGGCACCATCAGCGGCAAGATCGGGAAGGACCTCTTCGAGATCGTCTGGACCGAAGGCGGCAAACCCGCGGAGATCGTCGAGAAGCGCGGGCTGCGGCAGGTGACCGACACCGGCGCCATCGAGGCCGCGATCGACGCCGTCATCAAGGCGAACCCGGACAAGGTCGCAGCCGTCAAGGCGAAGCCGACCATGCTCGGCTGGTTCGTCGGCCAGGTGATGAAGGCCTCGGGCGGCAAGGCGAACCCGCAGGCCGTCAACGACCTCCTGAAGGCGAAGCTCGGGATCTGAGGGGCACGTCCGCCGCGACGGCGACTTCGATGGCCTCGATCAGGGCGCCGGCTGCATCGATGTGCGCCACGCGCTCGAACAGCGCGAGAGTGGGGGCCGGCGAAATGTCCGTGACGAGCGGCGTCGCCGAAGAGAGGTCCACATCGACTGCGGCAACCCCAAGGCGGAACGCTTGAGCCGCCGCCTTGGCAGCATGGCCCGCCTCCGCGTATCGCGACACCTCGTCGGCGAGCCAGGCCTGGGCCGTCTCGTCGTCCGCGAGCGCATCATCCGAGCGCAGCATGACGGCGCGCGCGGCGCCTGCGATCACCAGGAAGCGCAAGTGCTTCCGGCCAGCCTGCGCCGGCAGAGACAGTTCCCCGCCTGCTGCGACCATGCGGTCATCGCCACCCTTCCGGCCGGCACCCGTGAATGAGACCGCCAACGCTGGCGCCGCAAGTCCGGCCCGTGCGAGCTCCTGCGCGCGCCGGATCGGCTCGGCGAGCAGCGACAAGGCATCGGCCGGATTGAGCGAGACCGCACCGAGCAGCTCGAGCTGGCGCAGGACCGCGAGCGAGGCGGCCTGCATGCGGCCCGAAGATCGCGCGAGAACAGCGTGGAACCTCGGCAAGGGCGCCGCCGTCGAGAGGATTGCCGAGTGCCCGGCCTCGATGAAAAGCGAGATCGTGCGCCGGTCAAT
>DAORNH010000075.1:9088-15411 GCA_035440865.1 Hyphomicrobiaceae bacterium | reverse complement strand
GCGAGGGACTGATGCGAAGAGCCGTGGTCACGCGACGGAGCAACGATACCGGCGGCGCGGTGCTGCGGTCCGGCGAGCGCGAGCTCGCGACGCTCGGCAGCCTGCGAGCCGACGACGACGGCACCATGGCTTCGACCTTCACGCATCGGCCGGCGTTTGCCGATGTCGCCGACGAGATGCGCCGGCTCGCGGCCGCTAGCGGTGACGAGGCGCTCGCCATCGCGGCCGAGATCGACCGGGCCGGCGTCCACGTCTGGCATTCGGTCCACAATATGCGGATCGATCGGCCCGGCAGCATTCGGCTCGTCAAAGGCGAGATCCGCTTCGCGCCGACGGATGCCTTCCTCGTCATGCGGTCCGGCGGCCTTGGATAAACTGCAGCGGAGTGGTCGATGAGCATCGCACTCGGCATTGCGCTATATTTCGTCATCTGGTGGACAGTGCTCTTTGCCGTGCTGCCATTCGGCGTACGCACGCAAGAGGAGGCCGGCAGCGTCGTACCCGGCACGCCCGAGAGCGCACCTATGGCGCCGAAACTGAAAAAAGTGTTCCTGATCACGACTTTGGTGGCAGCGGTGGTGTTTGCGATCGTGTGGACTGAGGTTACGTATCGCGTCGTCGGCGTGCTCGACTACATTCCGGCGGCCGGCAGTCCGGCGCGGCGCTGAACGTCGAAGCGGCGGCCGCCGCTCGCCGCCATCTCGGCATGAATCCAGTCCCGGAACGTGCGGATGTTCGCTCGCGTCTCGTGGCCGATCGGGCAGACGATGCGGAAGCTGCGGCGCATCGCGATCGTCATCGGGAACGGACTGACGAGCCGGCCGACCTTGAGATCGTCGCTCGCCAGCACGCTGTGCGCGAGCAAGACGCCCGCGCCTTCTAGGGCCGCTTCGAGCGCATGATCGGCGCTGTTGAACTTGACGCCATGGCCGAGGGAGACCCCGTCTACTCCGGCGGCGGCGAGCCATTCCGGCCATCCGGGATTGTCCAGGCGACCGGCCATCTGATTGTCGTGGACGAGTGGGACCTTGGCGAGGTCGGACGGCGAGACGAGCTCGGGATGGGCAGCGAGGAACGCCGGAGAGCAGACGGGGACGAGGCCAAGGTCCACGAGGTGCTCGCTGAAGAGACTCTGGTCGACCGGCTGGGAATGGCGCAAGTTCCGGACCGCGACATCGACGCCGTCGGTCTCGAAATCGGCATTCTTCAGCGTCGAGGAGACGCGCACCTCGATATCCGGATTGGCCGTCAAGAAGCGATGCAGCCGGGGCGCGAGCCATTTCGAGGTGAAGCCGGGTGGTGTGCTCACGACCAGCACGCGGCCGCCGCCGGTCTCCTGGACGAGGGCGACGGCCTGGCGGATCTGGGAAAAGCCCGACGAGAGGCCAGGCAGAAGCTTGCGGCCGGCATCGGTGAGCGCCAGCGCCCGCGGCAGACGCTGGAACAGGCGGACGCCGAGCGCCTCCTCGAGACCGCGCACCTGATGGCTCAACGCAGCCGGCGTCACGTGCAGCTCTTCGGCCGCCTTGGTGAGCGACAGATGCCGTGCGGCAGCCTCGAAGGCTCTGAGTGCGTTGAGCGGCGGTAACGCGTGACGCATGAGATTGTCTCAAGTGATGGGTGAGACATGATCGTTTGTCGGATCGCTTGAATAGGCCGATATTCGGCTCACGACAACAAGATCCCTGGAGAACGATCATGAACACGAATGAATTTCCCTACAAGTACCCGCTGTCGGCCGAGGACCTCGCGGCCATCCGCCTCAAGGCTCACGCCGAGCGCAACGCGGCGGTCGTGTCGCTGACGCGGAGCATCGGTGCGGCGCTCGCCTGGCCGTTCAGGCTACTCAAGTCGCCGACGAAGACCGGACACGCCGACTGCGAGGCACCGGCGAGGTAAAGGAGAAGCCAATGTTGCCGCTATTGACCGTCTCCGGCCCTGCAACACTCGAGGCGGGCGCGCTCTGGCGCCTCCCGGAGGGACAGAGCCTCAAGCTCCTTGCCCTGGACGGAACACTCTGGATGAGCCAGCCCCAGGAGCCGGGCGACATCATCGTCGAGGCCGGTCAGTCGATCGAGCTCGACGTCGCCGGGTTGACGATTGTCGAGGCGATCGGCCAGCAGGCGAAGGTGTGGATCAGCGTCGGCGAGGCAGCTCGCATCGCTGCCTAAGCATCGCTGTCCGAGCGCTCCGAACTAAGGCAATCCGAATTCCTTCGCCCAGGCATCGGGAATTCGTCCAAGGCGACGGCGGACATCCTCCGCCGTCGCCTTGTAGCATTTGGCGAGGTGGACCCTGAGCTCGGCGGGAAGCTTTGCATCCTGGCTCTTGTTGAAGCGCCGGCCCGTATCGCCGAGGAGGGCCGGGTCAAAGCGAATGCCGATGAACCGGCAGACCGCTTCGAGCGCGGCAGGGCGATCCTTGTGGATGTCCTCGTAGAACATGGCGAGCGACTGCTCTGCCGGGAACACCGCGCTCATGGCCTCGAGGGTCGCGCCGTAGTCGCCGAGCGCGCGAAAACGCGGCTGGTCGACGATGCGTTTGAGCTCTTCGAGGCTCGCGCGACCCGCGTCGATCCTTTCCGACCGGGCGTGATGGAGCGCCTGGCTCCAGGCCCGTTCCACGGGATTGCGCATGATGAAGAGCACGCGCGCGGCGGGCGCAAGCCGCCGGATGTGCTCGAATCCCTCGCGGCCGATGATGGCGTACTCGGGCGTCACCTCGCCCGCAAAGCGTCGGCCGTCGCGATGGCGGAAGAGGTCTGCATACCAGCGATCACCGATCTCGGGGCGCATGTAGTCGCGATACCACCGCCAATGCTGGCGGTTGCGGCTGAAGCGGCCCCACTCGGTCCACAGGCGCTGGTGGTACTTGCGGTAGCGTGAGCGGCGCTTCTCCATGGAGAGATGCCCGGTGATGCCGCGGACATGATCGAAGTAGTGGATCTCCTTCACCGGTGTGAGGAACAACTCCGGATGGTCCGCGAGAATGCGCGCCAGCCAGGTCGTCCCCGACTTCTGCGCGCCGACGCAGACGAAATAGTCATCGATCCGCGGTGCGGTCATGCTGGATTGGGCCCCGTCGCGCCTCAGTGCGCCGACCTCGCTATGCTGTGCCCGGCCGTTGCGAGGCAATGCGCCACTTTGGCCCGGGGACCGAGGATCACTGCCGGCGGCGCTTTGCTCCGACATGCCGCGCAAAATTGTCGAGGATCGCTTGCCATCCGGCGCGCTGAATGTCCGGCGGATAGGTCTGATCGGGATCGAAGGCGACGCGCACTCGGACTCCACCGGCTTCGGGGATGAATTCCACTTTTGCCGTTCGGTCGCCGAAGGCGTACTCGATCAGCTGATGCTCGATGATCTTCGTGTAGGTACCCTCGAAATCGAAGCCTTGGCTGCCGTCCCTGGCTTCCATGCGGGAGCCGAACTTGCCTCCTTCGCGCAGGTCCACCGATGCGCTTGGTGTGTGCCAGTCGTCGGATGCGGCATTCCACTGCATGATGTCCCCGGGCGACGTGTAGGCGCGCCAGACTTCTGCGATTGTCCCGTCGACCGTCGTCTCGACCTCGATCTGCATGAGGAGGCTCCAGGTTGGGTTCAGTCGGCGATGCCCTCGCGCCCCTCGATCGACATGAATGTCGCGGTGAGGAGCGCGATCAGCTTCTCCCGGCCGTCGGCCAGGGCGACCACATCGGTCTGGGCGAGCGTCAGCGCCCGCCCAGCCTTCACGACCCGGCCGCGCGCGATGATGCGCTCGCCCGCAGCGGGTGCGAGGAGATTGATCTTGAATTCTGTCGTGAGCACGCCACGGTTTGCCGGCATCAGGCTCAAGGCGGCATAGCCCGCCGCGCTGTCCGCGATGGCACTGACGGCACCGGCGTGGACGAAGCCGTGCTGCTGCGAGATCGCAGGCCTCGGGCGGAGCTCGATCACCGCCTCGCCCACTCCGACGTGCGTGACCTCGGCGCCAAGTGTTGTCATGAGCCCCTGCTTCGCGAAGCTCTCGCGGATGCGCCGGTCGATCTCGGCAACGGCGCTGCTCATTGATCCTCGCTCGATCAGGTCGAAAGCTGTGCATAGCAAACCGTTGAGCCCGTCGTCGCCCTGGCGTCGAGCAGATTTGCGGTTCCCCCGAAGGAGCATGTAGAACGCCTCACCCACGGACTTTCGATACACCATCCTCTGAAGGGCGCCACACCTCGATGCTCGAGCCGTTCATTATCCGCGCGATTCTTGCGGGCGTCGGCCTCGCGATCGTGGCGGCGCCGCTCGGCTGCCTCGTCGTCTGGCGGCGCATGGCCTATTTCGGCTCGACGGTTGCGCATGCGGGTCTGCTGGGCGTGGCGCTCGGCCTCGTCGCCGGCATCGATCTCACGGTCGGCATTATCATCGTATCCTTGCTGATCGGCGTCCTGCTGATCGCGCTCGAGCGCCAGAAGGTGCTGCCGATCGATACGCTGCTCGGGCTCCTCTCGCATGCGGCATTGGCTGGCGGCCTTGTCGCGGCCTCGAAGCTCGCCGGCCAGCGGCTCGATCTCATCGGTTATCTCTTCGGTGACATCCTCGCCGTCTCGCGTGCCGACCTCCTCTGGATCTGGGGCGGCGGCGGCCTCGTCCTGGCCGTGACCGGCTATCTCTGGCCGACGCTGGTCGCGACGACGGTGCATGCCGAGATCGCGGCGGCCGAGGGTCACGGGACCGGACGCGCCGAAGCGGCGATGGTGATGCTGATCGCCTTCACGATCGCCATTGCGATGAAGATCGTCGGCGTGCTCCTGGTGATCGCCTTCCTGGTCATGCCGGCGGCCGCCGCGCGGCCCTTTGCGGCGACTCCAGAGCGCATGGCTGTGGCGGCGGCGGTCATCGGGGCGCTCGGGACCATTGCGGGGTTGCTGCTGTCTGTCGGCTTCGATATTCCGACAGGGCCGGCGATCGTGCTGGTACTTTCGGCTGCCGCGTTTGCAGCACTGCTGCTTTCGATCGTGCATTCCGAGGATTGAACGAGAGGCGGACGGAGACCCAATATGTCGGATACCGGCAGGCCGCGGCGCAGCTCTGTTTCCGTCGACGTCGGCGGCGTCATGGTTGGCGGGGCGCATCCGATCGTCGTTCAGTCGATGACCAACACGGATACCGCTGACAGTGGCGCGACGGCGACGCAGGTCGCGGCCCTTGCCCGTGCCGGCTCCGAGATCGTGCGCGTCACCGTCGATCGTGACGAGGCGGCGAAGGCCGTGCCGCTGATCCGCGATCGCCTGCTGAAGGCGGGGGTCAAGGTGCCGCTGGTCGGCGATTTCCATTACAATGGCCACAAGCTGCTGGCTGACAATCCGGCCTGCGCCGAGGCGCTCGACAAGTATCGCATAAACCCCGGCAACGTTGGCTTCAAGGACAAGAAGGACCGGCAGTTTTCCTCGATCGTCGAGTTGGCGATCAAGCATGAGAAGCCCGTCCGGATTGGCGTCAACTGGGGCTCGCTCGACCAGGAACTGCTCACGCACCTGATGGACGAGAACGCGCGCGCTGCCGCGCCGAATCCCGCACGCAGCGTCATGCACGAGGCGATCGTGCAGTCGGCGCTGCTCTCGGCAGCGCGGGCAGAGGAGATCGGGCTCGGAGCCGAGCGTATCATCATCTCCGCGAAGGTGTCGGCGGTGCAGGATCTGATCGCGGTCTATACGATGCTTGCCGATCGCTGCCGCTATGCGCTGCATCTCGGCCTCACCGAGGCCGGCATGGGGTCGAAAGGCATCGTCGCTTCGTCGGCGGCCATGGGCATTCTCCTGCAGGCCGGCATCGGCGATACGATCCGCTTCTCTCTGACGCCTGAGCCTGGCGGCGATCGGACCCTCGAGGTGCGCGCCGCACAGGAGCTCCTGCAAACGATGGGAATCAGGGCCTTCATGCCGATCGTTGCGGCCTGTCCGGGATGCGGGCGGACGACCTCGACCGTGTTCCAGGAGCTTGCGCGAGACATCCAGGCCATGATCGCTGACCGCATGCCGGAGTGGCGGCGGGACTATCCGGGCGTCGAGACGCTGCAGCTTGCGGTGATGGGCTGCATCGTCAACGGACCAGGCGAATCGAAGCACGCCGACATCGGCATCTCGCTCCCGGGCACCGGCGAGCAGCCGGCAGCACCCGTCTTCATCGACGGGAAGAAGGCGATGACGCTGCGTGGCCCCAATATCGCGGCAGAGTTCAAGACCGTGGTCGAGAGCTACATCGCGCGGCGATATGGTGGGGGGGCGGCTGCGGAAACCAGAGCGGGCGGGAGCGTGCGTCATGGCTAAGGTCGTGCTCATCGGCAACCTGCGCCAG
>DAORNH010000075.1:0-9068 GCA_035440865.1 Hyphomicrobiaceae bacterium | reverse complement strand
CGTCACCGAGCTCGAAATCGCTGCCGCCAACGTGCGCCAGCTGTTCGCCGAGCTTGCCCGCCGCTATCCCGCGATAGCCCCGCACCTCGAGGAGGGACTCGCGGTCGCCATTGACGGTCAGATTTACCAGGATGCGCTACTCGAGCCGATCAACGCGGGCGCGGAAGTGCATATTCTCCCGCAGATCGCCGGCGGCTGATCCCGCCCGGCGCGTATCGATTGGCCGTCCCTCACACTTGGCGCCTGAAGGCCTCCCATGAAGCGCATCCTCCTCGTCATCGGTGGCGGCATCGCCGCCTACAAATGCCTCGATCTCATCCGGCGGGCGCGCGAGCGGGGCCTAGCCGTGCGCACCGTGATGACACGGGCGGCGACAGAGTTCGTGACGCCGCTCTCAGTTGCGGCACTCTCGAACGAGCGCGTCCTGACCGAGCTGTTCGACCTCGACGAGGAGCGCGAGATCGGACACATCCGCCTCGCACGCGATTGCGACGTGATCGTCGTCGCTCCCGCAACCGCGGACCTCCTCGCGCGCATGGCGACGGGGCAGGCCGACGATCTCGCGACTGCGGTTCTGCTCGCGACCGACAAGCCGGTACTTGCCGCACCCGCCATGAACCCGCGCATGTGGTCGCACGCCGCCACACAGCGCAACATTGCGACGCTCGGTCGAGACGGCGTCCGATTCATCGGACCGCGCTCGGGCGAGATGGCTGAGCGGGGCGAAGCCGGCCTCGGGCGCATGGCGGAGCCGGCCGAGATACTCGAGGCAATCGAGGACGCATTGTCGCCAGGGGCTTCGCGTGGTCCGCTGGCTGGTCGGCACGTTCTCGTGACGGCCGGGCCGACGCACGAGCCGATCGACCCCGTGCGCTACATAGCCAATCGCTCGTCAGGCAAGCAGGGCTACGCGATCGCTATGGCCTGCCGCGATCTCGGTGCTGCGGTGACGCTCGTCTCGGGGCCGACGGCATTGCCGCAGATGGCCGGCGTTTCTCACGTCGATGTCGAAAGTGCGCGCGACATGCTCGCGGCGGTTCAGGCGGCGCTCCCTGCCGACATCGCGATCTTTGCGGCGGCGGTGGCCGACTGGCGGATCGCGAACGCCGCTGGCGAGAAGATCAAGAAGGGCAAGTCCGGCGCGCCGAAGCTCGAACTCGCTGAGAACCCGGACATCCTGCGGTCGGTGGCGTCGCTGCCGGCCGGGTCGAGACCGGCGCTCGTCGTCGGCTTCGCGGCAGAGACTGAGAAGGTCATCGAGCACGCCGGCGCCAAGCTTAGGCGCAAGGGGTGCGACTGGATCATCGCCAACGACGTGAGCCCCGCGACAGGCATCATGGGTGGTGATCGCAACGCCGTCCATCTCCTCAGCGCGGCGGGCGTCGAGAGCTGGCCAGAGATGGATAAGGACGCGGTCGCGCGCCGGATTGCCGAACGAGCCGCCCGATATGTCGCCGCTCTCGCGTGACGAGAGGATGCCGTGTGAAAACGGCCACAAGTGCGAAAATGTAGCATCTGACCCAATAAACGATATTTTCAGCATACTCAATCTATGACCAGTCTCGCGCCTCCTCGCGTCAAGTCTCGATTCGCGATGTCTCTAAACGTATCGATATAACAACGCGCTGACCGACGGTGATGACCGAGGCGTGCGGCATGGCCGGTCAAGCGTCCTGGGACGACAGGCTTTGACGCGAGTCGACGAATTCGTTTGATTGCGTCCATCGGGTCGATGGATCGCGCCTGCTGTCGGTCAAAGCTTTGGGGCAAGCAAGATGCGCTGGAAGCAAGTGATCGCTGCCGTAGCAGCCCTGCTCATAGTGGGAAGCAGCAGCACGATGCTGCCAACGGCCGGCGCGCAGTCGCTGACCCGATCGGGTACGCCGCTGCCGATCCGCGGCATTGTCCGCCCGCTCCAGCAAGCGATGATCGCAGCCGACATCTCGGCGCGGATCGCAGCGATCCGCTTTCGCGAGGCGCAGGGCTTCAAGAAAGGTGACAGGCTCGTCGAGTTCGACTGCGAGCGCCTCGAGGCCGAGGCCGCTGCCGCGGACGCGCTTTGGCGCGAGACGAAGCTGTCGCTCGAGAGCAATTCATATCTCGAGAAGCGCGGCGCGGCGGGCCGGATCGACGTCGAGATCTCGCGCGCCCGGGCCGACAAGGCCGGCTCCGAGGCCGCGGCCCTGAAGGCCCGCCTCAAGCAATGCGTGATCATCGCACCCTACGACGGTCGGGTCGCGGAACTCACGATCAACGAGCACGAGTTCCCGTCGGCCGGCAAGCCCTTCATCTCGATCGTGGCGACCGGGGAGTTCGAGATCGATCTGATCGTGCCGTCTCACTGGCTGAAGACGCTTACTCCGGGAGCGACCTTCACGTTCGCCGTCGACGAAACCGGGCAATCGCATGCCGCGCACGTCCTGCGCATCGGCGCCGCCGTCGATCCCGTCAGCCAGACCGTCAAGGTGATCGCGACATTCCTCGAGAAAGGCAGGGCTGTGCTGCCGGGAATGAGCGGCACGGCGACCTTCGCCAAGACCGACGGTGCACCATGATCACTGCCGAGAAAGTGCCGCATCCTTCAGCCTTTGCAGGTACAGGTACAGGTACAGGTGCAGGAGCAGCGGCGGCGGCGAGCCAGTCTGCCTTGCCGCCTTCATCGCAGGGGGGCGCCGCAAGCGCGGCTGCCATGGCCCTCCTCCAGCTCGAGGCGGAGCTTCGCAAGGTGCGGTCGAAAGCGGAGCTCGCCTATTTTGTCGCCAACGAGTTCCGACGGCCGACGCGCTCGCAGCAGATCATCGCAATCGAACGCGTGTCAGGCGGCAAGCTGCGCGTCGCGGCCATTACGGCGCTGACCCACGTCGACCGGGCGTCGCCTATGATCCGCTGGATCGAGCAGATCCTCGCGAGCCTTGGCCAGAGCCGGAGACTGATCGAGCCGCAGGAGTTCGAAGCCTCCGCCTTCGCCGAAATCTCGCCCGAGGCCGGCGCGAGTTATCCGTTGAATCAGATGATGTGGCTGCCGTTCCTGAATTTCGACGGGGCGGTCAGCGGCGGCATGATCATGGCGCGGATCGCTCCCTGGACGGAGCATGAGGCGACGATCGGCCGGCACCTCGCTGACGCGGCCGCCTTTGCCACTGCCGCGCTCGGTCGCCGCGAGGGTCGCGGAGCGCGCGCCTTCACACGCGGTGCCGGCGCGCTGCTGGCAGCACTTGTCGTGGTCGCAGCAGGTATCATTCCGGTGCCAATGTCGGCGCTGGCGCCCGTCGAGGTCGCATCCCGCGAGCCGACCGTGGTGACTGCCGGTCTCGAAGGCGTGATCGAGACGATCGCGATTGATCCCAACATGCCGGTCGTGAAGGGCACCGTGATCGCCAGGTTTGCGGATACGGTGCTGCGCAACCGGTTGGAAGTCGCCGAGCGCGAGGTGGTCGTCGCCCAGTCTAGGCTGCGCAAGGCGGCCCAGCTCGCCTTCGTCGATCTGCGGGGGCGCCAGGAGCTGGCACTTGCCGAGGCCGAACTCGAGGTGAAGTCGGCCGAGCGGGATTTCGCGCGCGAAATGCTCGACCGAGCGACGATCGTCGCGCCGCGCTCCGGCACCGCGCTGTTCACAGATCGCAAGGAGCTGATCGGGCGGCCGCTCGTCGCCGGCGAGCGCATCATCGAGATCGCCGACCCCAACGACGTTCAGTTCCGCGTCGACCTGCCCGTGGCGGAGGCGATCGTGCTGAAAGACGGTGCGCGGGTGAAGGTGTTCCTCGATTCCGATCCGCTGAGGCCCGTCGAGGCGCGGCTCATGCGCGCCGACTACCAGGCGAAGGTGCGCGATGGCCAGCCGCTCGCATTCCGGGTCGTCGCGGTGGTGGATGGGCCTCGCCCCGAGCACGTTCGCCTCGGCGTGAGGGGGACTGCCCAGGTCTACTCAGACGAGGTGCCGCTCGCCTTCTACCTGCTAAGGCGGCCGTTCACGGCGGTGCGGCAGTGGCTTGGCATCTGACATGCAGGACATCACGCTGCCAGAGCTGCGTGCCGAGTTGGCCTTGCTCCGGGGAGCGCCGACCGCGACGGGGGCGCCGACATGGCTCATCCACGATCCCGTCCAAGGCCGGTTCCTGCAGATCGACGGGGCGGCCTACCACGCGCTCGCGCACTGGCGGACGTGCCGCAGCGCTGACGAGTTGGCGAGCCGAGCCGCAGCCGACGACAGCTACGCCATCACGGCCGAGCAGATCGGCCAGCTGATCGGCTTTCTCGAGGCGCAGAAGCTGACGACGGAACCCGCTCGCGGCGGCTGGCGCCACTTCGCGGCCGAGCGGGCCCGCAGCCGGCACTCGGTGCTCGCCTTGCTCGTGCACAATTACCTCTTCTTTCGGGTGCCGCTCTGGCGACCCGCCGGCTTTCTTGCCAAGACGATGCCTCTTGCGCTCCTCGTCGCCTCGCGTCCGGCCTGGGTTCTCTACTGGGTGCTTTCGATCGCAGGGCTCTATCTCGCCTCGCGCGAATGGGACCTCGTCGCACAGACCCTGCTGCCGCCCACTACGTGGGAGGGCATTGCGCTGATAGCGGTCTCGATCGGCGTGGTGAAGCTCGCCCACGAGCTCGGCCATGCCTACGTGGCGGCGGGCTTCGGCTGCCGCGTGCCGACGATGGGCATTGCGTTCATGCTGCTGGCACCGCTGCCTTACACCGATGTCACGGATGCCTGGCGGCTCCGCGATCGAAGCAAGCGGATTGCCATCGACAGCGCCGGCATCAAGGTCGAGGCGGTGATCGCGGGCCTCGCCTTGTTTCTATGGGCGTTCCTGCCGCTCGGCGCTGCCAAGACGGCGATGGCGACGATCGCCGCGGTCGGGCTCGTCAGTACGCTGCTCGTCAATCTGAACCCGTTCATGCGTTTCGACGGCTACTACCTGCTCGCCGAGCATCTCGCGATCGAGAACCTGCAGCCGCGCGCATTCGACCTCGGAGTGTGGAAGCTGAGGGAGGTCATCCTCGGGCTCGGCCAACCGCCGCCTGAAGTTCTGCCGCGGCGGAGGGTTGCAACGCTCGTCGCCTACGCCTGGGCCACGTGGGTCTACAGGCTTCTCCTATTCGTGGCGATCGCGCTCGTCGTCTACCACTACTTCTTCAAGCTGCTCGGCATCGTGCTGTTTGCCATCGAGATCATCTACTTCGTCGCGAGGCCTGTCATGGGAGAGCTCAAGGTGTGGTGGCGGATGCGGTCCGCGATCGTGCGCTCCCGGCGCGCCGCAATCTCCGCTGTTGTCATGTGCGGGGGTCTCTTCATTGCCGCGCTGCCCTGGTCGACGCGGATCGAAATCCCGGCAGTGTTGGAGGCGGACCGGACGCAGCAGGTCCATGCGCCGCGAGTCGCGCTGGTCAAGATGTTGCATGTCGTGGCGGGACAGTCGGTCAGTGAAGGCATGCCGCTTGCGACGCTCGCGGCACCAGACATCGACCGCGAGATCGACATTCAGCGATCACGGTTGCGGCTCGCCGAGCTGCAGTATGCGAGGCGCGGGGCAAGCAGCGCGGATCGTGAGGCGAGCCTCGTTCTCGAGACGACCATTGCATCGCTCAAGTCCAGGATTGCCGGCCTCGAGGAGGAGCAGGATCTGCTCATCCTGCGCGCTCCATTCGCGGGCGAGATCCGTGAATTCGAACCGGAATTGCATGCGGGGCGTTGGGTCGCGCCGCGTCAGCCGTTGATGACCATCACGCGCGGCCATGGGCTCGTCATCCGGGGTTATGTCGCCGAGGCGGACGTGCGCCGGATCGCGCCAGGCGACAGGGGAAAGTTCATTCCCGATCACGCGCAACGGCCGGTGCTGCGATTGCGCGTCGAGGATATTGCCGTTGGCGCCGCGGCAGCCATCGAGATCGCTGACCTGTCGGCCACGCACTCGGGCCGGATCGGCGTTTCGCTCGACGAGCGGCGGCGAGACGTGCCGACGATCGCGCACTATCTCGTTCGCATGACAGTGCTCGACGACTTGGTGCCGGCGGATCTTTCGGTGCGCGGCATCGTGATTGTCGAGGGGGCGGCGGAAAGTCCGCTTGCCCGGCTCTGGCGGAGCGCCCTCAAAGTCATCATCCGAGAATCGGGCCTATGACGCCGGGCAAGGTCTTAGCAATAGTTGGCGATGGGACTATTACCGATTTCGACATCCTTCTTTCATAAAATCCGCTGAAATAGCGCGCAGTTGCGAAGACGGTAAGTCGATTATTGCGATTTACGCATACTTCATTGAATTCATGTGAGATATCCGCAGATGTCGGTTTCTGCCGACTTGGGGCAAATATATAACCTCTCGGATATCCAGCCATGAAGCGACGTGATCGCCGCCCGAATGCCGCCAATCGCACCGGCCATGCGAAATCGCACGCAGCGGTGACGCAAGCTCAGCACTTGCTGAGTTCCTCGTCCTTTCGGGCGCTCGAGCAGCGGATTGTGTTCGACGGCGCGGCGGCCGACACCATCGCAGAGCACCGCGATGCAGCCGAGGCGTCGGTACCTTCTGAACAGACGACAATGGCCCCAGGTGCAGCGGTGGACACAACCGATCTGGCTGCGGCCCTCGCTGCGGCCCCTGTCGCGCCTTCGAACGGCGAAGCTTCGGGCGTGATCATTTTCGTGGATAGCGGCGTTGAAAATGCTGAGAAGATCATTTCTGCAATTTCAGGCAATGCCGAGATCATCTTCATCGATAAGTCGCGCGATGGCATGGAGCAGATCGCCGAGGCGATGACCGGCCGCACAAGCGTCGGCGCCATACACATCGTCTCGCATGGTGATGCTGGCGAGCTGCGCATCGGCAACAGTGCGCTGACGACCAGCTCAATCGGTGCGGGCCATGCCGACGAGCTTGCCGTCATTCGCGGCGCGCTGAGCGCCGACGCCGATATTCTGATCTACGGCTGCGACGTGGCGGCGGGCGACAAGGGGCAGGAATTCGTCGCGGCCCTGGCGCGCGCAACCGGCGCGGACATTGCTGCGTCAACAGATGATACCGGCGCCGCGGCGCTCGGTGGCGATTGGGACCTCGAGACGCGCACGGGGCTGATCGATACCACCGGCATCTATGCGCCGGACTACGACGGCCTGCTCGCCCCGCTGACGATCACGCCGGTCGGCACAGGCGGCGTCACGGCGACGAGCCTCGCCCAGCAGCTCATGGGATCGGACGTCACGATCGTCAGCGCAACCCTCTCCGGCCAGACGTACCAGGCAGGCGTCTTTTCTGGCGCAACGGGCTATGCGCCGAGCTGGCTCGCCTTCGATTCCGGCGTCGTATTCTCGTCCGGCAGTGCTTCGGGCCTGCCGACGTCCAACACAGCTGACGACTATTCGGCCGGGATCATTACCAATAGCGGAGGCTTTGCACCATTCGGCACGATCGGCGGCAATACCTCCTACAACGCCTCGTACATCGACATCTCGTTCATCCCGGACAACAATCGCATTTCGATCCAGTTCGTGTTCGGCTCGGACGAGTACAACGAGTACGTCTACGGCGCGTTCTCCGATGCGATCGCGATCTGGGTCAACGGCACCAACATTGCCGTGACGCCGACCGGCGCACCCATCAGCATCGACACCATCAACCAGGCCGGCACGTACACGCCGACCTTCGGGACACCGGGCGCCTCCGCGGCGCCTTCACTCTTCGTCAACAACGACCTGCAGAACGGTGGCGGCACCATCCCAATCGAGATGGACGGGTTCACGCGAACGCTCGGCGCGACCATCACGGTCAATCCCGGCATCGTGAACACCATACGGCTCGGCGTGTCCGACATCGGCGACGGCTTCCTGGACTCATGGTTGCTCGTCAAAGCCGACAGCGTCCAGGCCAACCTGATCGCGCAGAACGACACCGTCGGCACGACGCTCAATACTCCCGTCACGTTCGACGTGCTCGCCAACGACATCGACTTCGACGGCGACGCCAAGACGATCGTCAACATCGCCGACCAGTCCATCACGACCGGCCAGACGCTGACGCTGGCGAGCGGCGCGACGGTGAAGCTCAACGCCGACCAGACGCTGACGGTCACACCTGCGCTCAATTCGACCAACCAGGAGCTCTTCACCTACACGATCACCGACAGCCTCGGGAACACGGCGACGGCCTACGCCACCGTCAACATCGTCGCCGGCACGCCGCCGACGCTCGACCTCGATGCGTCCGCTGCCGGAACCGGGTTCGCGACGACCTACACTGTTGGTGGCGGCGGCATTTCGATCGCCGACACCGACGCGACGGTCACGGACTCCAACAACATCGCGCGCGCCACGATCAGCCTCGGCGGCTCGTTCGCCGGTGACCTGCTGACCGCCGGAACGCTGCCCGCCGGCGTCACAGTCGATCCGTCCTCCACGGCGACCAGCATCGTGCTCGTCGGTAACGTCACGCCGGCGACGATGGCGACCGCCATCAAGGCCGTGAGCTTCTCGAACTCCAGCGGCTCGCCCGATCTAACCGATCGCCTGATCTCCGTGCAGGTGACGGACGCGACCGGTCTCTCGTCCGCGATCGCGCAGACCACGATCTCGCTCGTCGTTCCCAACGCGCCACCGGTCGCGGCCGATGACACGCTGTCGACGAATGAGGACACGCTGCTCGCCACCAACGTCATCACGGCGAACGGCATCGACAGCGATCCCGATAACGATCCGCTGACCATCGTCTCCGCCACCATCGACATCGACGGCGATGGCAATCCCGACGCACTGCCGCTCGGCACCGCGACGCCAATCATCGTCGGCGGCAACACGATCGGCACGCTGTCGCTCAGCGTGGGCGGAGGCCTGATCTTCATGCCGGCGACGAATTGGACCGGCACAGTGCCATCGCTGACCTACACGCTCAGCGATGGCAACAGCCTGACTGACACGGCGACGGTCAGCATTACAGTCACGCCGGTCAACGATCCGCCGATCGCCACGCCGTCGACCAGCTCGGGCAACGAGGATACGGCCGTAGCGGTCGACCTCGTCGGCACTGACGTGGACGGCACCATCGCCGCCGTCACCGTCACGACCTTGCCGCCGCTCGGCGAGG
>DAORNH010000074.1:11429-15414 GCA_035440865.1 Hyphomicrobiaceae bacterium | reverse complement strand
GGGAGGGCTGCGGTGGCAGCGGCGAGCCCGCGCGTGCCGAAGCCGCGGCCGGGGGCGGCCTCGAACAGGGCCTTTGTGTAGTCGTGCTGCGGTCGGGCGAATATGTCCTTGGTCGCACCATGCTCGACGACGCGGCCCGATTTCATGACGGCGATGCGGTCGCACACCTGGGCGGCGACGCGCAGGTCGTGGGTGATGAAGAGCACGGCGAGGTCGAAGCGCTTCCTGACGTCGTCGAGGAGGGCGAGGACCTGCGCTTGCACGGAGACGTCGAGCGCGGAAACGGCCTCGTCCGCGATCAGCAGCTTCGGCTCCATGGCGAGCGCGCGGGCGATGCAGATGCGCTGGCGCTGGCCGCCCGAGAACTGATGGGGGTAGCGGTCGAGCGCGTCGGGGCGGAGGCCGACGAGCGTCATGAGCTCGCGGGCGCGCTGGAGTGCGGCATCTGGTGTCTGGCCGAAGTTGATCGGGCCTTCGACGATCGAGGCGCCGACCGTGCGGCGCGGGTTCAGCGAACGATAGGGGTCCTGGAAGACGATCTGGATGGTGCGGCGGTAAGGGCGAAGCTCACTTTCAGGCACGCGCGCAATTTCGCGGCCTTCGACGCGGAGCTCGCCAGAGGTCGGATCGATCAGCCGGGCAATGCAGCGCGCGACGGTCGACTTCCCCGAACCGGATTCGCCGACGATGCCGAGGGTCTCGCCACGCCGGACCTCGATGTTGACGTCGGCAGCGGCATGCACAACCCGCCCGCCGCCAAAAAATCCTTTGGCGCCGTAAGTCTTGGTGAGCGCCCGTGTGACCAGCGAGATGTCTCCGGTCTTCGGCTCGCGCGCCGGCGGCGTGAGGCTCGGCACGGAGGCGATCAGCATCCTGGTGTAGGCTTCGCGCGGGCGGAGCAGAACGTCATCGCGCGGGCCCTGCTCGACGATACGGCCGTGCTGCATGACGACGACGCGGTCGGCGATCTCGGCGACGACGCCGAAGTCGTGCGTGATGAAGAGGACGCCGGTGCCGCGCCGCTCCTGCAACTCGCGGACGAGCTTCAGGATCTGCGCCTGCGTGGTGACATCGAGGGCGGTCGTCGGCTCGTCGGCGATGAGCAGGGCCGGATCGAGGATCAGGGCTGCCGCGATCATGATGCGCTGGCGCTGGCCGCCAGAGAGCTGGTGCGGGTAGGCGTCGATCATCTGCTCGGGATCGGGGAGGTGCACCGCGCGCATGATATCGAGGACGCGCTGGCGGCGTTCGCCGGCCGAGAGGGGTGTGTGAATTTCCAAGACCTCGGCAATCTGGTCGCCGACGCGCTCGACCGGATTGAGCGCCGTCATCGGCTCCTGGAATACCATCGCCATGCGCGTGCCGCGCAGCGCCCGGTACTCGGCCTGGGAGTTCTGCGCGGTCTCCTCGCCGAGGAGGCGGATGGAGCCGGCCGTGATCGCGAGCTGGCCCTTGGGCAGGAGGCCCATGATGGCCTGCGCGGTGACGGACTTGCCGGAGCCCGACTCGCCGACGACGCACACGATCTCTCCGCGCCCGACCGAGAACGAGGCGTCCTCGATGGCGAAGCGCCGGTCGCTGCCTTTCGGCAGGCTGACTGAGAGGCCGGTGACCTCGAGAATCGGGGCAGTGGTCGAGGCCGTATTGGGACCGGGCGCAGTCGTGCTCATACCCGTCGCTCCATCTTGGGATCGAGCGTATCGCGGAGGCCATCGCCGAGCATGTTGACGGCGAGCACGGTGAGCGCGAGCACGATTCCCGGATAGAGGATAAGGTGCGGATGGATGCGGAAATAGGTCCGCCCGTCAGCCATGATGTTTCCCCAGGTCGGGGTGTCGGGCGAGACGCCGATGCCGAGGAAGGAGAGGACGGCTTCGACGAGGATCGCGCCGGCCGCGATGAAAGTGCCCTGCACGATGAGCGGCGAAACGGTGTTCGGCAGGATGTGGCGGACGATCAGCTTGGCTGTCGGCGTCCCCGAGATGACGGCGGCCTCGACATAGGGCTCCTCGCGCACCGAAAGCACAACGGAGCGCACGAGGCGGACGACGCGCGGAATGTCGGGGACGACGATGGCGATGATGACGGGGAGGAGGCCGCTTCCCCTGCGGAACAGCGAGACGAGCGCGATGGCGAGCAGGATCGCAGGGATCGCCATCAAGCCATCCATGATGCGCATGATGATGAAATCCAGCCAGCGGATGTAGCCGGCGACAAGGCCGATGACGAGGCCGATGCTAATCGAGAGTACGGCAACCGAGACGCCGACCATCAGCGAGACGCGCGCACCGTAGGCGATGCGGCTCCACACGTCACGGCCGAGGCTGTCGGTACCGAGCTTGTGAACGTAGGTCGACTTGGTGCCGTCGTCGTTGCGGATGGTCGCCTCGGCGCCGGGCTTCTTCAGCTTGAACGAGGGATTGTTGAGAACCGGGTCGGTGGTGCCGAGCAGCGGCGCGAACAGGCCGAGAAGCGCGATCAGCATGACGATGATGCTGCCGACCACGACGTTCGGGTGGCGCGCGAGCTTTCTCGCTGTCGTAGCCCGCGGGGCGGCGGCATCGGCCTCGGGCGCTGGGCTCGTGACGGTCAATAGCGGATCCTCGGATCGAGCAGCGTGTAGATGATGTCGACCGCGAGGTTGATCATCACGTAGGCGAATGAAAAGAGCAGGATCACGGCCTGGATCACGGGATAGTCGCGGGCGAGCACGGCGCCGACGGTGAGGTTGCCGAGGCCCGGGATGGTGTAGATCGATTCCGTCACGACCGCCCCGCCGATGAGCAGCGCGACGCCGAGGCCGATGATGGTGACGATCGGCACGGCGGCGTTGCGCAGCGCATGCCGGAACAGCACTTTGCGCTCGATCTGGCCCTTGGCGCGCGCGGTGCGAACGTAGTCCTCCGAGAGCACCTCGAGCATGCTGGTGCGCGTCATGCGGGCGATGAGCGCGATGTAGACGACGCTCAGAGTCACCGCCGGCAGGACGAGCTTGTAGACGAAGCCGCCGACGCCTTCCGAGATCGGCTGGTAGCCTTGCACGGGGAGCAGGTTCAGCCAGATGGCGAAGACGAAGATCAGGATGTAGCCCGTCACGAAGACCGGAACCGAGAATCCGAGCACCGAGAAGCCCATGACGAGGCGATCGATCCAGCTGCCCTGCTTGTAGGCCGCGACGACGCCGAGTGGCACGGCGACCAGCACCGCGATGACGATCGTGAAGGTCGAGAGCGCGAGCGTCGGGCCGATACGGTCGCCGATGAGCTGCGTGACGCGCTGCTTGTAGAAGAAGCTCTCGCCGAAATCGCCGGTGAGGATCGAGCCGAGCCAGATGAAGAACTGGCTGAACATATTCCGGTCGAGGCCGAGCTTGGCGCGGATGCGCTCAACGTCCTCGGCAGTTGCCGCATCGCCCGCAATGATCGCGGCAGGATCGGCAGGCGAGAGGCGCAGCATGAGGAAGACAAGAATGGCGACGATCAGCATCACCGGGATCGTCGCCAGCAGGCGTCGGAGGATGTAGAGGGCCATACGCTTACCCGGATGCCGTTCGGTCGCTCGCCGCTCAGTGTCCCTCGAATGCCGAATGTGCTCAAAGGCGGGTCGGCCCGCTTCGTGCCAGCCGCCGCGGCGCGCCCCATCCGACATCAATCGGCGCGCTTGATGTTCCAGAGCACCGGAACGGGCGTCGCGAGCCAGCCACTGATCGACTTGCGATGCGCGCCGGCGCTGTACCACTGGCCGAGGTGGATGTGGCTCGTCATCTCAGTGGCGCGCACCTGCACGGCTTCGGCGATCGCCTTGAGCTTTGCCGGATCGGTCTCGCGCGCGAACGCGTCGCGGAGCTTCTCCATCTCGGGGTCGCAGGGCCAGCCGAACAGCGCCTTGTCGCAGGCCGAATTGAAGTAGCCGGCCATCACCGGGTTCATGATGTCCGCTGCCACCCACGAGGTGAGGAAGGCATGCCAGCCGCCCGCGCTCGGCG
>DAORNH010000074.1:532-11368 GCA_035440865.1 Hyphomicrobiaceae bacterium | reverse complement strand
CGCCTTCTCCATGAGCTGCTTGGCGACCGGCGCCAGGTTCGTCAGCACCTGGAGGTCCGTCGAATGCATGAGCACGATCGGCGTGCCGTCGTAGCCGGCCTCCTTCAGGAGCTCGCGCGCCTTCACGAAGTTCGATTCGAGCAATCCGTCCATGCCCTTCTCGGAGGCCATCGGCGTGCCGCAGACGAAGAAGGCCTTGCACACCTTGTAGTATTCGGGATCACCGATGACCGCCTTCAGGAAATCCTCCTGGTTGAAGGCGTACCAGAGCGCCTTCCTGATCTTCGGGTTGTCGAAGGGCTTGGCGAGCCAGTTCGGACGGAAGGTGTACTGGTTGCCGATCGTGTTCCAGCTGAACAGCGCGACTTTGCTGTCCTTCTTGATGAGTTCGTAGAGCTCGTGCGGCGGGCTCTCGATGAGGTCGATCTCACCGGCAAGCAGCGCATTGACCGCCTGCTGGTGGTCCGAGATGGCGCGCCACTCGACGCGGTCGACGTAGACGATCTTGCCGCCAGCGAGGCCCGAGGCCGGCTCCTTGCGCGGGACGTACTTGTCGAATTTGACGTAGACGACCTTGTCGCCGGGCTTCCACTCGTCGTTCTTGAAGACGAACGGGCCGGAGCCGGTGAAGTCCTCGATCTGCTTATTGGGGTCGGTGTCGGCGACGCGCTTCGGCATCATGAAGGGAACGGACGACGACGGCTTGGAGAGGCCGACCAGCACGAGGCCCGTCGGCTCCTTCAACTTGATGCGGAACGTCTTGGCGTCGACAGCCTCGAAGCCAGCGACGAAGGTCATGAGCTTCTGGCCCGTGGCGTCCTTTGCGCCCCACCGCTTGATCGAGGCGATGCAGTCCTCGCCTGTCACCGGCTTGCCGTCGTGCCAGGTGAGCCCGTCGCGCAGCGTAAAGGTGTAGGAGAGCTTGTCGGCCGATACCTCGTACTTGTCGACCATTTGCGGCTGGATCTCGCCCTTGGCGTCAAGCGCGAAGAGCACGTCATAGATCATGTAGCCGTGGTTGCGGGTGATGTAGGCCGTCGTCCAGATCGGATCGACGATCTTGAGGTCGGAGTGCATCACCACGCGCAGCACTTTCTGCTGCGCCATCACCGGAGGTGCCTGAGCCGAAATGGCGGCAGCGGCAATGCTGCCCGCCACGGCGAGTAGGCCTCGTCGCGTCAGTCCCATCGTCCTCTCCCTTCGACTGCGCCGCGCCCGGGGTAGCCCCGTCCATTCGCAACGCTTGAAATCGACGATCGAGAATGGGATCAGTGCGAGGCCATTGTCAAACGCGACCGACGTGGCAAGCGCCGATTCATGCGGCGGGACGAGCCTGAAATCTCGGCAGGGGTGCCGAAACGGAGTGCCGAAACGGAGCCTGAGCAGCGTGCGTATTCCCTCCGAGCTCTGGGTCAAGGCCTATGTGCGTCAGCGCTCGGCGACCGGTCTGGGCGCGTTCATTGTGAAGCGCGGCGATGACCGCGGCGGGGCGATCTGGATCAAGGTCGCCCGGCTCGACGGCACGGCCTCTCTCTATGGGCCGGCGATGGCCGGGATGATCGAGGCTGCATCCGAACGGCGCTTCGAGGCGCGCCGCGTCGATCAGCCTGAGAGGGAGATCGACGACCTGCTGACCGCCGAACGTCGCTTCGACGACGACATCTGGATCGTCGAGATCGAGGATAGGCAGGGCCGGCATGGGCTCGGCGACGACCTCATCGAGCCCGAGATCAAACGGTAACCGGGATCGCGCGGCCGGTCTCGGCCGAGAACACGCGCCGGTAGCGGGCGATCTCGCCCGTCGGTCCCATGGCCTTGGTCGGGTTGTCGGAAAGCTTGATCGCAGGGCGTCCGTCGGCACTGACGACCTTGCATACGAGCGAGAACGGATCGAGCTGGCGCCCCGCCACGAGGCTGCGGAAATCATTGGTGAGCAGCGTGCCCCAGCCGAAGCCGAGGCGGACGCGGTCCTTGAAGTGCGCCGAGATGGCCTCGATCTCGGCAACGTCGAGGCCGTCGGAGAAGATCAGGAGCTTCGTCGCCGGATCCTGGCCGCGCGCCCGCCACCAGGCGATCGCCCTCTCGCCGCCCTCGATCGGATCGCCGCTGTCGATGCGCATGCCGGTCCAGAGCGACACCCAGTCCGGCGCATGCGCGAGAAAGCCGTCCGAGCCGAACGTATCGGGCAGGATGATGCGCAGATTGCCATCGTAGTCCTGCTGCCAGTCGGCGAGCACCTGGTAAGGTGATGCCGAGAGCTGTTGCTCCGTCTCGGCGATCGCCGCGTAGACCATCGGCAGCTCATGCGCATTGGTGCCGATCGCCTCGACTTCGCGGCGGAGCGCGATCAGGCAGTTCGATGTGCCGAGGAACGACGACGGCAGGCCCTCCTGCATTGCCTGCACACACCAGTCCTGCCAGAGAAAGCCGTGCCGCCGACGCGTTCCGAAATCGGCGATGCGAAGGCCGGCAATTTGTTTCAAGCGCTCGATTTTCTCCCAGACGCGGGCCATTCCGCGCGCATAGAGGACCTGCAGTTCGAACTTGCCGAGGTCTTTCAGCACCGCACGCGAACGCAGCTCCATGATCACGGCGAGCGCCGGGATCTCCCACATCGTCGTCTCGACCCAAGACCCCTCGAAGGTCAGCTCGTATTGATCGCCGCGCCGCTCGAGATTGTAAGGCGGGAATCGGAACTCCTCGAGCCAGCCGATGAACTCGGGCGAGAACATCTGCCGCTTGCCGTAGAATGTGTTGCCGCGGAGCCAGGTGCTCTCGCCGCGCGACAGGGAGAGCGATCGGATGTGGTCGAGCTGCTCGCGCAGTGCCCCCTCGTCTATGAGGCGGGCGAGCGGCACGCTCTGTGTCCGGTTGATCAGTCCGAAGGTCACGCGGCGCTGCCGGTGCCGCCGGAAGATCGTCTGCGTCATCAATAGCTTGTAGAAATCGGTGTCGAGCACCGAGCGCACGATCGGATCGATCTTCCAGGTGTGGCTGTAGACGCGCGTTGCGATGTCGGTCATGGCCCGGCCGGCTGCTGGTGCTCCGCTCCTGCTGTGCCCGATGACGGCGGGCCTGTCACGCGATTGCACGCGGCGACGGGCTTGTCGTGCGGCGGCGATGAAAGTTCTTGCATTGTTCTTATTGTCGTGATCTCTTTATGTTCTCGTTACGACCGGATGGCCGACATGAAGGATGCGACGGAGCCAAATGAGGAAACAGCGACTGCGCGGGTGGCTGTGGATCTAAGGCGCGGGCGAGGCGCTTTGAGCAACGCATCGGGTCGCTTCGAGCGGACGGCGCGCGAAAGCTTCGACGACGGCTGGGGCTCGCTGGAGGGACTGGCCGCCTTCAAGACCGAAGTCGCGATTGAGCAGGCGAAATCCATCATTTCGACCAACGACAGCCCCGACATTAGCTTCGACCAGTCGATCAATCCCTACCGGGGCTGCGAACATGGCTGCAGCTATTGTTATGCACGACCGACGCACGCCTACCTCGGCCACTCGCCGGGGCTCGATTTCGAGACCAGGCTCTACGCCAAGGTGAATGCGGCGGAGGTACTCGAGCGCGAGCTCGCGAGGCCGGGCTACCTCTGCAAGACCATCGCGCTCGGAGCGGTCACTGACGTCTACCAGCCGATCGAGCGGGAGCGACGCATCACGCGCTCGGTGCTCGAGGTCCTGTCGCGGACCAATCATCCGGTCGGGATCGTCACCAAGTCGGCACTGGTGCTGCGCGACATTGACATCCTGGCTCCGATGGCGGCGAAAGGGCTCGCCAAGGTGGCGATTTCGCTGACGACCCTCGATCGGGATGTGGCAAGGCGCATGGAGCCGCGGGCGGCAACGCCCGGGCGACGCGTGGATACCATCCGGTCGCTCGCCGCGGCCGGCATCCCCGTCACCGTGATGATGGCGCCGATCGTTCCGGCCATCAACGACAGCGAGATCGAAGCGATCCTCGCCGAGGCACGGGGAGCGGGGGCGACGGATGCAGGCTACGTGCTCCTGCGCCTCCCCCTCGAGCTCAAGGAGCTCTTCCGCGAGTGGCTCTCCGAAGCCTTTCCGGACCGCGCGGCCAGGGTCATCTCGGTGCTCCGCTCCATGCACGGGGGACGTGATTACGTGTCGGCCTTCGGAACGCGGCAGCGAGGCACTGGACCCTTTGCTGAACAGATCGGGACCCGTTTCAGGCTCGCTTCGCGCAGGCTTGGCCTCGACGAGCGCTCGCTCAAGCTTCGGACGGATCTTTTCGAGAGGCCGCTGAGCGAGCGGCACGGACAGCTGAGACTGCTGTGAGGCCAAGTTCATGAGTGGCGATCGTGCCTTCATCGTTGAGCACGCGGTACGCTTGAGCCGCGGCACCTCGGTAAATGACAAATCTGCCGGGGCTGTTGCGCTGTGCGTGCGATCGGCCTATGAGTGCGCCTTTAATGAGCACCCTCACGCACCTCTCCGGTTTCCCCCGCCGCCACCTCCTCACATGCGAGGGGCTGTCGGCCGCGGAGATCACATCGCTTCTCGACCTCGCCGACAAGGCCGCCGAGACCAACCGACAGATCAACAAAAAGCGCGACGTCCTCAGAGGACGTACGCTAATCAATCTGTTCTTCGAGGCCTCGACGCGCACGCAGAGCTCGTTCGAGCTCGCCGGCAAGCGGCTCGGCGCCGACGTCATGAACATGAACGTCGCGACTTCGTCCATGCAGAAGGGCGAGACGCTGATCGATACGGCGATGACACTCAACGCGATGCGGCCAGACATCATCGTGGTGCGCCACCATGCAGCCGGCGCCGTCGAGCTGCTCTCCCAGAAGATCGACTGCTCCGTCATCAATGCCGGCGACGGCGCACACCAGCACCCCACACAAGCTCTGCTCGACGCGCTGACGATCCGCCGCGCCAAGGGCCGCATTCAGGGGCTGACGGTTGCCATCTGCGGCGACGTGCTGCACTCGCGGGTTGCCCGCTCGAACATCAACGTCCTAAACACGCTCGGCGCGCGGGTCCGCCTGATCGCGCCATCGACGCTGCTGCCGCCGCAGGCCGATCGGCTCGGCTGCGAAGTCTATACTGACATGTCCAAGGGCCTCGACGGCTGCGATATCATCATGATGCTGCGGTTGCAACGCGAGCGCATGCAGGGTGGACGCTTCGTCCCGTCGACACGCGAGTACTTCCATTTCTTCGGCCTCGATCACGAGAAGCTCGGGCGCGCCAAGGCCGATGCGCTGATCATGCATCCAGGACCGATGAACCGGGGTGTCGAGATTGCATCGACGATCGCGGACCACTCGCGAAGCGTCATTCGCGATCAGGTGGAGATGGGCGTCGCCGTGCGCATGGCGGTGCTCGAGGCCCTCGCGCGTCACCTGCCGAACCGATGAGGCGCCCAATGGTCAAGCCAGTCCCGGGTACGCCGGCAGCAACGGTCTTCATCAACGCCCGCGTGATTGATCCGGCCTCGGGCCGCGACGAACTCGGCGGTGTCCTCGTCCGCAACGGCGCGATCGCCGATCTCGGTACAAAGTTTCGCCACAACGGAGGGGAAGGCGCGACGATTGTCGACTGCCTCGGTCACGTTCTCTGCCCCGGACTGATCGACGCTCAGGTGTTCACCGGGGAACCGGGTCAGGAGCACCGCGAGACCCTGCGCACCGCGAGCCAGGCGGCGGCCGCCGGCGGCGTGACGACCATCATCTGCATGCCGGATACGGCGCCTGTCATCGACGAGGTCGCGCTAGTCGACTACATCCAGCGACGAGGGCGCGACAATGCCAGCGTCAATGTGCACATCATGGCGGCCGTGACCAAGGGGCTCCGTGGCGAGGAGATGACCGAGATCGGCCTCATGCAGAGGGCCGGCGCCGTCGCCTTCACGAACGGCAAATCGAGCATTTCGAGCACGCGGGTGATGCGCAACGTGCTGCTATATGCCAAGGATTTCGGCGCGCTCATCGTGCACCACACCGAGGATCCCTGGCTCAGCGAAGGCTCGGCAATGAACTCGGGCGAGCTGTCGGCTCGGCTCGGCCTGCCGGGAGCGCACCGTCTTGCGGAGACGATCGTGCTCGAGCGTGACGTCCGCCTCGTCGAGATGACGGGCGGGCGCTATCACGCCGCCTCGATCAGCACGGCGACCTCCCTCGAGGTCCTGAAGCGTGCAAAAGCGCAAGGGCTTCCGGTCACGGCCGCGGTATCTATCAATCATCTGACGCTCAACGAGAACGACATCGGGCCCTATCGGACGTTCTTCAAGGTCCGGCCGCCGCTGCGGTCGGAGGAGGACCGACGGGCCATGGTGCGCGGTATTGCCGACGGCGATATCGACCTCATCGTCTCGAGCCACGATCCGCAGGACGTCGACGTCAAGCGGCGCCCGTTCGCGGAGGCGGCGGATGGCGCGATCGGCCTCGAAACCCTTCTCACCGCGGCGCTCCGCCTGGTTCATAGCGACGACCTGAGCCTTGCGACGCTTCTCAAATCGATGACGATCAATCCGGCGCGGCTTTTCGGGTTGCCCGGCGGCCGACTTGAGAAGGGCGCGCCCGCGGACCTGATTGTCGTCGATCCCGGCCAACCCTGGGTGGTGGACAAGGCGTTGATCAAGGCGCGCTCGAAGAACTCGCCGTTCGACGAGAGCAAAATGCAGGGGCGGGTTCTGCGCACCATGGTCGGCGGCCATATGGTGTATGAGTATGCGTCGGGTGGGCGCGGTTGATTGCTGGGCCTGCAGGGCTGACGCGGAAGGCGGCGCGGCGGTGAATGCGATGGGACGGGGGCGTCGATGGGATCGATCTACTTGTGGCCGCTTCTGGTCACGTTCCTGATCGGGTACGTCTTCGGCTCGATCCCGTTCGGGCTCATCCTCACGCGGGCGGCCGGGCTCGGCGACGTGCGCAAGATCGGCTCCGGCAACATCGGTGCGACCAATGTCTTGAGGACCGGCAACAAGGGGTTGGCCGCTGCCACCTTGGTCCTCGATGCGTTGAAAGGAACAGCCGCCATCCTCGCGACGCTCCTCGCACTCAGATGGTTCCTCCTCGGCGGCATGCCGAGTGACGCGGCAAGGGTAGCACTGGCGCAGAGCGCTTACTGGGCCGCCGGGCTCGGCGCAATCGCCGGGCACATGTTTCCGGTGTGGCTCGGGTTTCGCGGCGGGAAGGGGGTGGCGACCTTCATCGGCGTTCTGATCGGCATCTACTGGCCGGCGGCGGCGGCATTTGCGGTCGTCTGGCTGATCGTTGCCGCGATGACACGATACTCGTCGCTCTCGGCATTGATCGCGACGGTCGCGGTCACCGGGCTCGTCATCGCGACGTCGACGAGCCCGGTTCCGATCGCGGCGTCAGTTCTGATGGCGATCCTGATTTTCTGGAAGCACAGGGAGAACATCCGCCGGCTGCTCAATGGCGAGGAGAGCCGCATTGGTGCAAAGGCCTGAAGGTCCCATGCGCGCGCCGTTGCCGCTGGCGCCGCTCGACGACGCGCAGCGGCTCGCCTGTCTGCGTCTCGCCTTGAGCGAGAACGTCGGACCGGTCGCCTTTCGCGAGCTGATCAACCTCTTCGGCGGAGCGGCGCCTGCGCTCGAGGCTCTCCCGCGCCTTGCCGGCCGAGGCGGAAAGCGCTCGGTCCGCGTCTGTCCGAGGGATCGCGCCGAGGCGCAGCTGCAGGCGGCGCGGCGGGTCGGCGCGGAAATCGTGTTCACGATCGAGCCCGGCTATCCGATGGCGCTCGCGAGCCTCGAGGTGCCGCCGCCGATGCTCTACCTCAAGGGTCGAAAAGAGCTGCTGTCGAGACCGGCCATCGCCATTGTCGGCTCCCGCAACTGCTCGGCGGCCGGCCATTCGCTGGCGCGGCAATGGTCAGAGGCGCTCGGCCGCGCCGGACTGATCGTCGTCTCGGGTCTCGCTCGCGGCATCGATGCAGCTGCCCATGCAGCTGCGCTTTCGACGGGAACGGTCGCCGTGCTCGCGGGCGGCGTGGATGTCGCCTATCCACCTGAAAATGCGGACCTGCAGGCGCGGATTGCCGAGGAGGGTTGCCTGATTGCCGAGCTGCCACCGGGCTATGCTCCCCGCGGCCAGGATTTTCCGCGGCGCAACCGCATCATTTCGGGCGTGGCGCGCGCGGTCGTCATCGTCGAGGCAGCTCGACGGTCGGGGTCGCTCATCACGGCACGGCTCGCCAACGAGCAGGGTCGACAGGTCTACGCGGCGCCCGGCCACCCGCTCGACCCGCGGGCGGAAGGCACCAACCAGTTGATCAAGTCCGGCGCCACGTTGGTGACGAGCGCCCACGACATCCTGTCCGATCTCAGGCCCTCCATCGGGCTGTCCGACGAGCCAGACGGTCACGAGGTGCCGAGCGGGCGGCGGCATATGGCTGACCGAGCGCCCTCACCGGAGCCATTCCCGGACGACGACGCGCGAGAGAAAGTGGTCGCGGCGCTCGGTCCGGCACCGGTCGGCATCGATGAGCTTGCTCGGGCAACGGGGCTCGCGGCGCGCGACCTGCAGATCGTTCTGCTCGAGTTGTCGCTGGCGGGCCGAATTGACCGCCAGGGCGGTGGCCTCGTGTCGCTCCGCGCCGCTTAGTGTTAGCGCCGGACCGGCGTATTCCCAGTCCTGCGTGGTCCCTGTCCTTCATGTTCGAGTGTTTGGCCGGACACGGGGCTTGCGGACGGCGCCCGCGACACACGGTCTCCGGCCGTCAGCGCTTCAAAAGCTTTTGCATGACCGCCGCCCGAAACGCCTCATTTTGAGCGGCATCGATCGCCTCGGCGAGCGGCACCGCTCTCAAACTGTCTGCGAGATGCTTGAGCTCGATGAGGTGGTCGTTGATGTAGGAGAGGATCTCGCTGGGCATCGGCGGCCGCGGGATCGCTGGATCTGTGATGACTTCCGGCAGGCTTGAAAGCGAGAGACGCTCGTCGAGCGTGCACTTGGTTCGTGCGCCCAGGGCTTCGCTGGTCGTTTCGCCTGTCTTGGCAGCACCCGGCATGTGCCGACTCCCACAAATAAGCGGCATTCAGGACGTCAATCTACGAAAATAGCACTTCAGATGCAACCACTATCTGCGCAATTTAGAGGCCTTCCTTATGGTTTCGGAGGCTCGTCGCTGACACACGCACTGACACTCGCGGGAGCGCGTTCACGACGCGTCCTACAGGTCTCGTCGCCCCGGCGGACAGCTCCGAAGGCGGCGATCCGAGGCCTTCAGCCGACACATCCAGTCCCAGACCTGGGCCGTGCGTGGCAATGGTTGCAGATGTAGGGCAACGATGCAAATTGGGTCGCCCCGCCACACGAGCCGCCACACGAGCCGCCACACGAGACGCCACACGTGACGGTGCGACGTGCGCTCGTCAGCTCGCGCGCCAATCGTCGATCTCCGCTCTGGGCAGGCCGAGGTTCTCGCGCAGCGTGCTCCCCTTGTAGTCCTTCTGGTGCAGGCCACGGCGCTGCAGCTCAGGTACGACCAGGCGAACGAAGTCCTCGTAGCCGCCCGGCAGATGGGTGGCCGCAATCACGAAGCCGTCGCAGGCGGGCGCGGTGAACCACTGCTCCATCTGGTCGGCGACGTCCTTCGGCGTGCCGACGAAGCACGGGAACTCGCGGATGGTGCCTCGGTTCGAGAACTGGACGAAGTCGCGAATCGTCGGCTTCGTCTTGCCGGAGAGCGTTGCCACACGATCGATGATGGCGCGAAGCCCGCTCATTGACTTCACGTCGGCGTCCGAGAGCGGCTCGTCCATGGGCCGCGAGGCGAAATCGAAGTTGAGAACCTCCGAGAGCAACGCGAGTGCGTCAACGGGCTTGGCGAGGCTGTCGATCAGCGCGCGCTTATCCTCAGCCATAGTCTTGGTCTCGCCCGTGATGCAGTAGACCGCAGGCGCGAGCTTCACGCTCGCCGGATCACGGCCCAGCCCCGCGATCGTGTCCTTGTAGGTCTGATAGCCCTTCTTGCCGAGCTCCAGGTTGGGGAAGACGACGAAGATAAGCTCGCCCCACCGGCCTGCGAATTTCTGCCCGCGACCCGACTGGCCGGCCTGGATGAGGACCGGGCGGCCTTGGGGCGAGCGCGGCACCGTGAACGGGCCCTTGGACCGGAACCATCGCCCCTTGTGGTCGAGGCGGCGCACCTTCTCTGCATGGGCGAACAGCCCGCTCGTCTTGTCGGCGACGATGGCATCGTCGGCCCAGCTGTCCCAGTGGCCGAGCACGACTTCCATGAACTCGTCGGCCTTGTCGTAGCGCAGATCATGCTCGGGATGCTCGGCCTGACTGAAGTTCAGGGCCTCGGAATTGTTGAGCGAGGTGACGACGTTCCAGGCGCCGCGGCCACGGACCATGAGGTCGAACGTCGAGAAGGCGCGGGCCACGTGGAACGGCTCATAGTAGGTTGTCGAGTAGGTGCAGCCGAGGCCGAGGCGCTCGGTCGCCATTCCCATGCACGTGAGAATGGTCATCGGGTCCATCTTGACGACGCGGACGCCGTTGCGCACGGCCTCGGCATGATCGTTGCCGAGAATGTCGGGCATCGCGAGGCGGTCGTCGAAGAACGATACGTGGAACTTGCCATACTCGAGCGTGCGGGCGATGCGCTGGTAGTACTCCGGCGTCAGGAAATCAGTGGCCGTCGACGGATGACGCCATGAGCCGACGTAGTTCGAGCAGTTCTGCGCCTGCAGGAACCCCACCAACGTCATCTCGCGCTTCATGGTGGCCATCTCGCTCCGCTCCCTGCCGACATCCGCCCGGATTGTGCAGCAGACCGTAGTCGACCGCCGCACATCGCGCTTGATCTGGAGCATACATCAGGGGCCACGCAA
>DAORNH010000074.1:0-507 GCA_035440865.1 Hyphomicrobiaceae bacterium | reverse complement strand
GGTATCGCCTGGCATTCGCCAGGCAATGGCCATGTCGCGGCTTGGTGCCTCGACGAAGCAAGACTACGTCGTTGAATGTTGACCCTGGCCAATCGCCTCTGGCCGCCTCCCGACGGAAACGATCGGGCTAGGACGTCAGAACGGGATCTCGTCGTCGAGCTTCTTGTCGACGGGGCGGGAAGAGCTACCGCTGCCAGCTCCAGGCGAGCGCCTGGGTGGACTGCTCGAGGTCGCGCCAAAGCTACTCCCGGAGCTTCCCGGGCTGCCGCTTGAGTAGTCCGACTGACCGTCCTCATGCATGCCGATGGCCGCGCCGGAGCCGCCGCCGCGCGCATCGAGCATGGTCAGCACCGAGCGCAGGGCATGCGCGCGAATGGCACCCAGCGAGGAAAGCAGCGCGTCAACAAGCCTCATGCTGCCTCCGACGGTTCTGCCAGAGCCGCCGCTGCGTCGCGCGGGACCTGCTGGACATCGGCGTGCAATTGAGTTTATTAATCACCCTTCAGA
>DAORNH010000073.1:7946-15458 GCA_035440865.1 Hyphomicrobiaceae bacterium | reverse complement strand
GCGGCGTTCTCGATGCCCGACCAGGCGGTGCTGCTGCTCGCGCCCCCGCTCGTGCCGGAGGTCCGGCTCCACCTTGCCGAGGAGAGCCTCGCCATCTGGCAGAAGACGGAGGAGGAGCTCGGCGAGCTGAACGTCCCGCCGCCGTTCTGGGCCTTTGCCTGGGCCGGCGGTCAGGCGCTGGCGCGCTACGTTCTCGACCACCCCGAAGTGGCGCGCGGCTGCGCGACGCTCGATCTCGGCGCGGGATCGGGGCTCGCCGCAATCGCCGCGATGAAGGCGGGCGCCCGGCATGCGCTTTCGGCCGATCCGGATGCCTTCTCCGCAGCCGCGGCTGCCGTCAATGCCGCGGCCAACGGCGTCGCCCTCGAGACGACCACGGCCGACCTCCTCGACACGCCGCCCGGGGCGTTCGGTCTCGTGCTCGTCGGCGATCTCTTCTACGAGCGCACTCTGGCTGAACGGGTGCTCGCCTTCGTCACGGCAGCAAGCGCTGCCGGCGCCACCGTGCTCGTCGGTGATCCGATGCGGAGCTACTTCCCCCGCCACCGGTTCGTGCCCGTCGCGGAGTACAACGTGCCCGTCACGCGCGAGCTCGAGGACGCCGAGATCAAGCGCGCGGCGGTGTGGCGCCTGAAGCCTTGATTTCGAACCCGATCGGCAAGCGCCTCAAGCGTGCGGCCGCGCACCCGAAGCATGGTTGGCGGGCGCGGGTGTCACGGCTGCCGGCGCCTCGTCCGGCCGCGTCTCGTTGAGGCAGCGCTCGCCGGCGGTCATGGCCTCGCCCGACATGCCGTGACGCTCCTTGTCGAAGGCCTCCTTGACCATGAAGATCGCCTCGTGGCCGCGATCGCGCATGGCCGCCCAGTACTCGACCTGGGCCGCGAATGGTGTCCGCCAATCGCGCGGGTCGCCGAGCACGATGATGCGACGGCCCTCGACGACGGGGATCTCCGTGACCGTCCCGATTGGCGCCGGGTCACGCGACTCGATCTGGCGCTCGATCGCCCGCGTGATCGGCCGCATGTTGAACATCCGCGACTGGTGCCGCGCCGTCTTGATCCAGGAGAAGCTCCCCGACCCGAGCACGACGCACGGACTCTGCCGCTCGCCGATCGGCAAGGTGAGCGCGATCGCCGTCGATCCGCCGGACTGGCCGACAAGCGCATAGCGCTCGATGCCGAGGCGCGTCACGACACCCTCGATGGCATCGCGGATCCACTTGTTGTGGGTCTTCGAATGGCGCTCTTCCGGGTCGCCGCTCGACCAGAGGTAGCCCGGGCGCGCGATCATGACGGTCGGCACGAGTCGGTCGGCGCTGAAGGATCTCAGACGGCGCTCGATCGACTGCAGGATGCGCAGGTCCTCATCCGTCGAATCGCCGTTGGCTGCTTTCGGCGGCAAGTCGCCGTGCAGATAGATGATCGCCTCGCGCTTGCCGGCGACCGGGAAATGCTTGTAGCGGACTACGCCCTTGGCGCCGTTGGCCTCGACCGCGATCGCCTCAAGCCCGGCCTTGGCAGGCGGCTCGGCAGCACTCGCGGAACTGATCCCGAGGAGAGCGGCGGCGGCGGCCAATCCGAGATAGAGACGCATGGTGAGGCCTCCCAGGGCGAGACAACGGCCGTTGCAGGCCTTTGGGAGGCAGTTGTGCCTGCGAGAGTGCGAATCGGCGGCGGCCCTGCTGATTGTTCACGGGACGTTCAGGCGCGACGTCGGGAGTGCTATTATTCTTTGGCGGGCCCGTCGATCATCGGCGCCGGCCACCTCGGTTGCGACCGCGTCTCCGCGAGGCAGGTCTCGGCCGCCGACATCGCGTGGTTCGACATCGAGTGGAATTCCGCGCCTGACGCCGCGCGCACGACGAGCTTGGCATCATGGCCGCGCCCGCGGAGCGCAGACCAGAACTCGACCTGGGCCGCGAACGGGGTGCGCTTGTCGCGCGGGTCGGCCAGTAGCACGAAACGCCGCGCCGGGATGACCGCAATGTCCCTCACCCGCTGGATGGGATCGGCGACGCGCGACATGCCCCTCGCCTCTTCCTCCGCCGTCAAGGGGCGGCGATCGAAAACGCGGTTCTGATGCCGGCTCGTCGCGATCCACGAGTAGCCACCTGAGCCGAGGATGACGCACGGCGTCGCCGTATCGCCGAGGGCGACGACCATGGCCGCTGCCGTCGACCCACCCGATTGCCCGGCGAGTGCATAGCGCTCGATCCGCAGCTCGCCGACGATGGCGACGATCGCTTCGCGAATCCACCGATAGTGGAGCTCGGTGCGCCGCTCGCGGGCATCTCCGCTCGACCAGATGTAGCCGGGCCGAGCGATCATGACGGTCTGCAACTTGCGCTCGGCCGAGAACTTCTGCAGCCGCTTCTCGATCAGGTTGAAGTACTTGAGGAATGCCTCGTCCTTGCCGGCCTTGCGCATCTCCTCGTTGGGAAGATCGCCGTGCAGGTAGATGATCGCATCCGTGGAGCCGGGCGCCGGATAGTGCTTGTACCGGACCCGTGCCGACTTACCGCCGGCCGTGACCTGGACCTCCTTGAGCCCGATGCTGGCCGGCGGCTCCTGGGCCTGAAGCGTGGCCGGCACGGCAAGGGTGATGGCCGCCCAGAGCGCGATCCATGGTCTGCGACTGACGCTCATCAAGCCCAACAGCCCGTCTCCTCACTGCCCGCCACTTATTCAGGTGCCTGGTGCACCTCGATGATATGGCCTGCCGGATCATAGAAGAATATCTGCTGCCAGCCCTTCACGGACCATAGTCGGAATAGGGGATGCCCTTCTCCTCGAGCCGCTTCTTGAAGGTGGCGATGTCGTCCGTGCGGAACGCGATGTGTCCGCGCTCCATCGGGTTCACCGCCTGGCCGGCCCGGAAGCCGAAGCCGAGATCGCGCTCGGTCAGGTGGAACTGCGTACCCCCGTCGGTTACGAACTCGACGCGCGAGCGGACATTGGGGTCGAGGTTGCCCTGCCCCATGGTCGGTTCGGTGGTCATGCCGAGGATGTCTCGCCAGAAGCTGTTCATGCCCGGCACGTCGGTGGTGGCGAGATTGAGGTGGTGCAGCTTGAGCTTCATTGGACGTCCGCTTGCCTGAAACGCTCTCGGGCAAGCCTAGCGGCTTGCCCGGGAAAATTCCACTGGCCTCATCGGCTCGTGCGTCGCATCAGGTCGCGATCTTGCCGCCGCCGCGCTTGGTGATGGCAACGATCGACGGACGCGGTGGCATGTCCGGCTTGAAGTCGGGCCAGCGCGTCGCCGGTTTCTCGAAGGTGGCAGGCGCCGCGTTGGCGTCCCCCTCGTCGGCTTCGCCGGGATGTTGCACCGCAACGAACAGCGATTCGAGGTCGGGCGTGAACTCCGGCCCGCACAACTCTGCCCCGTTCGGGCAGCGGAAGAAGAGCTTCGAGGTCGCGCGCGCGGCCCCCTCGGTCTCTACGCCCCACAAGCCATCGGCGCGACCGGTCTTACTTGGTGCGTTGCCGTCGGTCGCAATCCAGAGGCGGCCCTGTGCATCGATCGCGCAATTGTCCGGCATGCCGAACCAGCCGTCCTTGGTCGTCGCGGCGTGGAAGGTCGCGCCGACGTCGGCGATCGCGGGATCGCCGCACTTCACGAGGATGTTCCACGTGAACTTGGTCGAGGCGTGGTCGCCGCCCTCGGGCAGCATCTCGATGATGTGACCGAAGCGGTTCGGGCCGCGCGGGTTGGCCGGGTCGACTTCGTTCGCCTTGCGCCGCGAGTTGTTGGTCAGCAGCACATAGACCTTGTTGGTCTTCGGGTTCGCCTCGACATCCTCCGGCCGGTCCATCTTGGTCGCGCCGAGGAGGTCGGAGGCAAGGCGCGGCCAGATGACCACGTCGGCCTGCGACTTGAAGCCGTTCGCCGCCGTGAGCGGCCCCTCACCGTGGACGAGCGGCAGCCACACGCCCGTTCCATCCGGGTTGTAGCGTGCGACGTAGAGCGTGCCCTTGTCGAGGAGGTCGCGGTTGGCAGCCTTGTTGGCGGTGTCGACGCGGCCCTCGGTCACGAACTTGTAGACGTAGTCGAAGCGCTCGTCGTCACCCTGATAGACGACGAAACGGCCGTCGCGGTTGACGATGTTGGCGGCGCCCTCGTGCTTGAAGCGGCCGAGGGCCGTGCGCTTCACCGGCACCGAGTTGGGGTCGGTCGGGTCGATCTCCACGACCCAGCCGAAGCGATTGACCTCGTTCGGCTCCTTCGCAACATCGAAGCGATCGAACCAGCGGCCCCAGGCATACCACTCGCCGGGAGCGCCGTAGCGCTTGAGTTGCTTGGCGTCGGGGCCGGCCTCGGCCGCGGCCTTGCCCCAGAAGTAGCCGTTGAAGTTCTCCTCGCAGGTAAGCCAGGTGCCCCAGGGGGTCATGGCGCCGGCACAGTTGTTGAGCATGCCGTGCACCTTGGTGCCGGTCGGATCGGCGTTGGTGCGCATGCGCTCGTGTCCCGCGGCGGGGCCGGAAACCCTCATCTCGGTCTCGGCCGTGATCCGGCGCGCGTACTTGCTGTCGGCGACGACTTGCCAGCGGCCATTGACGCGCTTCACCTCGAGGACGGAGCCGCCGTGGGCCATCATCTCGATCTCGACGAGTTCCTTCGTCATGCCGGCGAACTTCTTGGCGGCGTCCTGGCGTCCGAGGCCAGGGAACATCAGCTCCTCGTTCGTGTACTCGTGATTGACGACGAGCAGGCCATGGTCGCTCTTGCCGCCGAGCGGCAGGAAACCGAGATAGTCGTTGTTGTAGCCGAACTGGCGGGCCTGGGCCGCGGCGGTCTGGCGGGTCGGATCGAACGCAGGCGCACCTGGCAGCACGGGGTCGCCCCAGCGGATCAGGATGTCGCTGTCATAGCCCTCGGCGACATGGTGCTTCTCGTCCGAGCCTGCGCTCAACTCGCGGAAATTGAAGTTCGGCGTGCTGTTCGGCGATTGCGCACGCGCGCGGCTCGCGCTCGCAAGGGCGAGGGGCGACACGGTCACTGTGATGGCCGAGACGGCGAGCAAACCGTGCATCAGATCGCGCCGGGTCCAGCGGGCCGCGATCACATCGCCCATGGTCGGGTTGGGGCTGTCGTTGCTGCCCTTGTTCTCGGCCTCTTCTGCTTGTTGCGCCCGCGTGAGTGCATCGCGTGAATGATCATTGTTCGACATTGCAGTCCTCGTGCTGGTAGACTTCAGATCGACGACGTGGTCTTGATGGCTCGTTAACGCTGGGACGTGAACCGCATATGACGGTGCGGTCGATGGCCCACCATCGGCCGCGGCCGTGCCCGGGCCGGGAACCGCGCTACGCAGCGAGGGCACGGCCGTGTCGTCATTTCACAACTCGCAAGCGGTATATCCAAAGCCGGACTTGGCGAGGAAACGGCCAACCTCTATAGAAGTGGCACGACGCCCGAAGCGAGTGGCGGGTCACGCGAGACGTGCGTCCACGCAAGCGCGGGCATCGATCGCAACCTCGACGGCGACGATCGATGTGGCGGCAACCTAGTGTGGTCTAGGTATGTCGTGTCTAGGGATGGCGGCCGGGCCAATACTGCACTGAGATGCAGTGGATCACCCGGGCGGAGACGAGGCGAAATGACAGCGCGTGACATCGCAGATCGCAGTGGCGGCGGCTCGCCGGGCGGGCGGCCCCGATCGGGCATGACCCCGACGGACATCAAGGATCCGAGCTACTTCCACAAGGTCGTGGATTGCCAATGTGCCTGCCCGGCCCACACGCCGGTGCCGGAGTACATCCGCCTGATCGCTCAGGGCCGCTACGCGGCAGCCTACATGCTCAACTGGGAGAGCAACGTCTTCCCGGGCATTCTCGGCCGCGTCTGCGATCGCCCATGCGAACCGGCCTGCCGCCGCGGACGCATCCAGACAGGCGACGAGCCCAATGCGAAAGACCCGAGCCGCAAGAACGCCGAACCAGTCGCCATCTGCCGCCTGAAGCGTGTCGCCGCCGACTACAAGGGCGAGGTCGATGCCTTCATGCCGGAGATTCCGAAGGCGCGGAACGGCAAGCGCGTCGCGTTGGTCGGCGGCGGCCCGGCCTCGCTCACCGTCGCGCGCGACCTCGCCCCGCTCGGCTACCACGTCACGCTCATCGAGAAGGACCCGAAGGCCGGCGGCCTGATGCGCACGAATATCCCCTCGTTCCGCCTTCCGGCGACGGTGCTCGACGAGGAGGTGGACCGCATCCTGGGCTTTGGCGTCGAGCATCGCTTCGGCGTCGAGGTCAAGAGCTTGAAGGCACTGCTCGGCGAGGGCTTCGATGCCGTCTTCGTCGGCACCGGCGCTCCCAAGGGCAAGGATCTCTCGATCCCCGGCCGCAAGGAAGCGGCGAAGAACATCCACATCGGCATCGACTGGCTGACCTCGGTCGCATTCGGCCACGCCGAGAAGGTCGGCCGCCGCGTCATCGTTATCGGCGGCGGCAACACCGCAATGGACTGTTGCCGGACGGCGCTCCGCCTCGGCGCCGAGAGCGTCACGGTGACCGTCCGCTCGCCGCGCCGCGTCATGAAGGCCTCCGAGTGGGAGCTGAAGGACGCCGAGCACGAGGGCATCCCGATCCTCGACAATCACGCGCCGAAGGCCTTCGTCGTCGAGGGTGGCCGACTGACTGGCGTCACGTTCGAGAAGCAGATCGAGACCGGCGCCGATGCCAAGGGCCGCCCGCAGCTCAAGGGCACTGGCGAGACGGTTACCATCCCCTGCGACGACGTACTGATGGCAATCGGTCAGGAGAATGCCTTCCCCTGGATCGAGCGCGACATCGGCGTCGAGTTCGGCGAGTGGGACATGCCAAAGGTCGACAAGTTGACCTTCATGTCGAGCAGGCCGGGTGTCTTCTTCGGCGGCGATGCCGCCTGGGGGCCCGAGAACATCATCTGGGCCGTCGCCCACGGCCACCAGGCCGCGATCTCCATCGATGCCTTCTGCCAGGGCCGCCCCGTGACCGAGCGTCCGAAGCCCGGCTTCACGCTCGTCTCGCAGAAGATGGGCATTCACGAATGGTCGTATTCGAACAATTACGACGGCGCCCATCGCCAGGATGTGCGTCACGCCGACCTCGCCGCCTCAAAGCGCAACCTCAAGTTGGAGGTCGAGCTCGGCTTCGACGACCAGATCGCCGCCAAGGAGGTCGAGCGCTGCCTCAACTGCGACGTGCAGACGGTGTTCGCGCCGAAGCTCTGCATCGAATGCGATGCCTGCATGGACATCTGCCCAGTCGATTGCATCAATTTCATCGACAATGCGCCGGAGCCGGAGCTGCGTAAGGCACTCCGCGTGCCGGCACTGAATGCAAGCCAGGATCTCTACGTCTCCGAGGCCCTCCCCGGCACCGGGCGCATCATGGCAAAGGACGAGGATGTCTGCCTGCACTGCGGCCTCTGCGCCGAACGCTGCCCGACCGGCGCCTGGGACATGCAGAAGTTCTTCTATGCCGAGACGCAGGCCGCAAAAGCGTGCCACGCCCATCACAATGCCTACCTGAGGTG
>DAORNH010000073.1:0-7896 GCA_035440865.1 Hyphomicrobiaceae bacterium | reverse complement strand
CCTCGCCTTGCTGCCGTAATCGCGGCCCTGGAGAAGCTCCACACGCAGGTCGCAGGTAGCGACGGCGAATGGGATGCCGGCCTCTTCAACTCGCTGGTCGACAAGGCCGCGACGGAGTTCAATGACGACCTCTCTGGCTTCGAGGTTGAGGTGAGTCCGATAGACGCTGAAGCGTTCGCCAATCACATCGAGGTGGCGCTCGAATACGTCGCCACGCTCGCGACCCACGGCGCAGGCACGCCGGCCGACACCAAGCCTGCCACGACAGCCGTCCTCGACGAGCAGGCCTTCGACGCCGAGTTCGAGGAAGCCAACGAGGCGGAGCAGGCCAAAGGGGACGGCGGTCCGATCCGCAAACGCATGCAGCGCCTCATCGGGCGCAATTCGTGACGAAGCACCCCAATGCGGGCAGTGAGCAAACCCCGAGGTCTCAAGGTACGATGAGCGGCATCAACGATTTCGTCGTCAAGTTCGCGACAGTCAACGGCTCGGGCTCCGCCTCTGCCAACACGATTTTCGCGAAAACCCTGTTCCGGATGGGCATCCCCGTCTCGGCGAAGAACATCTTTCCGTCGAATATCCAGGGCCTTGCCACCTGGTATGAGGTGCGCGTCTCGGAAGCCGGCTATATCGCCCGGCGCGACGGCATCGACCTCATGGTCGCCATGAACCCGCAGAGTTACACGGAGGACGTGGCGGCAGTCGTGCCCGGCGGCTACCTGCTCTACGACTCGAGCATGCCCCGCGTGTGGCCCCGCGCCGACATCCAGGTGCTCGGCATCCCGATTGCGCAAATCTGCGCAAAGAGATGGCCGGACCCGCGCCAGCGCCAGCTGATGAAGAACATCATCTACGTCGGCGCGCTGGCAGCGCTGCTCGACATCGATATGGACGTCGCCAAGGGCGTCGTCAGCGATCAGCTGAAGGGCAAGGAGCGCTTAGTTGCCGCCAATATGGAGGCGCTCGAGCTCGGCCGCTCCTACGCTCGCGAGAATTTTACCGCGCCCCTGCCCATCCGCGTCCGCCACGCCACGGGCGCCAAGGGCAAGATCATGATGACCGGCAACGAGGCGGCAGGCCTTGGCGCGGTCTACGCAGGTGCCTCGGTCTGCGCCTGGTACCCCATCACGCCGTCGACCTCGCTCGCCGAGTCCTTCGAGAAGCACGCGCGCCGCCTCCGCGTGAAGGACGGCAAGCGCCTCTACGCGATCGTTCAGGCCGAGGACGAGCTCGCGGCCATCGGCGTTGCCATCGGCGGCGGCTGGAACGGTGCGCGCTCATTCACTGCGACCTCGGGGCCGGGCGTCTCGCTCATGGGCGAGTTTTTGGGGCTCGCCTACTTCGCCGAGATCCCGGTCGTGCTCTATAACGTGCAGCGGGGCGGCCCATCGACCGGCATGCCGACGCGGACCGGCCAGCCCGACATCGTCTCGACGGCCTATGCGAGCCACGGCGACACCAAGCACGTGCTTCTGTTCCCCGCCAATCCGACAGAATGCTTCTCGATGAGTGCCGCCGCGTTCGATCTTGCCGAGCGCCTGCAGACACCTGTCATGGTGATGTCGGACCTCGACATCGGCATGAATGACTGGGTCACCGATGCGCTTCAGTGGGACGATAGCTACACCCACGACCGTGGCAAGGTGCTGACTGCCGAGACACTCGAGGGCTTCAAGGGCCGGCACGGCAAGGAGTGGGGCCGCTATCTCGACGTCGACGGCGACGCGATTCCCTATCGCACGCTCCCCGGCACACATCCGAGCATGGGCTCGTTCTTCACCCGCGGCACGAGCCACGACGAGTACGCCCGCTACACCGAGGACGGACGCGTTCATGCCCGCGTCCTCGACCGCATCCGCCGGAAGTTCGACACCGCGGCAACGCTCGTGCCGAAGCCCGAGATCGATATCCGCGACAAGGCCGGCAAGACCGGACTCATCTACTTCGGCGCGACCGAGCCCGCCGTGCGCGAGGGCCTTGATCTCCTCGCCCGGGACGGCATCCAGATCAACGCGCTGCGTTTGAAGGCCTTCCCGTTCAGCCAGGAGGTGAAGGACTTCTGTGCCGCGCACGACCGCATCCTCGTCGTCGAGCAGAACCGCGATGCGCAGATGCGCCAGCTGCTCATCATCGAGGCGGGCGTGCCGGCAGAGAAACTCGTCGCGACCCTCGACTACAACGGCATGCCGACGACGGCGGCGTTCGTGCGTGATGCGGTGCTCCGTCTCGTGCGCCCCAAGAAGGCCGCGGCCGCCGAGTGAGGTGAGCGAAGGAGCCGCCCATGCCAACCAAGCTCGCCGAAGCCGATCAGATGACGGTCGAGGAGTTCCTCGCCTTCTACGAACAGCGCCCCGATGGCGAAAAGTGGGAGCTGATCGAAGGTGCGGCAGTCATGAACCCATCGCCGACACAGTGGCATCAGGTCATCGCAGGCAACATTCTGTTCGCCCTGAGTGAACGGAAGATTGCCGAAGCCGCAACTTGGATCCCCCTCATGGGTATTGGCACGCACGTGCCGAACTCGCCACATAGTCTGCCTCAACCGGATGTCTACGTGCAGTCGCGACCGGTCGTGGATGCGGCGACGACGGACGATGCCTTGGCCGTCTTCGAGGTCCTTTCCCAATCGAACACAAAGGCCGACCAGGCCTGGCGCCGCCGCGTCTATGCGAGCATCCCCAACTGCCGGCACTACGTGACCGTGGCGACCAAGTCCGCCGAGGTCACCTGCTACGACCGCGCCGACCAATGGCGTGCCCGAACCCTCAAGGGGCTTGATGCGACACTGCAGCTGAGCGCGATCAACGCCGCTATCCCGCTCAGGCTGATCTACCGCTGGACGCCGATCGAATAAGCCCGCACAACACACCCGATACCGCCTGGAGACCGCCGTTCATGTCCTACATCGCAAAGCCGTCCGCCCACCATCCGGCGTTGCAGCGCAACGAACTCGGCCTCACGCATCGCGACTACGAAGGCTCGATGTCGACGCTCTGCGCAGGCTGCGGGCACGATTCGATCACGGCCGCCATCATCGAGGCCTGCTACGAGCTCTCTCTGCCCGCCCACCGTATCGCCAAGATCTCCGGCATCGGCTGCTCGTCGAAGACGCCGACCTACTTCCTCGGCAAGAGCCACGGCTTCAATTCGGTGCACGGCCGCATGCCGTCGGTGACGACCGGCGCCAACATGGCAAACCGCGACCTCGTCTACATCGGCGTCTCCGGCGATGGCGATACGGCATCGATCGGCCTCGGCCAGTTCGCCCACGCCGTCCGCCGCAAGCTCAACATGACCTACATCGTCGAGAACAACGGCTGCTATGGCCTCACCAAGGGCCAGTTCTCCGCGACCAACGACAAGTCCTCGCCCTCCAAGAAAGGCGAGACGAACCCGTTCGACGCGATCGACCTCTGCCAGATGGCGATCCAGCTCGGCGCCGGCTTCGTCGCCCGCTCGTTCTCGGGCGACAAGAAGCAGCTGATCCCGCTCATCAAGGCCGCGATCTCCTACAAGGGCTTCGCCTTTCTGGACGTGATCAGCCCGTGCGTCACCTTTAACAACCACAACGAATCGACCAAGAGCTTCAACTACGTCCGCGCCCACAATCTCGCCTCCGAGAAGCCGCTCGACTATGTCGAGCCCAAGGAGGAGATCACGGTGAGCTATGACGAAGGCACCTCGACCTCGGTCACGCTGCACGACGGCTCGCGCCTGATCCTCCAGAAGTTGGACGGCCGCCATGATGTCCGCGACAACGACGCAGCCATCTCGGCAATCCGTGCCAGTGCCAAGAAGGGCGAGATCGTCACGGGCCTCCTCTATCTCAATCCGGTCGAGCACGACCTCCACGACGTGCTGACGACGGACAGCCGCCCGCTAAATGCGATCCCGGTCGCCGAGCTCTGCCCGGGCTCCAAGGCACTCGACGCGATCAACGCGCGGATGAGGTAAGCCGTTGAGCGCGCGCGGCGATGTGCTTCTGATTGTGCAGGCCCTGGCGTTTGCCTCGGAGCATCATGCGAGTCAGCGTCGCAAGGGCGATGCCGGCGAGCCCTACATCAATCATCTGGCCGAGGTCGCCGATCTCGTCGGGCTGGCCACGCGTGGAGAAGACCCGCACCTCGTCGCGGCAGCCCTCTTGCACGACGTCGTCGAGGATCAGGGCGTCAGCGTCGATGAGCTTCAGCGTCTCTTCGGCGAGGAGGTCGCGGCCGTGGTCGGCGAAGTCTCGGACGACAAGACACTGCCGAAGGCCGAGAGGAAGCGCCTGCAGATCGAGCTGACGCCGAAGAAGAGCGAGCGGGCGCGGCTCCTGAAGCTCGCCGACAAGACGTCGAACTTGCGCTCCATGCGCGTGTCGCCACCCTCGGGCTGGTCGCTCGAGCGCCGCCGCGAGTACCTCGCCTGGGCGCGCTCTGTCGCCAACGGAACGCGCGGTCTCTCGCCCTGGCTCGAGCAGCGCTTCGACGAGGCCGCAGCGGCACTCGAGGCCACGCTGAACGGGACTGGCGAGCGACGGTAGGATCAAGTTTGTCAGATCGCGATATGCGAGGAGGATCATGGCTGCATATCGTATGATCGCCCTCCTCATTGTCGGCCTACTGCACGGCGCAGTGCAAGGCTTGGTCAGTGAAGCTCGCGCGCAGGACAGGCGCGTCGCACTCGTCATCGGCAACGCGAGCTACAAGCACGCGCCGACACTCGCGACACCGCTGCGCGACGTCGCGGACCTTGCCAAGGCACTCGAGAATATCGGCTTTCGCGTCATAGCGGGACGGAACCTGACAAAAGTCGAGATGGAGCGGACGGTCCGGTCCTTCGCCGACGCACTCGCGGGCGCGGAAATCGGGCTGTTCTTCTACGCCGGTCACGGACTCCAGGTCGCTGGCCAGAACTATCTCGTTCCGATAGACGCCCGACTCTCGACGTTGACGGCAATCGATTTCGAGATGGTCCGGCTCGATCTCATCCAGCGAGCGATGGAGCACCAGGCACGCACCAACGTGCTCTTTATCGATGCGTGCCGCGACAATCCGCTGGCGCGTGACCTCTCCAGGGCCATGGGCACGCGATCAGGCGATGTCGGCCGCGGGCTCGTAGCTGCCGAAGCTGGACACGGCACACTCATCTCGTTCTCGACCCAACCGGGCAACGTTGCACTCGACGGCACGGGGCGGAACTCGCCCTTTGCTGAGGCCCTGGTGAAGCGGATTGCCGCGCCGGGCGAGGACCTCTCAACCCTGTTGATCGGCGTGCGCAACGATGTCATGCGGGCAACCGAGCGTCGGCAGGTCCCCTGGGAGCACAGCGCGCTCACAGAGCGCATTTGTCTGTCGGGGCCTTGCGGGGCAGCGGGCGATGCTGGCACGGCGCGCGCGAGCGAAATCGCATTCTGGAACAGCGTGAAGGACAGTGCCGATGCCGCGATCCTGAAGACCTACCTCGACCGCTATCCTAACGGCGACTTCGCCAGTCTTGCGCGGGCGCTCATCGAGAAGGCCAATCGCACGCGCCCCGATCCGCTCCCCGCGTCACCAGCCCCGTCGATGGCATCGCTGCTGGCGCCGCAACCGGCCGCTATCGCGACGTCCGCCATTCCGATCGTAGCCGCCGAGGCCAAACGCGGCCTCGACATCACGCGGCGCGGCATTCTCATCGACGTCGCCGGCGACCAAGTCGTTGCCCAAACGGCCGTAGATGCCGATGGCGCTGTCGGGCGGGTCACGGTGACGGCTCTCTCGCGCGGCTTCAAGTCGACGTGGTTCATTTTTGCGCTCGTGAATTCGAGCAGTGAGGATCAGACGTTCGAGATCAGCGCTGACAAGGTGAGGGCAGCAACCGGAGCGCCGCTGGAGGCCATCGCTGCGGTGTTCGCCTCAGTCGGATTCCAGCCGAAGCGGAAGGCCGACAGGGAGAAGGACGTTTTCAGTGCGCAGCTGTTGCCCGGTATGACCGTCACGTACGTGCTCGAGATCCTGACAGGACATGCGCCGCGCATCCATGTTGCCCGCATGCCCTGATCATGGCGGCAGCGCGACGACCGCTGGCTTCGACGATGCCTCACAGCTCAACGTTGCCTGGATCGGGCCTCTCCGGCGAGTTCCTTTGCGCGGGCCCACTTGCGCTTGACGAGGCGCCAGATGCCCCAGGCGCCGAAGGCAAGGGCGAACGTCGCGAACCAGAACCAGGGTCCCGTGAGGCTCGGATATGATCTGAGGTAGCCGGCAGCGCTGCCGCCGAACCGCGTCACCGCCCACCACGCGAGTGGCAGGCTCAGCAGGAAGAAGACGATCCTGAGCCGGAGGAACCGGCGCCGCCGCAGTGGCTCGTTCGGCGTGGACATGGCGTTCCTCGTCAGCATCTCCCGGCGGCGCCCTCAGCGGCCGATCAGAATGTCCTCATAGCGCGCCAATGCAACGATGCCACGCGCCGCCTTGACAATGAGGGCGTCCGTTGTCACGAGGGCATCGGCTTGAATCCTGGCCAGCGCCAGGTATTCGGCCTGCAACGTATCAGCCCAGCCGAGCTGATCGGCGATGGTCCACGCCATTTTCTGGAGTACCCGGTCGCCGAGCAGGCGTATTCTCAGGCGCCTTATGCCTTCGAGGCGCCCGTCGGCCTCACGCCGCGTGATTTCGCCCCGTCGGAAGCTCGCGTAGAGTTCGGACAGCACATGCGAGCGCAGCAGCGTCGGCGCGAGAAGGCGCACCAATGCGGCCGGCCGGGCAGCTTCGGCTGCAAGCCGCAGCGCAATATCGGGCATGATCACATAGCTTGGCATGCATCCTCCGGCGAAGTGCCATCGCTGCAGAGCATCCTCGCTCTGCTTCGACGCCTTCCAGGGCGTTTCGTGCCCCGCCAGGTGACGGTGCGGCAGAGGCCCCGGCGGTTGCAGCAAGGGCCCTCACAACGGTATATTATCGTGCTTTTTCCATGGGTTCTGCACCTTCTTCTCGCGCAGCATGTTGAGGGCGCGGCAGATGCGGCGGCGGGTACCGCGGGGCAGGATCACCTCGTCGATGTAGCCGCGCTCGGCCGCGACGAAGGGGTTCGCGAAGCGCTTCTGGTATTCATCGATCCGCGCCTTGATCTTTTCCGGATCGCCGAGCTCGGCGCGGTAGAGGATCTCGGCCGCGCCCTTGGCCCCCATCACCGCGATCTCGGCTGAGGGCCAGGCGTAGTTCATGTCGCCGCGGATGTGCTTCGAACTCATCACGTCATAGGCGCCGCCGTAGGCCTTGCGTGTGATCACGGTCACCTTCGGCACCGTCGCCTCCGAGTAGGCGAACAGCAGCTTGGCGCCGTGCTTGATGAGGCCGCCGTATTCCTGCGCGGTGCCGGGAAGGAAGCCCGGCACGTCGACGAATGTGACGATCGGGATCTCGAAGCAGTCGCAGAAGCGCACGAAGCGGGCGGCCTTCCTCGAGGCGTCGCTGTCGAGCACGCCCGCGAGCACCATCGGCTGATTGGCGACGATGCCGACCGTGCGCCCTTCCATGCGCGCAAAGCCCGTGACGATGTTCTTCGCGAACGCCTCCTGGATCTCGAAGAAGTCGGCCTCGTCCACGACCTTAAGGATGAGCTCCTTGATGTCGTAGGGCTTGTTCGGGTTGTCCGGGATCAGCGTGTCGAGCGAGCGGTCCTCGCGATCGGGGCTGTCGCGCGTCGGCAGAAGCGGCACGCCCGAGGTGTTGCTCGAAGGCAGGAAATCCATGAGGCGCCGCATCTGCAGGATCGCCTCGACGTCGTTCTCGTAGGCGCGATCGGCGATCGAGGAGCGGGTCGTGTGCACCTTGGCGCCGCCGAGTTCTTCCGCAGTCACCGTCTCGTTCGTCACCGTCTTCACGACATCGGGGCCGGTCACGAACATGTAACTCGTGTCCTTCACCATGA
>DAORNH010000072.1:13768-15639 GCA_035440865.1 Hyphomicrobiaceae bacterium | reverse complement strand
GATCGCAACGGGTCCGTCGGACCGCAGACCGTCCACCCGAACGCCTTGGCATCCTCGAACTCGCCGTGGAAGCGGCTCGCATAGACGAGGAGCTTTTTCGGCACGCAGCCGCGGATCACGCAGGTGCCGCCGACGCGATACTCCTCGGCGATTGCGACGCGCGCGCCATGGCTCGCCGCGATCCGCGCCGCGCGCACGCCGCCGGAGCCGGCGCCAATGACGAAGAGGTCGTAGTCGTGGCGCGGGCTCATGAGCATTCCCCTGAAGAGCGATGTGAGCGCAAGCGTCGCTCAAGTCCCGCCGCGGCGCAATCGGATCGCTGCAATATCCGCCCCGCCTGCCTTCCGGCCGACGAGCCTTGACCCCGGCAACCCGCACAACTACCGTCTGCTTGCCCTTTGCGTCATGTGTCCGGGCTCGCTGAGGCCCGGCTGGCGCGCCCCGCCCTGCGGCGGCGTGTTCCGCGCTTCGGGCATGCGCCTGTAGCTCAGTGGTAGAGCGCGGGGGTTGGCCCCCGAGGTAGGAGGTTCGATTCCTTTCAGGTGCTCCTGGACTAGCTCATTGGTAGAGCTCAAGCTTCAACGCTTGCTGTAGTTGGTTCGACTCCAACGTCCCCGTTCGATTGAAACCCGAACACCCGGCTTGTAACCGGTCTTCCATCGCGGGAAGCCGGGCGAACTCCAGCCGCCGACCTCTGCCGGCCCCGGCTGGGAGAGCAAGGCGACAGCGAACGTGACGCTCTGTGCCGCCGTGGATACCGCCCGCGGGACTGTGCAGGACGGTCCGATCCCGGTGCATCCGCCACGGCGGCTGCATGCGCAGTCGGACGGAAGTGCGCGGTCCCGCAGGCTCAAGCGGCGGACCGTATCACAGTCGTGGAGTGAGCCCGGCGACCTGTGCTAGCGAGCAGCCAGGATTTGAGTAGCTATCGTATCGATTGGGGTACACGCACGTGCGTCTGGAGTTGTTCCCGATGTTCTGGTTCAAGGTTTCCGTGAAGGACGACGAGCGCGGCTTTCTGCTGCGCAACGGCAAGATCGAGCGGCTGCTGCCGCCTGGCCGCTTCTCGGCCTTCGATCCGAGCCGCGAGCTTTCCTGCGAGATCGTCAAGGTGGTGCGCACGGAGCTTCCGATCGAGCGCGCCCTCATGCTGAGCCGGCTTCACCCCCGCATTGCCGAGGAGAACATCGAGATCGTGAAGACCGGCCCGACACAGGTCGGCCTCATCGCGCTTGATGGCCAGCTCAGCACGCTCATGACACCGAACTCGATCCGAGCCTTCTGGACGTCGGTTACGGAGGTGACGGTCGATCTCGTCGATGCGGCCCGCGAGCTGCGCATGACGAAGCCCTACCAGGACCGCCTCGCCGGCTGGCGGACGCCGCTGATCGTCGAGGCGATGGTCGAGCCCAACGAACGCGCGCTGCTGATCGTCGACGGCCGGCTCGAGGAACAGTTGGCGCCTGGCCGTCACGTCTTCTGGCAGGTCGGCCGAACGATCCGAGTGCAAAAGTTCGACATGCGCCCGCAGGCCCTCGAGGTGACTGCGCAGGAGATCCTGACCAAGGACCGCATCGGCATCCGCGTGACGCTGACGGCGTTCTTTCAGGTGGCCGACGCCGAGAAGGCGATGATGGCGACCGGCGATCTCGGCCAGACGATCTACAAGCACGTCCAATTCGCCATCCGCGAAGCGGTCGCCGCCCGCACGCTTGACGAGATCCTCGCTGCCCGCGACACGCTCGACAAGGAGGTGCGCGCCTATGTGCAACCGCGCGTCGGCGAGCTCGGCTGCGCAATGGGTGAGATCGGCGTCAAGGACATCATCCTGCCGGGAGACGTGCGCGAGCTCCTGAACAAGGTCGTCGAGG
>DAORNH010000072.1:12659-13758 GCA_035440865.1 Hyphomicrobiaceae bacterium | reverse complement strand
ACCGCCAAAGCGAACCTGATCCGCCGTCAGGAGGAGACGGCCGCGACCCGCTCGCTCCTCAACACCGCCCGCCTCATGGACGACAACCCGCTGCTGCTTCGGCTAAAGGAGCTCGAGGCCCTGGAGAAGCTCGTCGAGAAGGTCGGCCGCATCGACCTTCACGCCAATGGTCCCGGCGGCGGTCTCGATGCGTTGCTGCGCAACCTCTACAAGCTCTCCGAGCCGAAGCCCGATGCCGATGGCGGACCGGCAGCAGCACAGCGGATCGAGAAAAAGACCTGATCGCCAGCGGGCCATAATCTGCGATTTCGGCAGTTCCGACCGGTGCCACTCTTCCTGGGCTATCGACGCCGCCTCCAATTCCATCACAGGTCCCGGAATGGCTCGTCCTGTCGCCTTGGCAAAGAGCGTGCATCAACCTATTTTGACTAAGACCGCGGGGCATGGCCTATTGCCGTGCAACAACGGCGTTCCCCGATCGTACCGACGTGCGATCAAAATGAGGCGATCATGACCCCTCACTTCCGCAACCTTGCAGTCTGGGTGATCATCCTGGTGCTGCTGGCGGCCTTGTACAACATGTTCCAGACCCAGCCGCAGGGGCGGCGGGCCGGCGACGTCAGCTACTCGGAGTTCCTCAACGCCGTCGAGCAGGACAAGGTTGCCGAGGTCACCATCACCGGCAATCGTATCTCCGGCGTCTACCGTGACAGCGCCTCGCGCTTCCAGACGTTCGCGCCCGAGGATCCCCAGCTCGTCGAGAGGCTCCGCAAGAAGGATATCCGCTTCACCGCCCGTCCGCCGGACGAGGACATGCCGTGGCTCCTCTCGGCGCTCATTTCGTGGCTGCCGATGCTGCTCATCATCGGCATCTGGCTCCTGTTCATGCGCCAGATGCAGTCTGGCAGCGGCCGGGCGATGGGCTTCGGCAAGTCGCGCGCGAAGCTGCTGACGGAGCGGCAGGGCCGCGTCACCTTCGAGGACGTCGCCGGCGTCGACGAGGCCAAGGTCGACCTCCAGGAGATCGTCGAGTTCCTTCGTGACCCGCAGAAATTCCAGCGGCTCGGCGGGCGCATCCCGCGCGGCTGCCTGCTCGTCG
>DAORNH010000072.1:11485-12574 GCA_035440865.1 Hyphomicrobiaceae bacterium | reverse complement strand
CGTCGAGATGTTCGTCGGCGTCGGCGCCAGCCGCGTCCGCGACATGTTCGAGCAGGCCAAGAAGAACGCGCCCTGCATCATCTTCATCGACGAGATCGACGCGGTCGGCCGACATCGCGGCGCGGGCCTCGGCGGTGGCAACGACGAGCGCGAGCAGACATTGAACCAGCTGCTCGTCGAGATGGACGGCTTCGAGGCCAACGAAGGGATCATCATCATCGCGGCGACCAATCGGCCCGACGTGCTCGACCCCGCGCTCCTCCGCCCCGGCCGCTTCGATCGCCAGATCACAGTGCCGGCGCCTGACGTCATCGGCCGCGAGAAGATCCTGCGCGTCCACATGCGCAAGGTGCCGCTCGCCCCGGACGTCGACGCCAAGGTCATCGCCCGCGGCACGCCCGGATTTTCTGGCGCCGACCTAGCCAACCTCGTGAACGAAGCAGCGCTCCTTGCCGCGCGTCGCAACAAGCGCATCGTCACGCAGTCGGAGTTCGAGGACGCCAAGGACAAGGTCATGATGGGCGCCGAGCGCCGCTCGATGGCCATGACCGAGGAGGAAAAGCTCGCGACCGCCTACCACGAGGCGGGCCACGCCCTCGTCAACGTGCTGATGCCGCACAGCGATCCGCTGCACAAGGTGACCATCATCCCGCGCGGTCGCTCCCTCGGCGTCACCATGGCGCTGCCCGAGCGCGACAAGCTCAGCTACTCGCGCAAGTGGTGCGAGAGTCGCATTGCCATGACTTTCGGCGGACGTGTCGCCGAGCAGCTCATCTACGGCGAGGATCACCTGAACACGGGCGCCTCCAACGACATCATGCAGGCGACCGACCTCGCCAAGCGCATGGTGACCGAGTGGGGCATGAGCGAGAAGCTCGGGCCGCTGCGCTACACCGACAACCAGCAGGAGGTGTTCCTCGGCCATGCCATCACCCAGCGCCAGAACATGAGCGAGGAGACGGCGAAGGTCATCGACGAGGAGGTGCGGCGCATCGTCGGCGTCGGCTACCAGACCGCACGCGAACTCATCTACACGCACAAGGACAAGCTTGAGGCCATCACGCGGGCTCTCATGGAGCACGAGACGCT